>NZ_LHCD01000002.1:0-407592 GCF_001262595.1 Methylobacterium sp. ARG-1
CCCCCCCCCGGCTCCGGTGGCGGACGGCTGGGAAATGAGACGGCCGTGTGAACCCGCCCGCATCCACTACGCGGACTCGCGTCCCACCGGTCGGCTAGGGTTCGTGGACCGTGCGGACGGGTAGCTTCGAACCCGACGGTGGACGCATGGACACGGTAAGCTCGCAAGACATCGTCGACACCGTCCGGACCAGCCTGCTGGTTCTCGACATGGACCTTAGGGTCAAGTCGGCGAACCGCGCCTTCTACAACACCTTCAAGGTCGAGCCCGAGGCGACGGTCGGACGGCCGCTGTTCGAGCTCGGCAACGGCCAGTGGGGGATCCCCGAACTGCGCACGCTGCTCGGCGAGATCGTGCCGCGCGACGGGACCGTCGAGGGCTACGAGGTCGGGCACGACTTTCCCGGCATCGGCGTGAAGTGCATGCGCCTCAACGCCCGCAAGGTGTTCAGGGAGGACGGCCACGTTCCATACCTGCTCCTCGCCATCGACGACGTCACGGGCGAGCACGAGGCCCGGGCCGAGGCCGAGCGACAGCGACTTCTCGCCCAGGGCATCGTCGACACGGTTCGAGACCCGCTGGTGGTCCTCGAAGCCGACATGACAGTGGTCAGTGCCAGCCGCTCCTTCCTGCGCATGTTCGGCCTCGACGTTGGGACTGTGGTCGGCACGTCGCTCTACGACCTGTCGCAAGGCCAGTGGCGGGTCGGGCGGCTCCAGGATCTGCTCGGGCGGATCGTGCCCGACGACATGGCCATCGACGGCTTCGAGGTCGAGGACGAGTTCCCGGGACTCGGTCGGCGCATCTTCAAGCTCAACGCCCGCAAGGTCCACCGTCCCGGCAACCATATCACTCGGCTGCTCCTGGTCTTCGAGGACGTGACCGAGGCGCGAATGCTGGAGAGGCACCGCGACCTTCTCGCCGCCGAGCTCGCCCATCGCATCAAGAACAGCCTGCAGATCATCACCTCGTTCGTCTCGTACGAAATCCGCCGGGCGGCCGAACCCTGCGTCGAGGGCTACCGCGCGATGCAGGGCCGCATCGGCGCCGTGGCCGAGCTCTACGACGTGATCTCCCGCTCCTCGACGCTCGGCCCGGTGGCGATGGGGCCATATCTGGAGGGCATCGCCGGAAGCCTGCGTTCCAGCCTGCTCGGCGCCGAGGCCCGCATCGCCGTCGACGTCGAGGCGGAACCGCTGTCCATCGTCGCCGACCAGGCGGTCACGGTCGGGTTGATCGTCAACGAACTCGCCACCAACGCGGTGAAGTACGCGTTTCCGTCCGGAGGGGGCCGCATCCTCCTCGGGTTCAGGCGCCGGGACGGTGAGGCGGTGCTCACGGTCGCCGACGACGGCATCGGGCTGGACGCGACCAGCGGCCCGGGTTCCGGCCTTGGATCCCGGTTCGTCGAGGCGTTCGTCCGCCAGCTCAACGGAACGCTCGCGATGGCAAGCGGCGCGGGCGGGACGACCGTGACGGTAAGGCTGCCGGCCTCCGTCCTGGCGTAGTCCGGTCGGGCGCCTCGCCTTCGGGGTCGCTCGGTTGTGAAAATTTCACCGGGCGACTTGGCGGGTCCGGCGACCGCCGCGCCCGACCCCGCTGCGAATTGTGGCAACGGCTGCTAGAACCGAAGCCTGATGGACGACACGGTCAAGCCACCCCCATACCGCGCGACGCCTGAGCGGCTCCGACGCGACCAAGCCAGGATCGAGGCCGAACTCGCCGGAATTGATGGCGGGACCGACCCGTTCCCCGCTGCCGTGCGGGCAACGCGCATGCCGATGGTCATCACCAATCCGCGCCGGCCGGACAATCCCATCGTCTTCGTCAACGATGCCTTCTGCCGCCTGACCGGTTATGCGCGGGAGGAGATCCTCGGGCGCAATTGCCGCTTCCTGCAGGGCCCTGAGACCGACCCGGAGACAGTCCGCCTGATCCGCGAGGCCATCGTCGCGCCCCGGTCCATCGAGATCGACATCCGCAACCACAAGAAGGACGGAACACCGTTCTGGAACCGGCTGCTGCTGGCGCCGGTCAACGACGCGGGCGGCGATCTCGCATACTTCTTCGCCAGCCAGTTGGACGTGACGGTCGAGCGTGAGCGCCTCGTCGTGCTGGAGGACGAGAACGCGGCGTTGACGGCCGAGCGGCGGGCCAACCTGGAGCGGCTGGCCTTCAGCGAGGAATCCCTGCGGCTCGCGACCGAGGCCGCCGAGGTGGGGACCTGGGACCTCGACCTGACCACCGACGTGCTGACCTGGTCGGATCGTACCAAGGCGATGTTCGGCATCTCGCCGGGCGTGCCCTGCAGCATGGCCGACTTCTATGCCGGGCTGCATCCGGACGACCTGGAGGTGACGAGCGCGGCCTTCGCCTCGGCGCTCGACCCGGCGCGGCGCGCGACCTACGACGTCGAGTACCGCACGGTCGGAAAGGAGGATGGCGTCGTCCGCTGGGTCGCGGCCAAGGGCAAGGGCCTGTTCGACGCGAGAGGAGCGTGCGTCCGGGCGCTCGGCACGGCCATCGACATCACGGCGCGGCGGCGAGCCGAGGAGGTCCGGCAAGCCAACGAGGCAAGGCTGCGCTTCCTCGACGCACTCGGCACGGAGACCGCCGGGAACACAGATGCCGAGGGCATCCTGTCGGTGACGACGCGCATGGTGGCGGGCCATCTGCGTCTCTCGAACTGCGCCTACGCCGACATGGACCCGGACGGGGAAGGCCTGACCATCCGCGGGGATTGGTCGGCGGAGGGCTCGCCGAGCATCGTCGGGCGCTACCGCCTCACCGATTTCGGCACGCTGGCCGCGACCTGCCTTCGTTCGGGCGAGTTGCTCGTCGTCGGCGACGTCCGGTCTGAACTGCCGGCTGCGGACGCTGCCTCCTTCCAGGCCGTTGGTGTCGCGGCGGTAGCCTGCATGCCCCTGGTCAAGGACGGGCGCCTGACGGCCATGATGGCCATCCACGACCGGGTGGCGCGGGCTTGGTCGGGCGACGACCTTGCGGTTCTCCGCGAGGTGACGGAGCGCTGCTGGGCGCATATCGAGCGCGTGCGCGCCGACGCCGCCCTGCGCGAGGCGGCGGGGCAGCTCGCGGCCCTGAACGCGACGCTTGAGCAGCGGGTCGAGGAGCGCACCGCCCGCCTGGGCGAGGCGGAGGCGGCGCTCCGGCAGTCGCAGAAGCTGGAGGCGGTCGGCCAGCTGACCGGGGGCGTGGCCCACGACTTCAACAACCTCCTGACCATCATCCGGTCCTCTGTCGACTTCCTGCGGCGACCCGACCTGCCGGACGACAGGCGAAGGCGCTACATGGACGCGGTCTCGGACACGGTGGAGCGCGCCACCAAGCTGACCGGGCAACTCCTGGCCTTCGCCCGAAGGCAGGCGCTCAAGCCCGAGGTGTTCGAGGCCGGCGCCCGTCTGAAAAGCGTGGCCGACATGCTCGACACGGTGACCGGTTCGCGCATCCGCGTGCTGACCGAGTTGCCCGAGCGTCCCTGTCACGTCCTGGCCGACGTGAGCCAGTTCGAGACGGCCGTCATCAACATGGCGGTGAATGCCCGCGACGCTATGGACGGCGAGGGCACGCTGACGCTGCGGCTGTCCTGCTCGCAGGGGATGCCTTCGATCCGCGGTCACGGCGGCAGCCCGGCGCCGTTCGCGGCGGTCTCGCTGTCGGACACGGGCACGGGCATCGCCCCGGAGCTCCTCGGACGCATCTTCGAGCCGTTCTACACCACGAAGGAAGTCGGCAAGGGAACGGGGTTGGGCCTGAGCCAGGTGTTCGGCTTCGCCAAGCAATCGGGCGGCGACGTGAACGTGGAGAGCGCTCCGGGGCGTGGGACCACGTTCACGCTGTACCTGCCCGAGATCGAGGCCGCCCCGGAGCCGGGCAGACATGAAACGGGAGACGAGGCCACCTCGTCCGGAGCCGGGCGGCGCGTGCTGGTCGTGGAGGACAACGTCGAGGTCGGGCGATTCGCCACGCAGATCCTCCAGGACTTGGGCTTCGCGACGGACTGGGCGGCGAACGCCGAGGAGGCCCTCGACCGGCTCGGCCCGGATGGCGCCGGCTTCCACGTCGTGTTCTCGGACGTGGTCATGCCCGGCATGGGCGGCCTCGCCATGGCCAAGCTGTTGCGCGGGCGGCTCCCCGGCCTGCCGGTCGTCCTGGCGTCCGGCTACAGCGATGCGCTGGCCCAGGGAGGTGGTGACGGCTTCGAGCTGCTGCACAAGCCCTACGCCGCCGACCAACTCGGGCGCACCCTGAACCGGGTGATCCGGCAGCACGGCCGAGCCATTTGAGCGCCGTAAGGCGACGCTAACGCAAGGTCCGAACGGACAGCTTCGAATCCGCATGAGCCGTACGGTCGGGCTCACCGGCCGCCCCCGACGCTTCGACCTGGCCGCGCCGCTGGAGGCGCAGCGCCACGATCCAGCACAGCACCGCCCAGGCCGACCCGACGCACCAGCCCGCCAACACGTCGGTCGCGTAGTGGACGCCGATGTAGACGCGGCTCAGCCCCACGACGACGGTGAGGAAGACGGCGAGCCCCATGAAGTACGCCTTCAGCCGTGCGCCCGCTGCGACCCTCGTCATGATCGCCCCCAGCGTCAGGAAGGTCACCGCAGAGAGCATGGCGTGGCTGCTGGGAAAGCTGGCTGTGAACACTTGGATGCCGCCGGGAATGTCGGGACGAGGGCGGTTGAAGAGCAGCTTCAGGCCGAAGCTGATGACCGTGCCGCCCAGCATCGAGCCCACCACCAGGAGGGCAGTCCCACGCCTGCGGACCAGGAGCAGGTACCCCACGGTCGCAGCCAGCAGGAAGCACAGGACGACCATGCTCCCAAGGGAGGTCACGTCGCGCGCCATCTCATGCACCCAGGCCGGCCCGATTGGGCCGGCGGCGCCGAGTGGACGGAAGAAGCGCGCGACCCGGGTGTCGAACGCCATGGTATCACCCTCCATCACCTCGCCGGCGAGGAGGCCGAACGCGAGGAGGAGTGCGGCGACGCAGAACAGCGTCGCCACGAGGCCGAGCTCCCGTTTCCCGAGGCGCGTCACGGCTGCTGCCCAGGCACCCAATTCGTTCATCCGCCTCGCCTCCCGGCCGGACCTCGGTACGCCGCCCCAGGTCTGACGCGCGTCGCCCGTGGGGCGAGGCGGCCAGACCGGGGATGCAAGGATCGTCGATGGACCGCGGCCCTGACCCACGGCGACTGCTTCTGGCCCGGCCTCGGGATGCGCGCGGCCGCCGTCCCCGGGCCGCCGGCATCCGTGCGAACTCCACGGATCGGGGGCAGGTCGCGCGCACGGCCCCGTGGACGAAGTCGCCGCGGCGCCGGACAAGGGCGGGGCCCCGGCGCGTCGCCATGCGGTGTCGACCGCAGGTTCATGACGCCGTCGCGTCCGCGCCCGGATGACGGCCGGCCCGCTGCGGTAGCAGGACGATGAGCGCCACGATGAAGGCCGCGATCACGGCGGAAGCGAGCGGCCGGCTCAGGTTCAGCCCGCCGTTGGCGACCGGCTTGTCGAGGAAATCGCCCACCGTGGCCCCGAGCGGGCGGGTCAGGATGAACGCCGCCCAGAAGAGCGTGACCCGTGAAACGGAGGTCCGGTAGTACAGGGCGATGACGACCGCGAGCGCCGCCGCGAAGACGAGGGCGCCACCCTCGTAGCCGAGGCCGCCGGTGTCCGCGAGCCAGTCGCCGAGCGCGGTGCCCAACGTCTGCGAGAAGGTGATCGCCCCCCAATAGAACGCCTCGACCCGCGGGGTCGAAACCGTGTCCACCGACACGGTGCCCTCGGTCGCGTACCAAAGCCCGAGCACGGCCGCGAGGCAGGCGAGTAGCAGGGTCGACCCGCCGGTGTATCCGATGCCGAGCGAGCGGTCGGCGAAGTCCGCCATCGTCGTACCGAAGGTGGTCGAGGCGACGATCGTGGACCAGTACAGGACCGGGTGGAACCGCTTCGATATGATCTGGGCGACCACGAGCGCGACCAGCAGCACGGCGAACAGGGCGGTGCCGGCGAGGTAACCCCAGTTGAGGGTCATGGTGACGGTGTCGCCGCCGGTCTCCCCGAGCGTCGTGGCCAGGATCTTGATGATCCAGAAGCCCAGCGTGACCTCGGGTACCTTGCTCAGGGCGCGTTCGTAACGGTCGTCCATCGGACCTGCTCCTT
The DNA here is from genome assembly GCF_001262595.1 of Methylobacterium sp. ARG-1. NCBI lineage: Bacteria > Pseudomonadati > Pseudomonadota > Alphaproteobacteria > Hyphomicrobiales > Methylobacteriaceae > Methylobacterium > Methylobacterium sp. ARG-1. Next base: position 6,184 of record NZ_LHCD01000002.1, read on the forward strand.
CTTCGAGAAAAACCTCACGGCGCGTCGGCGCAGGCCGCCCGGCGACCGGCACGCTGCGGGATGAGGAGGACGAGCCCCGGCCATGACGAGCGCGAGCACGCCGGAGATCGTGATGTCGTCGATGCCCAGGCCGCCGGAAGCGACCGGCTTGTCGAGCGAGTTGGCGAGGGTGGCGCCGAGCGGCCGCGTCAGGACGAACGCCGTCCAGAACAGCATGGGCCTGGAAACACGCGTTCGCAGATGGAGGGCCGTGACCACGGCCAGCGCGACGAGGATGAGGAGCGCGCTCCCGTTGTACCCGAGCCCGCTGCTGTCAGCCATCCAGTCGCCCAACGCGGTGCCGAGCGTCTGGGAGAACATGACCGTGGCCCAGTAGAAACCTTCGGCCCGCGGGGACCGCACCGTCTCCACGGCGACCGTGCCGAGCGTGCGCTTCCACAGGATCAGGGTCGCGACGACCGATCCGAGCAGCACCAGGGACCCGCCCGCGTAGCCGATGCCGAGGGACCTGTCGCAGAAGTCGGCGAGGGTCGTGCCTGCGAGCGTCGTCGCGGTGACCACGGCCCAGTACAGGATCGGATGGAAGCGGTCCGCCCGGACCTGTGCGGCCAGCAGCACCGCCAGGGCGGCCCCGAAGATCGCCGTGCCGGCGAGATAGCCGAGGCCGAGCGTCAACGTGACGGCGTTCCCGCCGACCTCGCCCAGGGTCGTGGCCACGATCTTGATGGCCCAGAACCCGGCGGTGGCTTCAGGCACCTTGGCGGGTTCGACGTGTCCGGGTCGCTCGGTCGGTTGCATCGGGCTGCCGTGGGAAAGCGAGGGCTGGCTCACGCGGTGTGGGTCTGGTCGATGATGGCGAGCAGGTCGTCGACCGCGCGACGGCAGGCGGCCGGATCGGGGTTCGACGCCCGCAGCGCGTCGAGGGCGCGGTCGATGGCCTTGTCCACGACGTGCCAGTCGGCGGCGGCTCGCGGCTTCAGGCCGGCCTCGGACGCGTCCCAGGACAATTCCAGGTCCTTGATGCGCGTCTTGGCGGCGGCGAGGTCGCCCCGGTCGGTCATCGCCTTCACGTCGACGACGATGGTCCGGAACTTGGAGAGGTCGCCAAGCTTCGAGGCCGCCATCGCCTTGGGCGTCGCTCCGACGGCGGCGTCCTGCATCGCCAGCAGGCCCAGGGGGGCGGCCGTGGCACCGATGACCGTCGCGGCGATGGCGGCGAGGAGGATGTTTCGCATGGTCGTTCGCTCCGTGTCGTGCGGCGTTGGAAGGACTGGAGGATGGGGATGCGGGAGGCGGCGGACGGTCAGGCCCGCCGCTGTCCGGCCGGCTCGCCAGGGCGTCCGGAGACGAGGCTCAGGGACGTCACCAGGGCGACGATGACGGAGAAGAAGGCGAGGCTGGTGGAGGCCGTGCCGAAGCCGAGGCCGCCGTATTCCCGTGCCTGCGACAGCAGATCGCCCAGCGATGCGCCGAGGGGGCGCGTGACGATGTAGGCGAGCCAGAAGGTCGTCACCGGGTTCGCGCCGAGGCGCCAGGCGAGGGCGAGGGCGGCCAGGATCGTGCCGAAGATGACGACGCCGAGATTGAAGCCGAGCCCCAGCGCCTCGGTAGCCAGGTCGCCCGCGGCCGTGCCGAGCGCGAAGGTCAGGAGGATGGCGAGCCAGTAGAACGCCTCGCGGCGCCGGGTCACGATGGCGTGGATCGAGAGCGTCCGCTCGGTCGCGTACCAGAGGGCGAACACGGCGGCGAGGGCGGCCGCGAACACGCCGGTGCTGACGAAGAGGCTCACGCCGAGCTTGTCGGTCAGGATGTCGGTGACCTGCGTGCCGACCACGCTGACGAGGACGACGGTCGACCAATAGGTCCAGGGCACGTAGCGCCGCTCGCGCACCTGCAGGGCGAGGACGGCCGCGAGGAGGCCGGCCGTGAGGGTGGCGGTGACGGCGGCACCCAGGCCGACGTTCACCGCGAGGTAGTCCGCGCCGGTCTCGCCGACGGTCGTGGACAGGATCTTGATGACCCAGAAGGCCGCGGTGACCTCCGGTACCTTGTTCAAGACCTGGCGCTGGATCTCGCTCATCCCCGTCTCCCGTCCGTCATGGTCGGGCACGGTGATAGCGAGCCAGAATGAGGGCAGAATGAGCTTCGTCCGGAGGAGCCGCAGGCTCGGCCTCAGGCCGGCAGTCTGACGGTTGCGAGGGTCCCCTGCCCGTCACGTCGGTTTTCGACCGTCAGGCCGAGGTCGTTGCGCTCCGCGATGCGGCGGGCGATGGCGAGCCCGAGCCCTGTGCCTTCGACTTCCGGTGGCGCGGCCCGGAAGAAGCGGTCGAACAGGCGGCCCTCGCTTCCCGGCGGCAGCCCGCAGCCGGTGTCCCGAACCGTGACGACGCACGCACCGTTCCGGTTCAGCAGACGGACGTCGACCTGGCCTCCCGACGGCGTGTAGCGCAGGGCGTTGTCGACCAGGTTGGCGAACAGGACGCGGACCTCGTCCTCCGACGCGTGAAGCGTCGCGGGTGTCTCGATATGCACGCCCAGGTCGATGTCCTTGCGCTCGGCGAGCACGACGTGGTCGGCGACGCAGTCGAGCAGGAGCTGGCCGAGGTCGACGGATGCAGGACGGGCCTCGGCACCGTCGTCGAGCCGGGCGAGACGGAGCAGTTGATCCACCAGCCGGTTCGCCCTCCGGAGGCCGTCCGCCAGCGCCATACGCCGCGCGTCGCCCCCGCCACCGGCAGGCCCGCCGAGGGAGTCGAGTTGGATCTGCATCGCGGCAAGCGGCGTACGCAGTTCGTGCGCCGCGTCGGCCACGAACCGCTTCTGGGCGGCCAGAGCGGCCTGCAGGCGAAGGATGAGCCCGTTCATGGCCTCGACGAGGGGCGCCACCTCCGTCGGCACGCCGCGCGTCGGCAAGGGGCCTTGGGCGGCGGCGCCGCGCCCGGCGAGGTCATGCACCAAGCCGTCGAGCCGCCCGAGCGCCCGGTTCATCGCCCAGCCGACGACGATCCACGACAGCGGGACGAGGAGCAGCAGCGGGGCCACGGCGCCGAGCGCCGCATTGCGTGCGAACTCCGCCCTCACGACGTCGCGCTGGGCGACCCGGACCGTCGTGGTGCCGTTGGCGGTCGTGTAGGTGCGCCAGAGCTCGCCGCCCATGACGACGTTCGCGTATCCCGTGCGGCCGGGGTGGCGGACGTCGACGCCGCGGTCGTCGCGCAGGACCTGCCCGTCCTTCCAGATGGTGACGGCGAGTTGGTCCTCCGGGTCCTGGTCGGCGGCGGGCGGCGCGTCCGCGTCCGGGAGCCCGGGACCGGCGTTGAGGGCGACCTGCCGCAACTGCCCGTCGAGGAAATCGGCCGCCTCGATCCGCGCGAGGGCATAGGCCGCGACCATCGCGGCCAAGCCGATTCCGGCGAGCAGGGCGGTCATCCAGCCGAGCGTCGTGCGGCGCAAGGAGGCGGCCCTCATGGCTTGGGCACCATCCAGCCTGCGCCGCGGACGTTGAGGATCACGCCCTTGCCGACCTTGCGGCGGACCGTGAGGATCAGGGCGTCCACCGCGTTGCTCTCGACCTCCTCGCCCCACCCGTAGATGCGTTCCTCGATCTGCGCCCGAGAGAGGATGCGCCCCGGTCGCTCCATGAGCGCGTGCATGAGGGCGTATTCGCGCGCCGACAGGACCGCGACGGTTCCGGCGTGGGATAGCACATGGCTCTCCGTGTCGAGTTCGGTCTCGGCGGCCACGAGCCGCGCGGTCGCCCGCCCGGCCCGGCGCCGCAGGATCGCCCGCATCCGGGCGAGCAGCTCGCGCATCTCGAACGGCTTGACCAGGTAGTCGTCGGCCCCGAGGTCGAGGCCGGCGACGCGGCTGTCGAGTCCGTCCCGCGCCGTGATGATGAGCACCGACATGTCGTTGCCCGCCGTCCGCGCGGACCTGAGAACCTGCAGGCCGTCGGCGCCCGGCAGGCCGAGGTCCAGCAGGACCAATGCGTGGCCGCCGACCCGCAGCGCCGTTTCGGCCATGGGGCCGTCGCGTACCCAATCGACGGAGTAGCCTTCGGCGGCAAGGCCGTGCGACAACCCTTCGCCGATCATGCGGTCGTCCTCGATCAGCAGCACGCGCATGGGTCGCCTTGTTCGGGTCGGAGCATTCATGGCGCGGTGCTGGCCGTGACCGCTCGCAAGCCGGAGCCGGAACTGAGCCGCGCCACGGACCGGTCCTAGCCTGCAGCCGAGACAACAGCGACGTGAGAAGTCGCTTACCCTAAAGGCGTAAGCATTCCTTTGGACTTGAGGAAAGCAGCCCTGGATCGGCGCCTCGGAGGCGGTGTCGGGTTTCGGGAGATTTCCGGCCACGTGCCGACGTCTGCGTCCGACCTGCCGCCACTGGGCATATGGCGAGCCGTCATGACGGCGCCGAGCGGACAGCACGGATCACCGTCGGGCTTGCGATACACCAAATGGCTCGGGATGAATGCGGATGGCGCGTTGCCGAATCGCCGGTGGTGGCCGGACCCAAAACCACATACTGCCCGTTCCGGCACCTCGCCCCTAGTTGGCCTTGCAGGCGAGTGACGCAACGACCTACCATCATGAACGTCATCACGCGGCCTTTGTAGTTTTTGGTCGTTGGAAGTGCGTCATCGTCGTTCTATACGACTTGATGTTCAAGGGGTATCAGGCCGGTGACATCGTCCTGGAGTTGGGCCGTCAAGTCGAGTTCCTGCCAGTAGGAGGCGGGGGCCGGGATGCCTCGCCGCCATACGATGTCCACGTTGACGTTCGGGTCGGTGAACCTCGCGTTCTTCTCGTCTTCCAGAAAAGCGTGTGTCGAGGCCCAAAGGCGCAACGTTTCGTCGAGGTCCGGCGAAGCGATGCGGGCCGTGACGGACTGGCACCGCAGCATCGCGCGCACGAGGGGCGCGGCTTGAGCGGCGCCGGGTGCGGTAAGCGCCCGCAACCCCCCGATGTAGTCCGACCGGTAGATGGTCGGCACCACGATTCGCGACTTCCCCCCGCCGACCAATTCCTTCGTCATCATGATGCGGGCGGTCCGACCGTTGCCGTCGTTGAAGGGATGGACGAGGACGATGAGGGTGTGGGCGAACACGCCGCGGGCGAACGGGGCCTGCAGGTCGCGCAGCATGGCGAAACCCTCGCGCAGAGTCCCCTTGACGAGGTCAGGCAACACGAAGACGGTGTTGCCGGCGCTGTTGGCATCCTCCTTGAACTCGCCCGGCTTCTTGTCGGGGCGCGCGTCGAGCAACCGCGCGTTCCGCTCGCGGATCTCGGCCATGAACTCATCGACGGACGATGCGCGCGCCTCGCCCGGCACGATGCTCGCGACCTGGGCAAAGGTTTGCGTCACGTCGCGACCGTCCTGCGGCCGCCCATCGGCCGGTTCGTGCTCGAACACGATGCGCCGCGCCTTGTCGACGAGGAAGCGCGTGCCCTCGATGTAGTTGGTGAAGTACGCCTCGACGAATGACGTGCAGTCCCGCTCGCCGGGACCGACGTGCGGGTCGGCCAAGTCGGGCGCGACGCGCCCGAGGGTCATCGCCAAGACCTTGAGGCGCTCCATGCACTCGGGGTCGTAGGGGTCGTCCGGCCGGCGCCGCGCGGCCACGTCCCTTGCGACCAAACCGGCTTTGCGCGTTCCGAGGATGGTCCCGATGATATCGAGGAGGACCTGCAGTTCCTGTTCCGCCCCAAGCGAGCCTGCGATGCACTCGGCCCGCTGCCGGATCTCCCGGAGACCGTCCTCATGGGCGGTCTTCAGCAACCGCTCGACCTCTCGTTCGACGCCTTCCCTTCCGACGGTGCGGCTAGGCCCACTCCGTGCGCGTGATGCCTGCAGGTTCTCCAGCAGGGCGCGCGCGTCGCTCGGAAGGTAGACCCCGAGGAAGGACATGTCCCCCTCCAACGGCCCTGGACCGGGGAAGGTTCTGATTTCCAAGCCGGGCAGTGACAACCGCCTGCGGGCCTTCCCGTGCGGATCGGTCGCGAACACCCAGCCCGGGAAGACGACGCGCCCGTCCGGCCCGCGCTCACGCCAGGGATTCCTCTGCAGGGCAGTCCGGCCCCTGAGCACGGCACCAGGCGCGTATCGAGCGAGGATGGGAGCCCATCCGCCGCAGACAATCTCTTCGACGGGACGACCGTTGCACACCGCATAGATGCCGTCGCCGACCCGCCGGAGCTTGCCGGCGGCGGCCTGCCGCTGAAGGGACCGGTCGCGTTGCGGGTCGCCTCGCGTGAGGATCAGATCACCGTGCGTCGTAGCCACTTAACGCCCCCGGGCGGCGGAAGCCCCGTCGCTTATATCGACATAATAACCTCTTGTGTCGTTTAAAACAACATAAGCTCGCAATTGCCCTAAGGCAGGCTGATATACCCGTCTACTACTCGATTCCCGGACAAGGCAACCATGTCTCCGAGCGGTTGGAAGTCGAAGACCCCCTCAGACCGGCATGCCGGTCAAGGAGCGCGGGTTCACCTCGGCCCGATATCCCTTCGAATGCCTGAGCAGGCGCCGCATCTCATCGAGCCAGCCGAGGTCCTCGGCGGACTGGTCGTAGAGGCAGATGGCCAGCCCGTGTTCGAGGACCGGCTCGATCTTGGCGTATGCCTCGGAGGAATGCATCGCGGCAACGGCCTTGTCCCGGGATGGCCAGCGCGCCATCAGCGCGAACTCGACGTACCGGATGTCCCGGTCGTGCAGGTAGAAGACGACGTTCTTGTGCCGGAAGCGGGGACGCTGGAAGACGGGTCGCGGCCTCAGATCGACGAGTGCCCGCGCGGCGTTGGTCGCAATCAGGCGCAGCAGAGGCTCCTCCGTCAGCCCCTCGATGTCGACGAAGGCGACGGCGCCCTCTCAGTCGTCCTGGCCGGGGAAGAGGGTGTATTGCAGGTCCGGCATGGACGGGACGGCATGCGGCGCCAGCGCCCGGGTCGGGAAGCTGAGGATCTTGCGTTCGGCCATCGTCAGGCTTCCGGGACCAAGGAGGCGGCACGCCTCTCGACGGAGGCCAAGTCACGCAGCCGGACGGCATGTTCGGGCAGGCCCCCGCCGGGAGGCACGAACGTGCCGTGCTCGTCCTTCAGATCACCTTTCTTGATGAAGAAATCCTCATGCATTCGCTCGCCGACGCCGGTGAATGGAACGATGACCATCTGGGCCTGGGTCGGCGCCTTTCCGTCCTTGGGCCGTTGCGGAAGTTCCGTAACGATGGTGTCGGAGTGAAGCTCGACCGCGAGGCTCTTCACGTAAGGCTCGACGTAATAGACCCGCTTCACCCCGGCGGTGACGAGGTGCCGGGCACAGTTATGGCAGGGATATACGGTGCAATAGAGCGTCCACTGACGACTGTTGCCGGCCCTTCGTGCGGGCGAGGCGCTCGGGTCGCCTGTCGCGGTGAAAAGCGTCGGGTTGACCGGTTACCGTGGCAAAGCAGCGTTGATGGCCTCGATGACCTTCTCACCGTTGTCGAGGGTCGTCACGACGCCAGGGCCGTTTCCGTCCAGGAAACTGGGATTGCGGATGAGCCAATCAGCCGGGCTGAAGTGGTCGAATTCCGGCGTGGATGCCGGGAGGATCCTGAACACCGTCTCCATGCGCTTCACCAGCCGGCCGGGGCCCGGTGCATCCTTGTCAAGCTTGGCTAGGGTCAGTGCGGAACGCCCCTTGAGCTCGAAGGCGCCGTTGACAATGCCGACATAGGTCTCGGGCTCGAATATGTCCTCGACGTCGCCCTCGGCGATGCCGAGCACGTCGGGATAATTCATGATGCGGCTCTCTGGTATGGCACCGGCGGCCTTGAGCTGCTCAAGCTTGCGCTTGTCGCCCTGGGCTCTGTCGGACATCACCGCCAGGTGTAGGTTCGCGCCCTTGAACAGGGAGACGAACGACTGGATCTTGTCGAGCCCACCGGCCGGACAGATCGTCCAGCGGGGGTCGAGCGCGGTCCGTCGCCGTCGCTTCAGCTGAGCCGACAGGGCCTTGAGGAACAGGATGTCGCCCGGTCCCTCGACCAGCAGGGTGTGCTTGCCGATGAACAGCGCCTGGGTGACGTCGTAGCCCAAGGCGGCCTGGAGGGGGAAGAGGGTGTCCGGGTCCGTGGCGAGCACGTCGCCCCTGACCTTGGTACCCTTCGTCGTCCAGAAGCCTGGACGCTTCTGCTCGACCTGGTCCTCGATGATCCGGGAGAGCGTCAGGTCGTCGGGCGGCACCATGAAGGGCGAATGCGTGGAGAAGACCACTTGGTGCTTCGGCAGGAGTCGGTCGGCGAAGTACCGCAGCAGATCGGCCTGGGCCTTGCCGTGGAGGGTCAGCCCCGGCTCGTCCAGCAGGAGTATCTGGTTGCCCCCACGCTTGCTTACCTGCGCGAACTTCACCAGGAACGAGAAGAACCAGATGAACCCGGCGCTACGCTCCGAGAACGGCACCGTCACCCTGTGAAGGGTGTTCCTGACACGGGCGCGGGCGATCGCGCCGGCGTTGAACGGGGCGGGGTCGCCCGCTTCCGCCTTCGTGACCCTGACCTCAAGCTCCAGGAACGCGTTCTACGTCCAGTATTCCTGCAATTGGTCGGTGATGGCGTTCGATGCGGATTCACACTTGGCGTTCAGCGACTCGTAGGTCGTCGACGCCTTGATCTCCTCCACCGAGGTCCCGGCGAATTCGAGGAAGTCGAGGAAAACCCTCTCGCCGACGTCCAAATGCGTGTTTCCATGCGGATGTCCGGGATGGTGGTACGGTGCGTCCCCGTTGCGTACGATGTCGTCGACCCGGATTTGCCCGGCCATGCGGTCGTAATACGAAAAGTACATGAACTGGGGCGTCACGGAGCGGATGTAGCTCCCAACGAAACCCACCGCGTTCTGGCCGGGGAACGACCTGATCGTTTCCAGGAGCGCGACTTGGTCCGGCGTCGGCTCCGCCAACGCCTCCAACGCCTTTCGGAGCATGTCCGTGGTTGTGGCTTCCGCAAGCGGTTCCCTGACGGTTTCGCCGAGGCCGTGGCTGGCCATCAGGTACTCGGCGATGGCCGGGTAGTTCAGCGGAACGTCGATGCGGAAGGTTTCGTCGTCGTAGCGGCGCGAGAGGGTGATCTGACGCGACCGGAGACAGTCGGGGCCCAACGCTTCGGCCAGCGTCGCCACATCCTCGGGCGATAGGGACCATTTGGACGTGATGACGATTGCCTCGCCCTCCTCCTTCGGATGCCGTGCGTCGTACTCGTTCAGGTGCCGCCTGGGGTAGTCCCGTTCCCTATCGAATACCGTTGGTGTCGCCGGGTGGGGATTCAGGCCGGCCAAGGCTTGAAGGAGGGCGGTCTTGCCAGCCTCGTTCTTGCCGACAAGACAGACCATGTCGCCGAGCGTGACCTCTTCCGAATCCTCGACGCTGCGAAAATTGGTGACCCTGAAACTGTCGAGCCTCATTCCATCCCTCGTAGTCGGTCCGCAGCTTCGCGGATGGCCAAGCAACTGCAATCGCAGATTGGTCTGCTAGACGATGCCGGATTTCGCTGCCCCTGGGTTTGGCGAGCCCGGCGCATAAGCGGTCCTGAAGTCCCGGTGGTTCGCCAACGCCAACGGCCTATAAGGACCTTTCCCATCACATTGGGTCACCTCGGCCAGATCGAATCTTTCCCTGACGCTCGGGTGGACCAGGGCATCCTCCGGGATCTCCCGGACCTTCACCGGCCATCCCAGCCATCCCATCCGACGGGACAGCCAGCGGGGAAGGATGCCGGCGATGGAGTCGTGCATGCCTGCGACCTCGCAGTGCTGCATGCCATCGGACGCCGGATGCAGGTGCAGCCGGCCGGTACCGGGCTCTTCGGACACCATCCCGTCGACCCGAAGCGGATCCGGGATCTTGGTGGCCTGCTCCACCATCCACTGCAACGCGACGTCGGACAGCCGGCTCTCGGCTTCGGGGTAGCTGCCGCCGATGTCGGAGTGGTTGCCGGCGAACCACATCTGGATGAGCGGATCGGGCTCGCCCTGGACCTTTTTCCGCACCCCGTCCCGGCTGCCCCACCTGACCCGCGGGAAGTCGGCGCGGGTCTCGTCGATGGAGAGGGCATGCCGGGCATAGCCGACATGGCCGCTCAGCAGTTGGTCGTAGTTCCCGGAGCGCCATTGCGCGATGTGCCAGCGCGCCTTCCCGTTCACCGGTGAGTCGGTGATGGTCTTGACCGCTGTCGGCAGCCAACGCCAGAGGACGAACGCCGCAGTGAGCGAGAGGGTGGCCAGGAACGGGCGCCAGTAGCCGGTGCCGAACGCTAGGTCGGACAAGACGGCGGGCACGGCTGCAACCAGCACGGCCAGGATCGTCAGGCCGGCCGCAATGCCCCACCACTTGGGTCCGGTCGCGCCGAGCGAGGCGACGGTGTCGAACACGCCGATGAAGTGCGGTGCCACGTTCGAGGAAAGGTCGTCACCCGACCCGTACTTGCGCCGGAATCGCCTCGCCAACTCGAACCGGTCCTTCTCGTAGTCGCCGCCCCGGGGTGAACCCGCGCCGTACTCATAGACCTTGATCACCGCCTCATCCGCGATGTCCCGCGTCGCCTTGCGGAAGCGTGGAAGGTCTCCGCCCGGCACTTTCGTCGGGACGCCGCACAGGAACAGAACGTTGGCCACGCAACGGGCCGTGTAGGCCCCTCGGCTGAAGCCGATCAGGTAGATGCGGTCGCCGGGCTCGTAGTGGTTGATGGCGAACTCGTAGCAGTCGGCGATGTTCTTCGTGATGCCCAGGCCGGTCACCGAGGACAGCAGCTTCTGCAGTCGGCGGTAGGCACCGACGAAACCCGGGGCCGAGCCGTCCGTGCCGAGGCCGGCGTCGTAGAAGGCGACCTGCTCGCGCGGGTCGATGCCGCTGTCCGGCCCGACCCGGCAGACGCGGTAGAGCTTGTAGACGTTGCTGAGGCGCTGTTCCTCGCGGAGGCCACCTTCCTGGCCGGTGCCATCCGAGAAGACCACGATGTTCTTAGCCACGCCCCCCTCCTGCAGCCGGGATGGTCCTGGAATGGAGCCCATCTTGCGAGGCTGGATCGCGTCCGACGCCCAGTCAGACCGGTTAAGCCCAGCTTCGGGAGTCGCAACCGCCAGGTTCCTTGTTTGTTCCCAATCTGCGACCAGAGTGTACGCGCTGACGGAGGCCATGGCCTCCGAGCACGAAGCCCGGCGGGCGAAGTCGCGCCCTGCACGCGAACAACCTCACCCCTGACACCAAGGCGGCCGGAATGGCGGCCGGGACCTAACCCCCTACCGGCGGCCGGCCCCGCCGGTGCCCGGATTTGAACCTCGCTCACCGGACCGAACGGTTGGGGCGGATACATCCAAGGACTTTCGTCGGGGCGCCACTCGTTGAGCGCCAAATAGCTCATGGTCTGCCCGCGTGGATGTGCTATGCACCCCGCATCATGTCGGCCACCCGGTCCTTTTGGCGTTCGTTGCTCACGGTCTTCCAGATCGTGTCGCTTGCCGCCTTTTCGGTGGCGGGTGCGGGACACTCGCACGCGGGGGAGCTTCACGTCGGACACGACACGTCCGTCTCGGTCGGGTACCAAGTGACCGGAGGGCCAGGTCAGGTTGACGACATGGTGGGCCATGCCGACCGAAGCGCCGAAGAGTCGGTGGCTGGTCCTTGCGGCCTTTGCTGCCCAGTGTCGTTCGCGCGCTGGGACTGCTTGACCGTCGTGGTTGCCTGGAAGCCCGAGCGAACGTTGGCTGGCGTCCGCAAAGTCACGTTCGACAGCGTGGTTCCTGAGACGCTTCCCGAACCCCCTCGAACCTTCGCCTGAGGTCCGCGCTCCAACGCGCGCCCTGAGCGGCTGTCCGTGAACGACAGCCGCCAGCCTCCTTTACGCGAAGGCTCGATCATCCCATGCGTGTTCTCTCCGCCTCCGCCCTGCGGACGGCTCTCCTGGCGTTTGGCCTCTGGGCCGGTGCGCCGACGCTCGCCGTCGCCCATGAGGGGCACGACCACGGCAACGAGGCGCAGGCTCCGGCGGCGGCTACAGCGCCGCGCAGTACGTCGAGCACCGACGCGCTCGAATTGGTCGCCATCGTCCGAAGCGGCCGCTTGGCCGTGTTCCTCGACCGTGTGGGCACCAACGAGCCTGTGACGGACGCCGTCGTCCGAGCCGAGACGCCGGACGGCTCCCTCACCGCCTCGCCCATGCCGGACGGCAGCTACGCGGTCGATGCACATTGGAGCCTGCACCCCGGCGAGCACGAGGTGCTCTTCACCGTGACCGCGGCAGGCTCAACCGACATGTTTCCGGTCACGTTGACGGTGCGGGAGGCACCGCCGCCGAAGTCTGAGGCGGGTGTCTCCGCGTGGGCATCCGGCCTCGCCGCGGCCCACGACTTTCAGCGCCACCTGAAGGAGGCCGACCCGCTGCCGCTGGCCATCGGCAGCACCGGCTTCCTTCTCGGCATCGCGGTCACGCTCCTGATGAAGGGGCGCCGTTACTTGCCGGCCACTGCCCTCGTCGCCCTCATCGTCGCCCTCGCGTTCGCGCCGCGCGCCTTCGCGGGCGAGGGGCACGGTCACGGGAGTGCCCCCGGATCGCAAACCACCCTCATGGCCGCCCCGGCGCCGGCGGGACAGGACTTGGCGCGACGTCAACCGGACGGGTCGATCTTCGTGCCCAAGCCCACCCAGAGGGTACTGGCCGTGCGCACGGTGGTGACATCCTCCGACATCATGCGCCGCACCGTCGAGCTGCCGGGGCGCATCGTGCCCGATCCGAGTGCCAGCGGGGTCGTGCAGTCCTCGGTCGGCGGCCGGCTCTCGCCGCCGGAATCCGGGATCTTCCCGCGGCTCGGCACGCGGGTGCGCAAGGGCGAGGTGCTGGCCTATGTCACGCCGCCGGTGCAGGCGGTCGACGCCTCCGACATGCGCCAACGCCAGGGCGAACTCGACCAGCAGATCGCAGTCACGGAGCGACGGGTCGAACGTTACCGCAAGCTCGCACCGGGCGGCGCCGTATCGCAGGTGCAACTGGAGGACGCCCAGGCCGAGCTGAAGGGTCTGCTCGACCGCCGCGCCGCCCTCGACACAATCCGCCAGCAGCCCGAAGCACTCAAGGCGCCGGTCGACGGCGTGATCGCCGAGGCGACCGCCGTGGCCGGGCAGATGGCGAGCCCCGGCGTGCAGGTGTTCCAGATCGTCGACCCGACCCGCCTCTGGATCGAGGCGCTGAGCTTCGACGCCCTCACCGGCGGCCAGCACGCCACCGCCCGCCTTGCCGACGGTCGCATGCTGCGCCTCGCCTACATGGGCGCAGGGCTCGCCGACCGCAGCCAAGCCGTGCCGATGCACTTCGCCGTCGAAGGCGCGCCGTCGGAACTGCGGACCGGGCAGTTCGTCACCGTGCTGGCCGCAACCGACGCACAGCAGAAGGGGTTGGCGCTTCCGCGCATGAGCGTGGTGCGTGGCGGCAACGGCCAAAGCATCGTCTACGAGCACACCGCGCCGGAGCGCTTCGAGCCCCGCGAGGTGCGGGTCGAGCCGCTCGATGCGGGGCAGGTGCTGGTCGTCTCCGGGCTCGCCGCGGGCAAGCGGATCGTGACCCAAGGCGCCGAACTCCTCAACCAGGTCCGCTGAGGAGGCCAACCCGTGTTCACGCTCCTCGTCACGCAATCCCTGCGCAACCGCCTCCTCGTACTGGCGCTTGCCGCGGTGCTCGTCATCTACGGTGCCTTCACCGCGACCAAGCTTCCGGTCGACGTATTCCCGGACCTCAATCGGCCGACGGTGACGATCATGACCGAGGCCGAGGGACTCGCCCCCCAGGAGGTCGAGCAGCTCGTCACGTTCCCGGTCGAGACGCAGATGAACGGCCTGCCGGGCGTGACCCGGGTGCGTTCCGTGTCCGGCGTCGGCCTCTCGGTGATCTACGTCGAGTTCGACTGGGGCACCGACATCTACCGCAACCGCCAGCAGGTCGCCGAGCGCCTCGCGATGGTGCGCCCGCAACTACCCCCAAACGTCAACCCGATGATGGGTCCGGTCTCCTCGATCATGGGCCAGATCGTGATGGTCGCCCTCAACGGCGGCACGGTCTCGCCGATGCAATTGCGGGAACTCGCCGACTTCACCATCCGACCACGCCTGCTCTCGATCCCCGGCGTCGCCCAGGTGATCCCGATGGGCGGCGAGGTGCGCCAGTTCCGCGTCGCGCCCCAGCCCACGGCCCTGCGGGCGCTCGGCGTCACCCATGGCCAACTGGAGACGGCGCTGGCTCAGTTCGGCACCAACACCGGCGGCGGCTTCACCGACCAGTACGCCCGCGAGTACCTGATCCGGAACCTCGGCCGGAGCATGAGCCTCGACGACCTGCGCAACATGGTCGTCGCCACCGTCAACGGCCGACCGATCTACCTGCGGCAGGTGGCCGAGGTCTCCTTCGCGGCCCGGGTGAAGCGGGGTGATGCCGGTTACATGGGCGCGCCCGCGGTCGTGGTCTCGGTCGAGAAGCAGCCGGCCGTCGACACGGTGCGGCTCACCCGCGAGGTCGAGACGGCCCTCGCGGAGATCACCGCCAGCCTGAACGCCTGCGGCCCCGACGCGGGCAAGGGCAGCTCGGATCGGACGGGTCCGTCCGTGGCCGAACCCGTCGGCGAGGCATGCGCCTTCAAGGGCGTGCGCGCCGACCAGCTCATCTTCCGGCAGGCGAACTTCATCGAGACCTCGATACGCAACGTCGAGACGGTGCTGATGGAGGCCGTCGTCGTCGTCGCGGTGGTGCTGTTCGCCTTCCTCTTGAACGTGCGCACCACCGCGATCTCGCTCACGGCGATCCCGGTCTCGATCCTGGCGACCGCGGTCGTGTTCCACCTCGCCGGGCTGTCGATCAATACGATGACCCTTGGCGGCCTCGCCATCGCCATCGGCGAACTCGTCGACGACGCGGTGGTCGACGTCGAAAACATTTTTCGGAGACTCGGCGAGAACCGTAAAGCGGGTAACCCCAAAAGCGTCTTCACAGTCGTGGTAGAGGCCTCGAACGAGGTGCGCTCCGGCATCGTCTACGCCACTATGGTGATCGTGCTGGTGTTCGTGCCGCTCTTCGCCCTGTCGGGCATCGAGGGCCGGCTCTTCGCCCCGCTGGGTCAGGCCTACATCGTCTCGATCCTGGCGAGCCTCCTCGTCTCCATCACCCTGACGCCGGTGCTGGCCTACTACCTGCTGCCGGGCCTCAAGCGACTGGAGGAGCATGACAGCCAATTCCTCAAGTGGCTTAAGCGCGGGAACGCCGCCCTGCTGCGCGGCCTGCTCGGGCATGGCCGGCCGGTCATGGCGGTCGCCGGTCTGGCGGTGGCGGCGGCCGGGCTCGCGGCGACCTTCCTGCCACGCACCTTCCTGCCGCCGTTCAACGAGGGCTCGTTCACGGTCAACATGACCTTCAACCCCGGCATCTCGCTGGCCGAGAGCAACCGGATCGGACTGGTGGCGGAACGGCTGCTCCTGGAGATGCAGGACGTGAAGTCCATCGGTCGCCGCACCGGCCGGGCCGAGCTCGACGAGCACGCGGAAGGCGTCCACTCCTCCGACCTTGAGATCGACCTGAAGCCGGGGTCGCGACCCAAGCCCGAACTCGTCACCGACATCCGCGGGCGCCTCGCGGTGCTGCCCGTCAGCGTCAACGTCGGCCAGCCGATCTCGCACCGGCTCGACCACATGCTCTCGGGCGTGCGCGCCGAGATCGCGCTCAAGATCTTCGGCGAGGATCTCGACACCCTGCGCGCGCTCGCCGAGGACACGAGGGCGCGGCTCTCGGACATCCCCGGCCTCGCCGACCTCCAGGTCGAGAAGCAGGTGCTCATCCCCCAGTTGGAAATTCGCGTCGACTATGCCCGCGCGGCCCTCTACGGCGTCCAACCCGCGGCCCTGGTCGAGCAGTTGAGCCGCCTGTCGAACGGGCAGGTGGTCTCGCGGGTGGTGGACGGCTACCGCCGCTTCGACGTGGTGATGCGCCTCTCCGACACGATGCGCACGACCCAGCGCCTCGGCGACCTCCTCATCGAGACCCCGTCCGGCTGGGTGCCGGCCCGCCAGATCGCCGACATCCGCGAGACCGACGGGCCGAACCAGATCCTGCGCGAGAACGCCCGGCGCCGCATCGTCGTGCAGGCCAACACCCAACCCGGCTCCGACATGGGAAAGATCGTCCAGGCCATCCAGGAGAAGGTCGCCGCGGCGAACTTGCCCAACGGGTACGCCACGAGCCTGGAGGGCTCTTTCCAGGCCCAGGCAGAGGCGAGCCGGACCATCGGCCTGCTGTCGCTGCTCTCCCTCGCCCTGGTCTTCGCGCTGCTCTACTCCCGTTACCGCTCGGTCGTCTTCACGCTGATCATCCTAGGCAGCATCCCGCTCGCCCTGATCGGCTCGGTGGCCGCCCTTTGGATAGCCGGGCAGCCACTCTCGGTCGCCTCGATGATCGGCTTCATCACGCTGACCGGCATCGCCACCCGCAACGGCATCCTCAAGATCAGCCACTACCTGAACCTGGCGATCCACGAGGGCATGCCGTTCGGGCGCGACCTCGTCATCCGCGGCAGCTTGGAGCGGCTGGCGCCGGTCCTGATGACGGCGCTCTCGGCGGGCGTCGCCCTGGTGCCGCTGATGATCGGCGCCGACGCGCCGGGCAAGGAGATCCTGCACCCCGTGGCGGTGACGATCTTCGGCGGCCTGATCAGTGCGACGCTGCTCGACACCGTGCTGACCCCGGTGCTGTTCCTGACCTTCGGCCGCAAGCCCCTGGAGCGGCTGCGGGACGAGGCCCGTCACCGCCCCGAGGCTTCACCCGAGGCACCGAGAAGTTCGCCCGTCGAGGCGTTCTGAGACCTTCCCGACCCCCGAGAAAGGACATCGTCATGCGCTCCCCCTTCCGCCTCGCCGTCGTTGCCGTCGCCATCGCCCTCGCGTCGCCCTGCCTCGCCGCCGGCCCGAACGGCGGCCAGACGACGGTCGCCGATGGACATCCCGTCGAGTTCGTCGCGACCGAGACCGGCATCACCTTCTTCGTGACCGGTGAGGACGGCAAGCCGGTCGAGACCGCCGGCCTCTCGGCCAAGGCATTCGTGCAGGTCGGAGGCAAGACGGAGACGCTGACCCTGAAGCCGGGGGCGCCGAACAAGCTCATGGCCGACCTTAAGGCCCCGCTGGCGGCGGGAGCGAAGGTCGTGCTGTCCGCGAAGATGCACGGGCACAACATCCAGGCGCGGTTCGAGAAGCAGTAGGGCCGTCGGTGGGGCGGCCCGTGCGGTTCCTTCCGCGCAGGCCGCCTCGGCCCGGCTACCTCCGGGTCAGGACAAATGGCCCAGGAGCACCAGGAAGCCCAGGAGCAGGAAGCACACCGCCAGCACCTTGACGAGGTCGCGTCCCGCCCGCCTTCTGACGTGCGGACGGGCACGACGCCTGCCGCGCGGCTTGGACTCCCATCTCTCGATTTCCCGGGCCAGCTTCTTGCCTACCATGGCCGCGCCGCCTCAGACGGGAAGGTGCGGGAACTCCGCGGAGAGTGCCTCGTCCTCGACCTGGACGGTGACGTGCTCGATGCCGTGCCGCTCCTTCATTAGGCCCCGCACGGCACGGATCACCGCCGGCCCGCCGGCGACGTCGTCGACCACCACGTGCCCGCTCATCGCGTCGAAGCCCGACGTCAACGTCCAGGCATGCAGGTCGTAGGCGCGGCGCACCCCCGGCATCGCCTCGATCTCGGTCTTCAGGGCGGCGAGGTCCACGCCGGGAGGCGTGCCCTCCAACAGGATGTGAAGGGCTTCGCTCAGCAGTCGCCAGGTCCGGGGTACGATGAACAGGCCTATGCCGGCGCCGATGAGAGGATCGACCCAGGTCCAGCCCGTGCCCATCACCACGAGGGCCGCGAGGATGACGCCGACCGAGCCCAGCATGTCCGAAAAGACTTCGAAGTAGGCGCCCTTCACGTTGAGGCTCTCGGACGAGCCGCCCGACAGCAGCTTCATGCTGGCGAGGTTCACGCCCAGCCCAACCAGCGCCACCAGCATCATCGGCCAGCCGAGGATCTCGGTCGGCTCCACGAAGCGCCGATAGGCCTCGTAGAGGATGTAGGCGGTGACCCCGAGCAGCACGACGGCGTTGGCGAGCGCCGCGAGGATCTCGAAGCGCATATACCCGAAGCTCTTGCCCGCCGTCGGCGCCTTGGCCGCGTAGTGAATGGCGAGCAACGCCAGGGCGAGGCCGCCGGCGTCCGTGACCATGTGCGCGGCATCCGCCAGGAGCGCGAGGCTGCCGGTGAGCAGGCCGCCGACGACCTCGGCGAACATGTAGGTCAAGGTCAGCCCGAGCGCCCAGGCGAGGCGTCCCTTGTTGCGGGCCGCAGCCGAGCCCGAGGGAATGCCGCCGCCGTGCGAATGCCCATGGCCGCCGCCGTGTGCGTGTCCGTGTCCCATATGCCGATCCCAGGTTTGCGATGATGTGTCCGACCGCGGGTTTCAGGGCGCGATTCCGCCGATCAGGTCGGCCACGTGTGCGCCAGCCGGATGCCCGGCCTCGACGTGGTGCGTCCCGGAACAGGCCTGGTATCCGGGGCCGAACGTCGTCATGACGAGTTCGCGCCGTCCGTCCGCGGTTTCGCGGCTGGCCAGCAGCGCCTGCCCACCGGGCCAGAGTTCCGCATCCGCCGTCGGTCCCGGCTCGGGTTCGCCGTAACGGCGAACGCCTTCGTCGTGGATGGCCCGACGCGCTTTCGCGAGGTCGTCGCCGGAGAGTGGCACGCCGACCCAGACCACCTGCTGCAGCCCCTCGGTCCGGCAGATCACCAGGATGACCTCGGCCGTCCCGGGTCCCGTGGCCGGCCGCCAACCCTGCGGGTAGTACAGGGCCGTCAAGTTCGCCTCGCGGTCGACCTTCAGCGGACGGGGCACTTCGGAGAGCGGTCCCCACGCAAGGCCGAACGGCGCCTCGCCCGCATCGGCGGCGAGGGCCGGGACGACCGCGAATGCGGCCGCGTGAAGGACGCGCAGGTGCCACCTCATCGCTCGGTCTCCCGTCGGACCCGGTTCCTAGGACGCGGGTCCACGCAGTCGGTGGTAGAGGGCACGAACCGCGTCCGAGTAATCGGTGGCCGGATTGGCCGCGCAGAACGTGCGTAGGAAGTCCGCCTGGGCGGCCAAGGGCATGGAGGGCGGCGCGAGGTCCAAGCCCTCGTCGACCCCGTCCGGCGCCCGGATCAGCGCGCCGCTCATGAACCCCTGCGCCCAGGCGAAGTAGTCGCGCTCCATGGCTGGCTGCGCCGCGGCATCCGCGCCGAACCGGGCACAGGAGGCGGCACCGATGCCGACGATCTTGGTCGGCTCGGCCTGAACGGCCATGGTCAAGCCGAACCACACGAGCATGCCCGACCGGACCCTTCCCATCGGGGCTACTCCGCCGCCTTGAGTTGGCGAGGAACCGACGGCGCCGGGCGCTCAGCCGCTGCCGTGGTCTCGACCCTGCCGAAGCGCGCGTACAGGGCCGGCAGGACGACCAAGGTCAGCAAGGTGGCGCTGATCAGGCCACCGATGACCACGGTCGCGAGCGGCCGCTGGATCTCGGCGCCGGTTTCCGTGGCGATGGCCATCGGCACGAAGCCGAGCGAGGCGACGAGCGCCGTCATCGCCACCGGCCGCAGTCGGATCATGGCGCCTTCGAGGATGGCCTCGCGCTTGGGCCGTCCCTCGGCGACGAGTTGCTTGATGAAGGTCAGCATCACGAGGCCGTTCAGCACCGCCACGCCCGAGAGCGCGATGAACCCGACCGCCGCCGGCACCGAGATGGGCATGCCCCGCAGCCACAGCGCCGCGATGCCGCCGGTCAGGGCCAGGGGCACCGCGCTGAACACCAGCAGGGCGTCCCGGGGCGAGCCCAGCGCCGAGTAGAGCAGCAGGAAGATGAGGAAGAAGCAGACCGGCACCACGATCATGAGACGTTGCTTGGCGGAGGCGAGGTTCTCGAACTGGCCACCCCAGGTGACGTAGTAACCGGACGGAAGCTGGACCTGTGCGGCGACCTTTCCTTGCGCCTCCGCCACCAGCGAGCCGATGTCGCGGCCGCGCACGTTGGCCGTCACCACGACCCGACGCTTGCCGTTCTCGCGCGAGATCTGGTTCGGCCCCTCGGTCACCGAGAACGACGCCACCTGCTTGAGCAGGACCGAACTCGCCCGTCCGTTCAGCCCCGGAGGAAGCGGCACCGGGATGTTCTCCAATGCCTCGCGGTCCTCGCGCACCTTGTCGTTCAGGCGCACGACGATGGGGAAGCGCCGGTCGCCCTCGAACACCACGCCGGCATCCTTGCCGCCGATGGCCGCGCCGATGACCTCCTGGATGGCGCCGACGCTGAGCCCGTAGCGGGCGGCCTCGGCCTTGTTGATCTTGATTTCCAGGAACGGCAGGCCGGCGGTCTGCTCGACCTTGACGTCCTCGGCCCCGGTGATGCCGCGCAGCACCTGGGCGACCTGATTGGCCGCCTTGAGCATCGGCTCGAACTCCTCGCCGAACACCTTCACGGCGAGGTCGCCGCGGGTGCCGGCCAAGAGCTCGTTGAAACGCAGCTGGATCGGCTGGGAGAACTCGTAGACGTTGCCGGCGAGTTCGCCGACCGCCTTCTCGATCTGCTCCTGCAGGTCCGCCTTGGACAGGCTCGGGTCGGGCCATTCCTCCTGAGGCTTCAGGATGACGAAAGTGTCCGACGAGTTCGGCGGCATCGGGTCCGATGCGACCTCCGCCGTGCCGGTTTTCGAGAAGACGTAGGCAACCTGCGGGAATTTTGACACGGCCTGCTCGACCTTCAGCTGCATCGCTTGGGACTGGGTCAGCGAGGTCGAGGGGATGCGTGTGGCGTTGAGCGCGATGCTTTTCTCGTCGAGCTGCGGGATGAACTCGGTGCCCAGGCGTGTGGAGAGGATTCCCGCACCGACGAGGAGCAGGAGCGCTCCGACGACGAAGGCGACGGGCGCGCGGACCGCAGCGGCCAGCACCGGGCGGTAGGCTGCCTTGAACGCACGGATGATGAAGTTGTCTTCCTCGGTGACCTTGCCGGTGATGACGATGGAAATCAGGGCGGGCACGAAAGTCAGCGAGAGGACGAAGGCGGCCACGAGCGCGATGATGACTGTCAGCGCCATCGGCTCGAACATCTTGCCCTCCACCCCGGTGAAGGTCAGGAGCGGGACGTAGACCAGGATGATGATGGCCTGCCCGTAGAGGGAGGGCTTGATCATCTCCTCGGCCGAGGCCCGCACCGTCTGCAGGCGCTCCTCGGTGTCGAGGCTCCGCCCGAGTTCGTGCTGCTTCTCGGCGAGGTGCCGCAGGGCGTTCTCGGTGATGATGACCGCCCCGTCGACGATCAGGCCGAAGTCGAGCGCGCCGAGGCTCATCAGGTTGGCCGAGATCTTCGCCTCGACCATCCCGGTCATGGTCATCAGCATGGCGACCGGGATGACGAGCGCCGTGATGATGGCCGCGCGGATGTTGCCGAGCAGCAGGAACAGGATGACGATGACGAGGGCGGCGCCCTCGGACAGGTTCTTGGCCACGGTCTTGATGGTGGCTTCGACGAGGCGGGTACGGTCGAGGACGGTCTGCACCTCGACCCCCGGCGGCAGCGACTTGCGGATCTGCTCCATGCGTGCGTCGACCGCGGCGGCGACCTTACGGCTGTTGTCTCCGATCAACATCAGGGCCGTGCCGATCACGACCTCCTGGCCGTTCTCGCTGCCGGAGCCGGTGCGCAAGTCCTTTCCGATGCGGACCTCGGCGATGTCCCGGATGCGCACCGGGACGCCGGCACGGGTGGCGACGACCACGTCGCCGATCTCGTCCATGCTCTCCAGGCGCCCGGCGGCGCGAACGACGTAGCCCTCGCCGTTGTCCTCCAGGTAGCGGGCGCCCTGGTTGGCGTTGTTCGTCTCCAGGGCGCGGGCGACGTCACCGAAGGACAGGTCGCGGGCGGCGAGCTTCGTTGGGTCCGGCTGGACGTGGTACTGCTTCTCGAAGCCGCCGATGCCGTCGATGCCGGCGACCCCCGGGACCGTCTTGATCTGTGGGCGGATGATCCAGTCCTGGACCGTGCGCAGGTAGGCGGTCTGCTCCAGTTCCGTCCTGAGGCTCTGACCTTCCGGCGTCAGGTAGCTGCCGTCCGGCTGCCAACCGGGCTTACCCGCGGCCGAGACCTGGCGCTCGCCCGGCTTGGCGTAGTGGATCGACCACATGTAGATCTCGCCCAGGCCGGTCGAGATCGGGCCCATGGCGGGCTCGGCGCCGGGCGGCAGGTCCTGCTTCACCTGCGAGAGGCGTTCGGCGACCTGCTGGCGCGCGAAGTAGATGTCGAGCTTCTCCGCGAAGACGGCGGTGACCTGCGAGAAGCCGTTGCGCGAGAGCGAGCGGGTGTATTCCAGCCCCTTGATGCCCGCGAGCGCGGTCTCGACCGGGTAGGTGACCTGCTTCTCGATGTCGACGGGCGAGAGCGAGGGCGCGGTCGTGTTGATCTGGACCTGGTTGTTGGTGATGTCCGGGACGGCGTCGATGGGCAGCTTGGTCACGGCATAGCCACCGAATCCGGCCGCCAGCAGCGACAGCAGCAGCACGAGCCAGCGCTGGTGGACGGAGAAGTCGAGGATCTTCGAAATCATGGCCCGTCCCCTCAATGCGCGTGGTCGGCTTCGCTCTTTCCGAGCTCGGCCTTGAGGAGGAAGGTGTTGCCGACGGCGATGGCCTCGCCGGGCTTGAGACCCGAGGCGACCTCGTAGGCGTCGTCGTCGGAGCGCCCGAGTTCGACCTCGCGCTTCTCGAAGCCCTCGTCTGTGCGGACGAAGACGACGCGCTTGCCCTCGACGGTCTGGAGGGCCGCCTTGGGCACGCTCACCGGAACGGCATCCCGCGAGATCTCGACCTCGGCGGTGACGTAGGTGCCCGGACGCCAGGCCATGTCCTTGTTCGGCAGGGCGACGATGACCTTGGCGGCACGCGTGTCGGCGGTGAGGAAAGGACTGACGAAGACGACCTTGCCCTTCTCGTGCTGCACGCCGCCCTCCTGGCCCGGCGCGACCGTGACGGACGCGCCTTCCTTGACCTTGGCGAGTTCCGAGGTCGGAACGGCAAGTTCGATCCACACCGTTGAGAGGTCGGCGACGGTGTAGAGGTCGGAAGGGTCGCCTTCCTTGCCCACCGCGGTGCCGACGTCGACCTTTCGCTCGACGATGCGCCCCGACATCGGCGAGCGCAGTTCGTACTGGCGCAGGCTCGACAGGTTCGGGGTGGTCTCGTCGCGCTTGGCCAGCTTGGCCACCGCCGTCGCGTCGAGCCCCAGCGCCGACAGCTTCTGCCGCGCCAGATCCTGGCGCAGCGTCGCCTCGGAATAGACCGCCTTGGCATTCAAGAAGGCGCTCTCGGCCGAGATCCGCTTGTCCCAGAGCGCCTGCTGCCGTTCGAAATTGGTCTTCTCCAGGTCGGCCTTCACCGAGGCGGTGAGGTACTCGCTCTTGGAGTCCGCGACCTCGCGGCTATCCAGGACGGCAACGACCTCGTCCTTCTTGACGGCGTCGCCCAGGCGCTTGCGCATCTCGGCGACGGTGCCGACGACCCGGGCAGGGACCCGCGCGATCCGGTCGGTGTCGGGCGTGATCGTACCGGGCACCAGGATATGGCGAGACAGCATGGCGCCCTCGGCTTTGGCCACCTTGATGTCCTGGTTCTCGATCTGCTCGGCGGTCATTTTGACATGACCTTCCTCGCCTTCGGCCTCGGAGTGGTCATGCTCGCCTTGGGTCTGCTCGGCCCCGGGCTTACTGGCCGGCTTGCCGTGACCGTGACCGTGTCCGTCGCCCGCGGCGTGGCCCGCCTCGCCGGGGGAAGCCTCGGCGGAATTCGCGGCGGTGGGGCCGCTGGCGAGGTTGAAGACGGTCGGCGGCAGGCCAGCCGATATCAACAGCCCCTGGACGAAGCCGGAGACGGCGGGAACCGCAGCGCCCACGAGGACGCCGACGGCCAGGATGAGGGCGGTCAGGATGATGCGCATGATGCCTGCTCGGGCGTGCCGGAAGCCGATGACGGACATGCCGGACAATCGCGGTCGGTGACGTGAGGAGACGGCTCGGGTCGGTCGGACCCGGGTTCGTGACGCGCCGCCTTCGCGGCGTCACCTCAGGCGCGCGGCGGCCTTGGCAGGCGGTCGGGAGAGACCGAGGGCATCCTCTCGGACAATCTGGCGTAGGAGGGGCGCGTTCCGTCGGGGAGCGGGGCATCGCCGGCGACGGTCGTGCTCAAGGCGACGTGGCAACCGCAATGGACGTGGTCGGCTGACCCGGGGTCGGAGGCATGATCCAGGCCAGACACCGTATGCGGGACGAGCGAGAGTTCGCTCCTGTCATGGCCTTGACGGCCCTGGTGAGAGACAAGGTCGTCCATGAGACCGGCGCCGGGCATCGCGATGGCCAGCGCCAGGACGAGCGCGAGGGCGGCGGTTGCCCACCACCCCGTCATCGCTCCGAAGCTCATATGGCGCCGCGCCGAAGTCATCACCGTCCTTATCTGCGATTCCGAGGCTGTGTCGCAAGCTGCGGTCGCCCGTTGTGGTGAAGGCTTCCCTGGTCGGAGGATACTGAATGGTCGCTTCACGCCCCGTTCAAAGCCGTCGGCAGAGCCTTGTGCGACCAGCAAGGAATTTTCGTCCATGAAACGTCGCTTGATCACCCTGACGACCGCTGCCCTCGCATCGGTCCCCATGACCGCGTCGGCCCAACATTACGGCTACGGACCACCTCCCCACCATCATGAGGAGGTGCGCCGCCACCATCACGGCGACCACGACCACGTGGAGGTTCGTCGCCATCATCACGACGACCGGGACGAGAACCGCCACGGCTTTGAGCGCCACGATCACCGCGAGTTCGACGACTGAACGTTTCGGTCGACCGAACCAAGGCGGACGCCCGCCCCGACTTGCGTCGAGGCGGGCGTTTCCACGATGCGTGAGGGGGCTGTATCGCACCGTGAAAAGTCGTCCGGGCAAGGGGACGCCGCGAGCGCGTAGCCGAGGCCCGTTGCCAGGAGCGCGAAGACGACGAGCAGGGGCAGCAATCGCATCGCGCGTCTCCCGCTCATCGTGTCACCTCGTGGGAAGCTTACTTCTTGCCGGGCTTATCCTGGCTGTGCCCGTGCGCGTGGCCGTCGCCTTCGCGGTGCGCGGGCTTGCCGTCCGGGCCTTTCTCCTGCGCCTCCCGCACCCGCGGATCGTCACGGTGGGCGGGTCCGCCGGAGACGTCGCCCGAGTTCGGGACGCTGCGCTCCGGATTGGAGGCGTTGCCGTGCCCGTCGACCGCGAGGGCGGGCGTGGCCGCTCCGGCCAGCATCGCGGCGGTGAGAACGGCGGCAAGCGTACGCTTCATCGATCTGTATCCCTTCCATCGGCCACATCGGCCGCTTGAGGAGTGGAGATAGCCGACCCGTTTGACTGCCGTTCGCCGCGTTCGTGACGAAGTGTGTCAGGCGCGCGTGCCGACACACTTCGTCAAGGTCGAGCAAAGCCTCGGCCATGGGGTCGACGTATCCCTACCGGCTCCCCGCAGGACCGGACGCCGGGTCGAACGCGACCCCGGCGAGATCCGACGCGGCAGCGACAGGTGGCCAAGTGGACAGATCTTTCCCGTCGAGACCCGAGACCCGCGTGCCCCTGGCCGTCGCGCTGGCATTCCTGGCGGGTTCGGCCGACTCGATAGGCTTCCTGGAACACTCTCAACTGTTCATGTCGTTCATGAGTGGGAACACGACCCGGTTCGGCGTCGCGGCCAGTTCCTTCGATTGGTCGGGCGTCACCAGGTTCGGCAGCACCATCGCGCTGTTCTGCTTCGGTGCGTTCGCCGGCACCCTTGTTGCGGCTTGGGCTGGGCGGTGGCGTCTTTCGGTCCTGCTCGGCGCGCAGGCCGTCCTGCTGTCCATCGGCAACCTCCTGCCGGAAGCTTCCGATGCGTTTCCTCTTCATGCCTATCCCGTCGTCCTTGCCCTCGGCATGCTGAATGCGACGCTGCAGGATGAGGCCGGGCGGAGCCTCGCCCTGACCTACGTCACCGGAACCGTCGTACGTTTCGGGACCGGTTTGGCGAACATGGTCCTGCACAAGCCCGCGCCGTCGTTCTGGCTCCAGGCACCGCTTTGGGCGGGCCTGACGCTTGGCGCGGTCGCCGGCGGCTTCATCCAGAAGGCCCTTGGTCCCGATGCCTTCCTCGTTCCGGCGGCCCTGTCCGCGTCGCTGGCTGTCGCAGGCATCATCCTCACGGTGGCACTGCCTGGGAGCGGCTATGTCTCGAACGAGCGGTCGGCGCAGCCGGACGCGCACCCCGACGCACCGGCGACCGCCCGGTAGGCCGCGTCTCAATCGCGTCCCTTCGCCCTCGGCAGGCGGATCTCGGCCCGCAGGCTGCCCTCTGGCCGGTTCGACAGGACGAGCGTGCCGCCGTCCGCCTCGACCGCGCGCCGGGCGATGGTCAGTCCGAGCCCCGTCCCGCCCGTGTTGCGGTTACGCGACCCCTCCAGCCTGGTGAAGGGCTGGAAGGCCCGGGCGACGTCCTCCGGCGCGATGCCGGGGCCGTCGTCGTCGATGCGCACCACCAGGGTCGCCTCTTCGATCTCGATGCCGACCCGGACCCGGATCCCGTAGCGCACACCGTTGTCGACAAGGTTCTCGACCGCGCGGCGGAAGGCAACGGGACGTACCGACGCCAGCGCCCGGCCGGGGCCGTCGTAGCCCACCTCGCGGCCCACGTCCGCGGAGGCGTCGGCGACGCTCATCAGCACGCTCGCCACGTTGACGACCTGCCGTGCTTCCGGGTCGGCTTCGCCACGCAGGTACGACAGCGTCGCGTCGATCATGGCCTGCATGTCGTCGAGGTCGGCAGCCATGGCACGGCGGTCCGCAAGGTCATCGACCTTGTCCAGGCGAAGACGGAGCCGGGCGATCGGCGTGCGCAGATCGTGCGAGACCGCCGCCAAAGCCTGCGTCCGTTCCGCGACGAGGCGGTGGATGCGCCCTTGCATCGCGTTCAGCGCCCGACCGATCCCGCGCGTCTCGTCCGGTCCGACCTCAGGCACGGACACGACCGTACCGTGCCCGATCCGGACGGTGGCGTGCGTAAGTTCCCTGAGCGGGCCGGCGATCCGGTGCACCAGCACGACGGCGGCGACGCCGACCAGGATCGCCATCGCGGTGGCGAGGTACGCCCAGGGTGCAAGGTGGACCAGGTGAGGCGAATGGGCGGACCGGAAGGTCAGGAAACTGCCGTCCGGCAGCGGGAAGGCGCCGCGCAGGTCCTGTTGGTGCAGCGGCTCGTCCGGCGCCGCCAGGGCGAGCGCCAGACCTGGGCCGAGCACGGGCTCGATCTCCAGGACGCGTTCGCGCAGATCGCGCAAGGCGGGGTCTGTCTTGCCCGTCTCGGCGGATTCCCCCCGCTCCCAGCCTATCTCGAAATGACCCGACGAGAGGGCTTTTGCCTCGATGCCGCGCTCCCCCGGCGGTCGCCGCAGTACCGCTTCCCGCGCCAAGACGAGCTGTCGCGCCACTTCGTTCGCGAACGCCTCGTCGGCCGCGGCCGACGCCGACTGACGGTACAGCAACAACGCGCCCCCGTGGACCACGAGTACCGCCAGCAACAGCACGGCGACGGTGCGCCCCTCCAGGCTGCGGGCAAGATCGACCAGTTGTTTCACGCCCGCTCGACCTTGGCGGCCATCATGTAGCCGGAGCCGCGAACCGTCTTGATCACGGGGAGCGTGCCCTCGGGCGGTTCGAGCTTGCGCCTCAGGCGGCTGACCAGGGTGTCCACGCTACGGTCGGACGGGGCGGCGAGCCGTCCGCGGCTCATCTCCAGGATCTGCTCGCGGCCGAGCACGCGCCCGGGATGCTCTAGGAACACCATGAGTAGGTCGTGCTCGGCCCCCGAGAGGTCTACGGCAGCCCCCCCGGGATCGGTCAGCTGCCGGCTGCGCAAATCGAGCCGCCAGCCGGCGAAGGTCAGAACCTGTGCCCTCTCCGCCGCGGTGGCGGCCGGCGCGATGGTGGTCCGACGCAGCACCGCGCGGATGCGGGCAAGGAGTTCCGGCCGGCCGAACGGCTTGGCGACGTAGTCGTCGGCTCCGAGTTCGAGTCCGAGTACCCGGTCCGCCTCCTCGTTGCGGGCGGAGAGCATGATGACCGGCACGGTGCCCTTGCTGCGCAGCGCCCGCAGCAGATCGAAGCCGGAGGCGCCGGGCAGCATCACGTCGAGCAAGACGAGATCGACCGACTTCCCGGGCAGAAGCGACCACATCTCGGCGCCGCTGCGGCAACCGGTGACGCGGTAGCCGCTCTCCCTCAGGAGTCGCGTGACCAACACCCGCATGCCGTCGTCGTCTTCGATCAGGAGGATGTGCTCCTGTGCGCAGCCCGCTCCCGGCCTGTCATCGCGTTCCATCAGCCACCGTTTCATCCATCGCCGCGGGGTCCATTGCGAACAAAGTCTCCGTCAGATTCAGATAACGCATCAGGGGACTCTCATCGAGTGGGCCACGAACGTCAATGAAGTCACTTGTATAAATTTTGCATATTTTATATTGTCGATACGACTGCTCGACCAAAAATACGACCAATTTGATTTGATAGTATGCTCTATACATAATTAAATGTAATTTACGAGGATATCAAAATTTTGAAGTCAGAAGCGGTCGATGCCGGGTGAGTACAAATCGGCCTATGGATCCGGCTGTCGCGGAGGTGCGAATGGAGCGATCCGATGCTCGTTCGCCCGATTTCCCGGAAAAGAGCTGAACGGTGGTTCGAAGACATCGCCGAATACTCCTGAATTCGGACGGGCCGGCGCTCGGATTACTCTAACACCATGAGGCGTGAATTAACCTTTTTTTAACTCTAACTCATTAGATTTGATTAACAAATTTGTGCACGCCGGGACAGGATGCCGGCAAGAGGGAGGCTGGCGGCGATGAAGGACGACATTTCCGGGCCAAGCTTGGCGTCTGCCGCCCTACGCATACATCAGGGTCGCATGCGCGTGTCGGTCGAGAATATTGCCAACGCGCGTTCCACGGCGTCCGCCCCAGACGGCGAACCCTATAGGCGCAAGATTGCAGTGTTCGAGCCGATCACAGGCAACACCGAAGAGGCACCGGCCATCCGTATCGTACGCGACAAGACCGAATTCCCGACGGTTCATAGTCCTGGACACCCCGCCGCCGATGCTGGCGGCAACCTCAAGCTTCCCAATGTCCGCCCTACGGTCGAGATGTCCGAACTTCGCTCTGCGATGCGAGCGTACGAGGCCAATCTGCGCACTATCGCGACCTTTGACGACCTGAAAGGAAAGACGCTCGCGCTACTGAAGAGCTGATGTCATCGACCCGAAAGCCTTTCGTGATGACGCATCAAACGCGGCCGGCACGTGCGCCATCAACCGACAAGCTCATCGAGCAAGAGCAATAGCAGGAAGCCTGCGAAGAACATCGCGGTCACCCATGGACGGTCCTCCGTTTCGTGTGCCTCGACCAAAAGTTCCTCCGTCACGAGGTAGAGGAGCGCAATCAGGCCGAAGGCGAGAAAGCCGCCGCGGATGGCCGCGGGCAGCGTGGCGACCGGGCCGCCGAGCAGCGCACCGAGCGGCAGCAGGACGACGAGGGCGGCGGTCAAGCCGACCACCCTGGCTTTCGAGGTTCCGCCCTCGCCGAGTTCGTTCGCGACGGTCAGGCCGAGGAACAGCACCTCGATGGTCAGGGCGACCGTAAGCAGGAAACCGGCCTTGGCGCCCGCTGCGAAGGCGATGCCGAGGACGAGCCCGTCCACCAAGATATCAATTCCGGTGACGGTCAGTAGACCGACTGGTCCTTTCACCCGACGCTCCAGAGTGCGGACCGCGAGCATGGCGGCAACACCGACGCCGCCGCCGACCAGGGTGGCCCAAGGCGATCCGGCATGCTTGAGGTCAGGCAGGATCTCGCCCGCCGCCGCGGCGAATACGACGCCTGCGGCGAAGTGCTGGATGGCGCTGACCAAGACGGGTCCCGGCCGCATGTTGACGGCGACCGCGGCGCCGAGGACGGCGGCGGCTGCCGGGATGAGGGTATAGAGCCAGGCTTGCATCGCAGGTTCAGACCACGCCGTCCGGGGCCAGGGCGCAGGCGGTCGTCTCGCTCGTCTCGACCTGCAACGTGACGTGGACGATCCCGAAGCGGCCCCTCAATTCGCGTGCGGCTCGTATAAGGAAAGCGTCGTCCGTGCCGTCCGGCCTTACGAGATGGCTCGTCAGGGCGACCTCGGTCGTGCTCATCGGCCAGACGTGATAGTCGTGGACGGCCGTGACGTCCTCCAAGCCCCGCAGATGCGCGCGCACGGCGTCAGGGTCGATGCCGGGGGGCACGGCGGCGAGCGACATCCGCACGCTGTCGCGCAGGAGTCCCCAAGTGCTCCATACGACCGCCGCGGCGATGAGTAGGCTGGTCACCGGATCGAGCCAACGCCAACCCGTCAGGGCGATAAGCAGGCCGGCGACGACGACGCCCGCCGAGACGGCGGCATCGGCGGCCATGTGCAGAAAGGCCCCCTTCACGTTGAGGTCGCCTTCGCGCCCCGATGCGAACAGCCAAGCGCTGATGCCGTTGATCAGGATGCCGATGCCCGCGACCACCATCACGGTGGTCCCGGCCACCGGTGCGGGCTCACCGAAGCGCCGGACGGCCTCCCAGGCGATGGCGCCCATGGCGACGAGGAGGATGACCGCGTTGAACAAGGCGGCCAGGATCGAGGAGCTCTTCATGCCGTAGGTGTAGCGCGGCTTAGGCGCCCGTTTCCCGAGAATGGCCGCGGCCCAGGCGACGGCGAGCCCGAGTACGTCCGAGAGGTTGTGGCCTGCGTCGGCGACGAGGGCGAGGGAATTGCTCAAGAACCCGTAGACCGCCTCGACGATCACGAAGGCGACGTTCAGACCGATGCCGACGGCGAAGGCCCTTCCGAAACCGAAGGATGCCTGAGCATTGCCGGAATGGCCGTGTTCGTGTCCACCTCCGTCACGGAGGGCACGGACGGAGCGATCTGCGTGTCCGGTCATTGGGAAATCCGCTCGGCTTCATGCCCTCGGCGGGGCGTCCGACATATGCGGCACGCCTAATTCCTCTAGCGACTGGAGGAGCAAGGGGTTTCGAACGTGGTGAGCGCATAAAATCCAATTCCGCGTGGCCGTAGGCATCAGTGAACCTCGTGCAGGCATTCACCGTGATCGGCCAGCACCTCGACGATGCGGCATTCCCGGACACTGCCCCGCGAGCATTGATCCAGCATCGCCTGGACCTCCACCCTCAACCCGGTGAGCCGCGCAATCCGGTCGTCGATGTCAGCGAGATGCCGGCGGGCGATTGCGTCTACCTCCCCGCACGGGCGTTCCGGCTGCTCGGCGAGATCGAGCAGCGCGCGGATGTCCTCGATCTCAAATCCGAGTTCACGCGCGTGCCGAATGAACCGAAGCCTGCGGACGTCGGCCGCGCCGTAGGTCCGCCGGTTGCCTTCCGTTCGGGACGCGCGCGGCAGGAGTCCGCGCTCCTCGTAGAATCGGATGGTCGGCACCTTCACGGCTGCCTGCCGCGACAATTCCCCGATTGCGATGGGCTTCAAGATATTTGCTCCTCTAGTCGCTAGAGGAAGTAGGGTCGCCTTAACCACAAGGAAGGCACCCGCCGTGACCGAAGCAGCGACCCTGGACAGGACCGACGTCCCGACGACCCGCCTGCGGGTGACCGGCATGGACTGCGCGTCCTGCGCGGCGAAGGTCGAGGCCGCCGTGCGCCGCCTGCCCGACATCGCGCAGGTGCAGGTCTCGGTGGCCGCCGAGACGCTCGCGGTGCGTCACGGACCCGGGACCGATGCGAGAATGATCGCTGACACCGTCCGCGGCCTCGGCTACGGGGCCGAGGACCCGGACGCCGTGGCGTTGGGGGATACCGCTGAGACACCTTGGTGGAGGGCGCCGAAAGCCCTGCTGGCGGCTTCCTGCGGCGCGGCCCTGGTGACAGCCTACGCGCTCGGGCACGTCGCGCCGATTACCGAGCGCTGGGCTTTCCTCGCGGCCATGGCGGTTGGGCTGGTGCCGGTTGCCCGACGAGCTATCTTGGCCGCCCGGCATGGGACGCCTTTCTCCATCGAGATGCTCATGACGATCGCCGCCGTCGGCGCGACCATCATCGGGGCGACCGAGGAGGCGGCGACCGTCGTCTTCCTGTTCCTGATCGGCGAAGTTCTGGAGGGCGTCGCTGCCGGTCGAGCCCGGGCGAGCATCCGTGGGTTGACCGGTCTCGTCCCGGAGACGGCGCTGCTGGAACGCGACGGCACGACTGAATCTGTGCCCGCCGCGAGCCTCAAGGTCGGCGCCACCGTGCTGGTGCGGCCGGGTGACCGCGTCCCGGCGGACGGGACCATCCTCGACGGCGGGAGCGACGTCGACGAGGCGTCGGTCACCGGTGAGAGCGTGCCGAGGCGCAAGGAGCCTGGCGACGCAGTCTTCGCCGGGACGGTCAACGGCGACGGGGCGCTCCGCGTCCGGGTGACCGCGGCTGCCAAGGACAACACCATCGCCCGGGTGGTGCAGCTGGTGGAGGAAGCGCAGGAGGCGAAGGCGCCGACCGAGCGCCTGATCGACCGGTTCTCCAGGGTCTACACCCCCGCCGTCGTCGCGGTGGCCACCTTGGTGGCGGTGGTCCCGCCGCTTCTCACGGGCGGCGCGTGGGGGGATTGGGTCTACAAGGGGTTGGCGATCCTGCTGATCGGCTGCCCCTGCGCGCTCGTCATCTCGACGCCGGCGGCCATCGCGGCCGGCCTCTCGGCCGGGGCCCGGCGCGGGCTTCTCATCAAGGGCGGCGCCGTCCTGGAGCGGCTGGCCTCGGTGACGACGGTCGCCTTCGACAAGACGGGAACCCTGACGGAGGGCAAGCCCGTCGTGACGAACGTGGTGGCATTCGGGAGGTCCGAGCGGGACGTGCTGTCGCTGTCGGGCGCCCTTGAGGGTGGCTCCTCGCACCCGCTCGCCCGGGCCGTGCTGGCCAAGGCCGCCGAGGCCGGAGCGCCGGTGCCCCCGGCATTCGGGGCCCAGGCATTCGGCGGCAAGGGCATCGCCAGCAAGGTCGGGGGGCTCGACTTGTTCCTTGGCTCGCCGAGGGAAGCCGGCGCGCGCGTGCCGTTCACGCCCGATCAGGAGGAGCGGGTCTCCGGGCTCCAGGGCGAGGGTAAGACCGTGTCCGTGCTCCTCGCGAACGGGGCGGTAGCCGGGCTGCTCGCGATGCGAGACGAGCCCAGGTCCGACGCGAGGGAGGGGGTCGACCGCCTTGCGTCGCTCGGCGTCGGCGCGATCATGCTGACCGGCGACACCGCGCGGACGGCCTGGGCCGTGGCGGCCGCGCTCGGCATCGAGGTGTGGGCCGAGCTCCTGCCTGAGGACAAGCAGCGGATCGTGCGGGAGCGCCAAGCCACTGGCGCCGTGGTGGCCAAGGTCGGCGACGGCATCAACGACGCGCCGGCGCTCGCGGCCGCGGACGTCGGTATCGCGATGGGTGGGGGCGCCGACGTGGCGCTTGAGACGGCGGATGCGGCGGCCCTGCACGGACGCGTCGCAGACATCGCCCGGATGATCGAGCTTTCGCGCCGGACGCTGTTCAACATCAGGACGAACATCGCCCTGGCGCTCGGCTTGAAGGCAGTGTTCCTGGTCACGACGGTTCTAGGGGTCACCGGCCTATGGCCTGCCATCCTGGCGGATACCGGGGCAACCGTGCTGGTGACGGCAAACGCGCTGCGGCTCCTTGGAGAGGGAAGATCGAGCGCCTGAGGCCCTTCACGTTCCCACCATGGGAGGTCCCATCCGTGTGCGACGTCATCAACGGGAGAGCGTCACGCAAAGCTTCAAGGTCAAAAGGATGGGCTGCGGCGGCTTAAAACGGTCGAGTGACGGATGGCGTTCGGACAGTTCGTCGGAGCCATCCGCTTTCGTGCCCCCTTCCCATCGAGGAGGAAGGAGAGTGCAACCTCTAAGGACTGGAGGTTTGGCCGGGATATGAACATTTCAATCGGAGAGCTGTCGCGCCGCACGGGCGTGAAGGTGCCAACCATCCGCTACTACGAGGGAGCAGGCTTGATGCCGGCCCCGACCCGCACCGAGGGCAAGCAGCGTCGCTATTTGGAGACAGAGATATCCCGGCTCAATTTCATCCGTCATGCGCGCGAACTCGGATTCGAGATCCAGGCGATTCGCGAGTTGCTGGCTCTGTCCACCGAGCCGGACCGGTCCTGCGCGGAGGTGGACGGCATCGCCCGTCGACACATGGCCGAGGTCGAGCGTCGAATCGGGCAACTCGTGGCTTTGCGCGGAGAGTTGCGGCGCATGGTCGAGGCATGTGGCCACGGTCGGGTGGGGGAGTGTCGGGTGATCGAGACGCTGGCCGACCATCGACAGTGCGCGCATGAGCACGGCCGCATCTCCTGAATCCGGGACCTGCTCAGGAAAAGCCGGGCAAGCTTGCGCCGTGTCGGCCATGACGCAGCGCTGGTTTATCCGCCACGAAAGTTTCAGCTCGTGCTGCGGTCAAAGGTCTTTCGGATGAACACGTTGGGCCTGCCGACCCTCGCTGTTCTCGCCGTAGCCGTAAATAGGACCCGCACAGCACCTTATCGACCGTGCCGGCTGGCTTCGCGTCGCGGCGTTTAGCACCAACGATGGACCCGTATCGACCGCGAGCCTCAGCGTCGGCGTCGCGGTGTCCGCCACGCACAAACGGGGAGATCCTGATGGCTAGCGCGATGTCGATGGCGGTCGGGAAGTGCCCTTCGGTCAATTCCCGGTCCGAGACCGAGCGGGCCGACCGCGAGCGGCTCGAACTCACCGACGACCCCTGGCGAAGCGCCAAAATCTCGCTCGCATCTACGTCGAGCGCGGGCCCGAATACACGGAGGTAGCGGCCTCGCTGGTGTTCCTCGCCATTCTCGGCGCCCTCGGGGCGAAGGCGGGTGGTGCCGCAGTGCCGCGGGCGACGGTACAGTACAGGTGACGTTCCGGGGATCACTCGCCGTGGGCGTCACCGCAGGCATCGGGAGCCTCGTCGGCAAGGTCGTGTGACGAGGCTCGAAGGCAGGACGGGGTGAGCCTGGAACGCGCCGAGAACCGCCACCGGGGGATTTCGAGCCTCAATCCCCCTGCGACGCACGCCTGCCGCGGGCGGGGCGCGGCTTGGCGGAACCGCCCGAGGGACCCGGGTCGGAGACGATCCCGGCTTCCTGGACTCCCTGTCCGAAGGGAGCCGCCGGGACGCCCGCCTCCGTTCTCCGCCCGCTCACGATCACGCCGACGTATCCCTCGCCCGCGATGAAACGGGCGCCCGCGCCGCGAAGGGCCGCGACCAAGCGCTTCGCAAGCGCGACTCGGATCGCGATGAAGCCGTTCTCGTAGTCGTTGATCGACTTCTTCGAAACGCGCGCCAGCAGGTGAAGCTCCTGCTGGGTGAGACCGACCAGCAGGCGGGCGGCTTGGCATAGGTATCCTGGCACGGTCCGGTCCGGAGGGAAATCCGCAGCCGAGGCGAAGTCCACTCCCCGAGGCGCGTCGGGCGAGGCTTGAAAGATTTTTATAGCACAGGTATAATTGGGAACTTCAACAAGCACCGCCGACTGCCCGCCCCCGCCCGACTGATCGTCGAGCGGGAGGGCCGCTTTCCGCCTTTGGGGTTTCGCCATGATCATCGCGCTGTTCGGCGGCGATGGCCGTGCCGTTGGCACGCACGCCGCCTTCCTGATTGCCCGTGCCGCAGCCTCGGTCGGCACCGCCACGACGCTCCTGCGCGTCGTAGGCGCGCACGAATCCCGGCTGCCTCGACTCGACAGCGTGCCGGACACGCTGCGCGTTGTCGAGCTTTGCAGGGACGGTCCCTCCTTCGCAGAGGACTTCCCGCGGGAAGCGGCCGCCGATCCCGCGCGACGCCTCGTGGTGCTCGACCTGCCGCCAGGGTGGGCGGCGGACTGCCCGGTTGATCTCGGGGAATGTCCCAGGGTGATCGCCGTCGGACCGTCCGTCCTCGAACGCGCCATGGCCGTGTCCATGCTGCGCGCGACCGCGCATGCCGCCGTCCCTTGGCTGCTGGGGTGCGGTTTCCCCTCACTCGGAGCGTCCGACCGAACCGTGCGCGACACGGCGGCGGCCGCGGGCCTGGACGACACCTCGATCCGCGTGATCCCTCGCGGCCTGCCGGCTCCGCTGCGGGACGCCGCCGCCCCGGCCCATGGATCCCTGCTCGCGTCCCTGTCCGTTCGCGCTGCGCTTCGCGTGCTGAACGCGGTCGTACCCGGTGCGGTCCCGATGCCGGGGCATCCCGGCGACGTCATCGCTCCCGTCCTGGCCGGGATGGGCGAGGCGGACCGCCGCGACGCGCAGGACCGGCTCCGGGACCTTGCCGATGCCTTGGACGCCGCGGAGGACGGCGAATACCCGTCCGCGGAGGAGCTCGCCGCCGCCCCCGTCCTTGAGGAATGGGAGTTCGGGATGCGGCCGGTCGCGGCGCTCGTCGGTCGCGTCACGCACCATCCGGACTTTCCCCCAGGTCGCCGGGTCCGAACCTCGGAAGTCTACGTTTCCGACCGTCGTACCTGGGCGCGCACCTATTCCAGGCTCTACCGCCTGGGACGGCCCGCCGGTCCGCGTCCCTCCCTGCAGTAGCGCACCGTCTCCCTTTCCGTCGAGGCGGGTCGCCCCTCCCTCGCTCGAAAGGCGGAAGCCGGTCCCGCCCGTCGAGATGTGGGCGGGGGAGCCCTCGCCGCCTGTCCGGGCGGCCATGCGAGGATGTCAGGAGATGCCCGTGCACCCCCAAGGCGAACGTCGCTGGGCGCTGCCGGCGGCGGGCGGTTCGACGTCCCTCACCAGGTTGTGGCGGACGGTCGGACCGGGCGCCCTCGCGCCCGATCTGGCCAAGCCGTTGCTGGCTGCGGCGACGGCTGCCCTCCAAGGGTCCGGTCCCTCCGTGGCCGCCTCGGAATGGGAAGACGCCCCGGCGGCGCTCCGCGACGCCCGGGCGGTCCTCGGACGATGCGGTCCGGCGCATCCCGACGTCGACGTGGTCGCCACCGCGGCGCTCGCGCTG
The DNA here is from genome assembly GCF_001262595.1 of Methylobacterium sp. ARG-1. Taxonomy (NCBI): domain Bacteria; kingdom Pseudomonadati; phylum Pseudomonadota; class Alphaproteobacteria; order Hyphomicrobiales; family Methylobacteriaceae; genus Methylobacterium; species Methylobacterium sp. ARG-1. Next base: position 43,368 of record NZ_LHCD01000002.1, read on the forward strand.
GCGCTTCGCGGCGAAAAGGCTGCCGCGACGTTCCTCGCCGATGCGCTCGACCGTCTCGCCGCCGACGGGACGGGCGGACCGCACCATGCCCGGTTCGCCTATGCGTGGCGGTCCCGGGTGGAACTTAAGCCGGCGGGCGTCTCCGCCGGGAGCGACGACGGGGCGCCGGACCGGCTGCGGCTTCCGGGTGACGACACCGAGGGAGAACCGATGCGCCTATGGATCTTTTCGGACCTGCACATCGACATCGGGAGTCCATGGACCCCAGCCTCGATCCCCGGGGCCGATCTCGCGGTGGTCGCCGGCGACGTCGGCGAGGGCCTCGTCAAGTCAATCGCGTGGCTCGCCGCGACGGTCCGGCCGCATATGCCGGTCGCGTTCGTGGCCGGAAACCATGAATTCTACCGTCGATGCCTGCCGGACGAGTTGCAGGCGGGGCGCGCGGCCGCGATGGAGGCCGGAATTCACCTCCTGGAGAACGACACCGTCCGCTTCGGCGACGTCGTGGTCTCGGGATGCACCCTGTGGACGGATTACGAGCTCGACGGACCGGCGACGCGGGTCCCCGCCATGCGGGACGCACGCGTGGGCCTCAACGATCACCGCCTCATCGCCTGGAGCCGCAAGCCGGAGTGGCGGCGGTTCCGGCCGGAGGAGGCGCTCGCGCTGCACCTCGCGTCACGCCGCTTCCTCGAAACCGCGCTCCGGTCCGCCGCGGACGCGACGACGCGGGCGCACGTCGTGGTCACGCATCACGCTCCCGCGGCGGGGAGCGTCGCGCCGCGGTTCCTCGGCAAGCCGCTCAATGCCGCCTACGCGTCGCGGTTGGACGACCTGATCGAGGCCGGTCGGCCTTCGCTCTGGGTCCACGGGCACACCCATACGCCGTTCGACTACCGCCTCGGCGGGACCCGCGTGCTCTGCAACCCGCGAGGATATCCCGGCGAGAACCCGCGCTTCCAGCCCGGGCTGGTCGTCGAGGTCTGAGACCGCCCGGGGCGGCCGCCCCGCCCTGACTGCCTCCCGCAAGCCGAGAGCCGATGGAGACGCCCTTGCCGGACTTCGCCCGTGAGCCTCGTGCGCTAGGATGCCGGGGAGCACCTCCGCCGCATCCCATCCCGTTCCGCTCCCCGGGCTCGACCGGAACGGGATCGGCGGCCGCCGGGGGGCTACGATGACGCGGCATGTTCGCCCCCCTCGTCGTGTTCCGGGCGCCGAGGTCCCGGAGCCGTTGCCGCTTCCGTTTCGGCCCCGAGCGCGGATCGACCCGACGCCCGAGGTGCGGACGGCCTGTCCCGGACCGGCCTCCGTCGGGAGCCGAAGGGAGAACGCGAGGTTCTGGATCCTGTCCGACCTGCTCGTCGACCGCAATCCCGAGTTCCGGCTCCCCGATCCGCTTCCTGAGTTCGACGTCCTGCTGGTCGCGGGCGGAGTGGCCATCGGGCTGGACGTCGCGTTGAACTGGTTGGCGCGGGCCCTGGACGGCAGACAGGGGAACAGGCCCGTCCTGATGGTGGCGGGCAGCGCGGAGTTGTGGTCCGAGACGCCCATGGTGGAGGCGGTCGCCCGCGGCCGGGAGCTCGCCCGGGACCTCGGCATCCACCTGCTCGCCGACGACGCGGTACGCATCGGTCCCGAGGCCGGCGGCGGGACCGTGGTGGTCGGGGCGACCCTGTGGACCGACTGGTGCCTCGAAGGGAGCTTCGAGGGCCGCCTGGCCAGGGTCGCGGCCCGCCACAGCTGGGCGGATTGCCGGCGCGTCCTGCTTCGGCGGGGGCGCCCGTGGTCGCCGCTCGACGCCCTCGGGGCCCATGCAAGATCGCGGGGATACATCGAGGACGCCCTCACCAGCATCGTGTGTCAATCGCTGAACGTCGCGAGGGGACCCGGGACGCTCGTGCCCGGTGTTCGCCCCGGGGACCGCGCCGTCGTGCTCACCCACTTCGCGCCTTCACGCCGTTCGCTGCCCGACGCCTGGACGGGATGGCTCGGGGACGCCTGGCTGGCAGCCTCGCATGCCTCGGACCTGGAGGATGTCATGCACGCCTGGGGGGCGCCGACGCTCTGGGTCCACGGCCGGGCCGTCGCCCCGGCGGATTACCGCATTGGCCGGACCAGGGTGGTCGCCAACCCCTTGCGGCGTTGGGATGCGGCCGATGCCTTCGACTCAGCCTTGGTGGTCGAGGCCTGAGATGGGAACGTCGACCTACGGCCCAGGGCCGCCCGCACCAAGCTCCTCGGACAGGCCGACGGGCATCGGGAGCCGGGAAAGGTTGGGCGGGGACGGCGCCCTTCGCTGGCTTCCCGCCTCGGGCTGCCGCCGCCACGACTTTTCCCAGCCGCCAAAGACAGCAGTGGCTTGATCGTATTATATATCACAGGTATAATATAGGTATTCTCAAAAGTCGTGGCCAATTCGACAGCCGGGCCAATCGGTTTGGGGGCTGTGAAGCCGAGCCCGTCCGCCGCGCGGCGACCGCCTATTCGCCTATCGGGTCGTTCCGGCTCCCCGCGGGGGCACCGGCCGAGTTTTTCGAAAGCGTGACGGATTCGTTGACCGCCTTGGAACGGGCGGGGCTGCTGGAGGTGGATATGGCATCGGAGCCTGGCCGGGTGGTTTCGTGTTCGGTTTTGCGGCGTGCGATCCGAACCCCGCGGCGCGGCGTGCCGCCCAGGGTCGAAGCCGGCGTGGTGGCGGCTTGGCGGACGTACCCGCCTGGACGCCTCGACCGGGCGGAAGCAACGGCCCTCGCGCGGCTGCTGGCGACGACGTCGATACTCGGCGAAACGCGCTGGTCCGCGGCAAGGGACGGGGACGCGGCCGCGGCCACGGCGCTCGCCATCCGTCACGTCCGCACGTGCGGCGCGGCTTCGGTCGCGTCGGATCTCGTGATGGGCAATCTCCTGCTGATGGCCGAGCGCGGCGACGCGACCGCGCCGGCGGTCATCGCCTACGCCCTGCGCGCGCTGGCACGGCGCAGCGCCGACGAGCGCCGGCTCATGCGGCTCGCGGCGCGATGGGCGCGACCGAGGATGCGCAAGTCTCGCCGCCGCTGAACCATCGGCCCCCCACCATCGAAGTCCCGTGCGAAGCCGGAGGATGCCATGCCCGAACCGAACGAGGCGGCCTGCGCGATGGCGCGCGCCTTCGTCGAGGCGTTGCGGAAGGAAGCCGCGAGCCCGGATCCATCATGGTGCCTGGACGAAGCCGAGCTCGACGCGCTCGCGCTCGGCCGGCGGGAGGCATCACTCATGCCCCGGCTGGCCGCCGACGTCGTGGCCGCCGCGGTCATGCTGGGGCGCGCGTTCGCTCCGGCAGGACCTCCCGCGGCCGATGACGGCTTCCCCGTCCTACTGGTGCGCGTATCCTCTCCGGATTGGGTGGAGCCGATGCGGTGCGTCGTGGGACCCTGCCTCCTCGGACTGGGATGGAGGGTTCGGGATGGCGAGGGCGGGCGCGGGGCCTGGAACGACCGCAGCCGGCGGGAGGTCGTCGTGTTCGCGCGTGACGGGGCCTCGCGCGAGCATAGGCCCGACCGCGGCAACGAAACCGTCGGCGCGGCCGTGGTCGCCGGCGTCCCGCTCATCGGCGTCGCGTCGGATCCCGCCAGGACGCTGCCGCGCGACTTCCTGCGCGCCGTCGACCGGGAGGTTCTCGTCGCTCCGCTCGACGCCGAGGTGCTGAGCCTGGTGATCGAGGCGGTGACCGGCGAGGTTCCGCCCCTCGCCGCGCTCGGGGACTGCGTGGCGGTCCGGGCCGCCGCCGACCTTCGGCTCGGTATCCGCCCGGGTCGCGGGGCATCCGAGGCCCTGGAGCGCCTCGGGCGTTCGCGCCTGCGAGAGAGGCAGCGCACCGCGAACGCGCCCCGCCTTGAGGACTCGCTCGGTCTCGGAGCCGCCCGGGATTGGGGGCTCGGCCTGGTGGCGGACCTACGGTCGTGGCACGAGGGGATCATCCCGTTCGCCGCCTGTGAATCGGCCGCCCTCGTCAGCGGGCCGCCCGGCACGGGCAAAACACGGTTCGCGGCGGCCCTGGCCCGAAGCGCGAACCTACCGCTTCATCCGGGCTCCCTCGCGCAGTGGCAGGGCTCCCGTGACGGACATCTTGGCCATACCCTGGGCGCCATGCGGCAGTTCTTCGAGGAAGCGCGGCGGTCGCCTTGCGTGGTCCTGATCGACGAGCTCGATTCCTTTGGAGATAGGAATACTTTCTCAGAACATCATCGCGATTACTCCAGCCAGGTCGTCAACGCCCTCCTGGAACACCTCGACGGCGCCGTCGGCCGCGAAGGGGTCGTCGTCGTCGGCACGACCAACCATCCTTCGAGGATCGATCCTGCGATCTTGCGCTCGGGGCGGCTTGAACGGCACTTTCGGATCGAGCTTCCCGGTCTCGACGCGCTGACCGGCATGCTGGTCCAGTATCTCGGGACCGACGCCGATGACCTCGACCTTGCGCCGGTGGTCCCGCTGCTGCGGGGCATGACGGGTGCCGACGTCGAGGCGCTGGTGCGGCGGGCGCGTGGCAGCGCGCGACGGGCCGGCCGCACCCTCACGGTGGACGACATCCTGGCAGGCTCCTCGGATGGGACGCCGGCGCTCGGGGATGGGCTCCGGATGCGCTGCGCCGTCCACGAGGCCGGGCATGCGGTCGCGCTCCTGGCCAGCGGCGCGAGCGGACCGGTGACGCTAACCATCGCCCCGACCGGCGGCCTGACCGAGCATGCGCTCGTCGATGCCTACGGAGCCCTGACCGAGGGCGACTTCGAACGGTCCCTGGTGATGATCCTGTCGGGCCGCGCGGCCGAGGAGGTGCTCCTGGGCGACGTCTCCGCCGGCGCGGTCTCGGATCTCGCCGAGGCGACCCGATGCGCCGCGGCGATGGAGGCGTCGTGGGGGTTCTCGGCCGATTTCCCGCTGCTGTCCCTGGCCCCCGCCCAGGACATCGACCTGGCCCGGATGCCCTGGCTGATGCGCCCGGTCCTTGAGCGGCTCCGGCTGGCCTACGAGCGCGCGTGCGACCTCATGCGGACCGAGCGCCTCGCCCTCGAACGGATCGCGGAGGCCCTGTTCCGCACGGCCTACCTCGACGACGCGGCCATTCGGGCGTTGTTCTCGGGAAAGGCCGCCTCCCCCCGACGCCGCGCCGGTCCGGGCCGCGGTGCCCACCGCACGCACGACATCTGAAGTGGAGAGGCCATGACGTCCTTCGTACGCCGACCGATTGCATGCCGGGACCCGTCCGCGTCGCGCTCACCCGCCCGTCGCCCGCTCGCGGAACGGACGTTGTTCGACGCCGCCTCACCCGGGGCGGAGCCGCGCCCTGACACCATGCGACATCCCTTGCGCCGCCGCGACTTCGACGAGGGCAGCCCGGACACGTTGATGATGCTCGACATCGAGACCGTTCCGGACCCGATCCTAACGCCCGCGGATTGGCCGGCCGACCGGTTTCCAAAGGCCATGTGGCATCAGGTCGTCGCCATCTCGGTGATCGAGGCGGGGGTCGGTCGGGAGCCGGGCACGGGGGTCGAGACCTACGAGTTGCGGTCCTGCCGCAGCGGCGGCGAACCGGGATGGGACGAGGCACGTCTGCTGCGCGCCTTCTGGCGGCTTTTCGAGGGGGGACGCTACAGGCTCGTCACCTGGAACGGCAGGGCGTTCGACATGCCGGTGGTCCTCGCCCGCTCGTTGATGCACGGTCTCGCGGCCCCCGCATGGTTTCTTCGCGGAACGCGCTGGGCCAATTACGGGCAGCGCTACGCCCAGGACTGGCACCTCGACCTCATGGATGCGATCTCAGCCTTCGGGGCGGCCTCGCGTCTCACCCTGGAGGAGGCTGCGGCGGCGGTCGGCGCACCGGGCAAGATGGGCGAGCACGGGTCCTGCGTCGCCGAATTGGTCGCGCGCGACGAACTCGGTCGGGTGCGGGACTACTGCGAGACCGACGTGGCGAACCTCTACGTCATCTTCATGCGCTGGGCGCATCTGACGGGCAGGACGGATGCCGCGGGCCACGATGCAGCCGTGGAGGGATTCCTGCGCTACCTCGATGCGGAGGGGCCGGCCCGCCCGCACTTGGCGGCCTTCGCGCAGGAATGGCGACGGACTGGATCGCGCGCGCCGATGCATGTGGGTCGAACGACCGGGTCGGGTGCGGTGGTGGCTGGTCCGGACACCTGTCACGGAGCTCGACGGAGCTCGCTTGGGGCCTGAGGGCCGGGTCGCGGAGTAGCCAATCCTCGGGATGCCCCATGAGCGGGCGGCGGGACGCAGGTCCCGCGCCCGGATCCGCCGGTCCGGCGTGAGACCGCGATAAAACCGGGCGTTAGCCACGAGTGAGTCGAAGGCGTCGAAAGCCATCGGGGTAAATCGACCGTAATGGCTGGCGTGCGAAGGATCGGGCAACGGCCAGCAAGCCCAGGGGGGAACAGCCGATGACCCTGCCGCGCCTTTCGCGACCACTTGAATATAGCCGCGCTTGGGTGGCGCTCGGGGTCCTGGCACCTATCGGCGTGCTGATCGTGTCGGCGTCGATGCTCCTCGATCTTCGTCGCGATGCCTGGGACAAGGCCGAGCAGACCTCCAGGAACCTCATGCAGGTCATCGAACGCGACATCGCCCGCAACGTCGAGATCATCGACCTTTCGCTGCGGGCCGTCGTCGACAACCTGCGCGCGCCCGAGACCGCGGAAGCGAGCCCGAAGGCACGGCAGATGATCCTGTTCGACCGTGCCGCGAGCGCCAGGGACCTCGGCGTGATGCTGGTCCTGGACGGGAACGGCGACAGCAGCCTCGTGATCACTCAGAACCAGTACGCTGCCTGTGTCGCTGCTCGCTCAGACGTGATCACCGCGCAAACCCAGCTTCAGACAACCGAAGCCTTGAGCATTGCGGTCGAGCTCAGCCGGGCGACACTGACGACGAACAAATGAAGACTATGAGAAGTCGCCTCGCAGATGATGACGCAACTAGATCGCAAAATCGATATCAGACTGAGCCGAAACCGGATCTACCGTTGAGCATCCGGCCCCGACGACAAATAATAGTATAGCAGGCACACTCGACCGTGCTCAGTAACCGTAGTGGTAATCAAAGCTCGGAGCGTAACCACAACCGTAGTGGCCGTAGTATGGGCTGTGCGCCACGAGCCCATCGAGCGCCAAGCCACCGATCAATCCAGCTGCAACGGGGACCCCGTAGTAACCCCGCCTATGGCCGTAATGTCCGTGTCCTCTGCGGTAGCCGCGACCGCTATAGTAGCGGCGCCCATAGCCAAAACCACCATACCCATAAGTGCGACCGTGGCCGCCATAGTACCTGTGGCCTCCGCCATGGCCGCCATAAAACCCATGTCCTCCGCCATAGCCGCCATGATGGCCTTCAGCCTGGGCCGCACTCGGAATGGCCACGAGGCTGATGACGAGCGTGACCGTCAGAAGGCCGACACTCAGTGCCGTCTTCACCCTACCAAGACGAGCCATAACTATTTCTCCTTTGCGTTGCGCGTCCCTTCCCGAAGACTCGTTTGAGCGGGTCAAGGCCCTCTGCCTTGCCCAACGCCTGAACGCACGGGTGCGATCCGGCAGGCTCTGCTGAATGGTGTTTTCATCCCACCTCGCCCGCGCGCTTGGCAGGAGCGTTCCATCACATGACTTCGAAGAAAGCAAATAAGGTGAAGAGTTATACAGTAATAAAAATATATTTTATAGCCACAGCTAAGCTGTAAATTCCCCTTGTTTGTACGTCAGCTTCAGAAGCAACTGAATTGATCTGTGCTAGTCGGCCTAGACAATATCGTTGAAATGTAGACGAGGGGCGACCTGTAATGGCCACCCGTCGCTTATTCACAGCTCTTTTTATCTCAAGGCGTCAGTGACGTTCCCGCGGGGCATCGCCATGGTGTCCCTCTCGACGCTCTTCGTGGTGCTCTCTGCGAGGTTCATGATGGCCGCCCTCGCTACGCTCTTCGACAACGCGTCGTCCGTGGCTATCGCCTTCCACCCGAACCCCGCCCGGATTGACATCGATATGCTGAGCGAAGACTGCTGTTGGAGATACGGCAAAGGCCGCAGCGATCATTGCTCTTGCTGACTTTTTCATCACGACATCATTCTCCTGTGCTCGGATTTGGAAGAAAAAACATGGCTGTGCTTTGCTTCCGGATCGGATTTCGTTACGTCGGAGAATTATTCTGAGTAACGAACTATTTGCCGTCATCCGATGACTGAGTCCCGCCAACCTCGCCTAATGCTTGGGCTCAAGACAATCTTTGCGGGATCAAGCTTCTAGTTTGTGTCCCTAGTGGCCACCACCCCTGTGATGACCGCCGCCACCCGAGCGTCCGTGCCCACCGGAATAGCCATGTCGCCGACCGCCGCCGTGCCCACTGTACGATCTGCGATGTCCGCCGCCATAGCCGTGCCGACCGCCGCCACCGTGACCGCCGTAGCCGCCACCATGACCGCGGGAATGACCGTAGCCATGGCCTTGGGCGGCTGCCGGTTCGGGGATTGTTGCCAAGCCAAAGCCTAGTGCGAGCGCAGCAAAGCCAGCGATGAGTGAGGCTCTGAATTTAGACGTACGTGTCATGGAATAAACTCCGCAATTACGGGGATCGATTTCGTGTGGCGACCTTGGCAGGTTCAACGACCGCCGCCGAAGACGATGTGAACAGCGAGCGGCGGCGGGTGCGCATTTCCTACAGGCACGTAACGCTCGACGGGACGGAAAAGTCGAAGTCTCGTTCCAAAATGATCCGCAAACGGCCGTTTTCGGCGCAAAGCCGGCGACGAGCGAGGCAACCAGGAATTGCTGCGCTTAAATTGTCCCGCATCTCTGCTGCACAATCAGCGTACCCATAATACCAATCGGTACGGGTGAGGACTCGCGGGTTTACGCGGAAGCGGCGGATGTGATTCGATGTGGCAAGCTAGGAGGTTTGCCATGTCGAAGGCCGTGGATCTGCGCGAGGATTTCGATGCGGATACCCTGCGACGTCTGGCGCGGAAGAGCCGCGATGCCGGTCAGAGCCGGCGGCTTCTCGCGCTGGCCGCGATCTACGAGGGTGGGAGCCGGACGCAGGCCTCGCGGATCGGCGCGGTCGGCCTGCAGACGGTGCGCGACTGGGTGCTGGCCTTCAACGCGGCCGGGCCGGACGGCCTGATCGAGCGCAAGAAGCCCGGCCCGCGGTTCAAGCTCGACGCGGCCCAGCGGCAGGCGCTCGCGGTTGCCATCGAGGAAGGGCCGGACCTGCAACGGGACGGCGTGGTGCGCTGGCGGCTGAAGGACTTGGCGGCTTGGCTGTTCGCGCGCTTCGGCGTCAGCCTCGACGAGAGCAGTGTCGGACGGGAGGTGAAGCGGATGGGCTATGCCAAGCTGTCGGCCCGTCCGCGCCATCATCAGCAGGACCCGGCGGCGCTGACGGCGTTTAAAAAAACCTCCCCGCCCGCGTGAGCGCGATCCGCGCCCAACTGCCAGTCGACACGCCGCTCGAACTCTGGTGGCAGGACGTCCTTCGAGAGCCTCAGGATGAGAGCCCGCGTCGGTCAGAAGAACACGGTCCCGCGCCGGTGGGCGCGCAAGGGCAGCCGGCCCACGGCGCCCAAGGATCAGCGCACGGCGTCCGCCTACATCTTCGGGGCGATCTGTCCCGAGAAGGGCAAGGACGCCGGTCTCGTCCTGCCCCGCTGCGCCACACCGGCCATGAACGCGCATCTGGCCGAAATCAGCCGCGCCGTCGATCCCGGCGCGCACGCCGTCCAAATCCTCGACGGCGCCGGCTGGCACGTCGCCGCCGACCTCGTCGTCCCCGACAACTTCACCTTGCTGACGCTGCCGTCTCATGCGCCCGAACTCAACCCGGTCGAGAATGTCTGGCAGTTCCTGCGCGAGAACTGGCTCGGCGACCGGATCTTCGACTCCTACGAGGACATCCTCGATCAATGCTGCGAGGCTTGGAACAAGCTCGTCGCACAGCCTTGGATGATCATGTCGCTCGGACTGCGCGAATGGGCCTATCGGTTATGAACCATGCCGATTGGTATTAGCCGGCGCTTGGACCACGTGCGTTCTGAGGAGTTCTGGGATCGCGTGATGCACGAAGCCTACGAGATCCTGCCTGCGCAAGGCAGCATGTCGGTTGCGGACATCATGGTTCGGCTGCGAATGACGACGCTGAAGGGCGGCCGCTTGGTCAAGGAAGCGCTATCCGAGGGGATGCCGCGCAAGAAGATCGAGATCAGCGTCGAATACGAGCGATACTTCCAGAGGGTTGGCAAGGACGCCTATGCGCGCCTCCCAGGCTGGGACGGCGCGCTGGGCAAGCGGACGCGCGCCGGGTAGGGTTGGCGAAGTGTCCGGCGCCTCCCGAGAGCGCCGGCGGGCTAAACTCACCTGGACCTCAGGAAGGATTGGCGCAGCTTCGGCCCTGCGTCACCAAAGGTCCTCCTCGTCGAGACGCTGCAGGGCCGAAACATGCAGCCGCAAGCTGTCCGATAGCTCGCCTCGGACCAAGGCGAGGTCCCCGAGTTCGTCGAACGCGACGTCGAGCAGTTCGGGACCCATCACCTCGACGAAGGCTCCTTGGGTCTCCTCATCGTATTCGGTGGATTCGACGACGCGATCTGATACCGCCCTCAGCCTGCCCAACCGTTCCCTGGTCGGCGGAAGGCGCCGGCGTGTGGCCCTTCCGGTTGAGCTTGACGGAGCCTTATCCTGCTCAACGTCGCGCGGACTCGCGTGCCTCATCGTCTCACTCCCGTTGCTAGAGTGCGCTTCGTGTCTGGGGAACCGGAGTCGTAAATCGTCTGACACCGGTCGCGGCCATGTGCTCGCGGTCGGGCGGTTGATCTGCAGGGCGGGGCAGCCTACCGCCCGGGGGACTTCGACGTCGCGATACCGTCCGACCACTGGCGCAGGGGCAGCCAAACCCTATCGGCACTTGGCGGCACCAGCGTCGTATTTATATCGCCAGTATATTCTACCGCCGATCCGCCTGCTTGACCATCACCCTCGCCGCGCCGGACCAGGATGGTCGTGTCGACCTGTGGATTGCGGGAACTTCGGTAAGGGGAATTCGGCAACGGCCCGGCAGCACCGACGACAGGCATAGGGTCAGTGCTCTCCGGGATGGCCCTGGGGGCCATCGGTTCCCACGTCATCTCGGTCAGCGGCTGTGCTTTTGCTCCTCAGGAGCAGGCCGATTGCTCCGAGCCTAGCCGCCCGGCAAACGTCGTGAATGCCCTTCACGGGCTGCTTGGTACGGACCGAAGCCGACGCCCTGGACACCTGCCCGTACCGACGGAGCATTCGCAACGGGGACTGGGACGACAAGGTCGGAGGTGGCGCTCGCGGATATCGCAAGTCAGGTGGCGGTTCCGCGGCGTCGTAACGCGCCATACCGCTTCCGCATCGACCTTTGAGGTTCATTGAGAACGGAAACGGTCTCTTGCAACTGGACAGGCTACCTTCGGCACCGCGTGCGGCCGCGATGCCCTTTCGTCCCGTCGGTCGCCGCACATGGCGACGAGTTCCGGATCGGCCTCCGGTATTGCAGTTGTATATACCTGCGGTATAATTAGAGACTTCACCCACGTTTCGTCGATGCGGCGCGGCCGTCCCAGAAGGGGCGGCCGACGCGCGTTTCTCGTACGCCAGCCGCCATGCGCGATCCAGGGGTAATTTCAATGGAACAGGGGGAGCGAACGATGTCGTTCGGCATCCAGAGGTTTCGGGGCGAATCGTCCAGTTCAGGACGGCCGCTCACGGTCTTAGACGCATTGTTCGAGGGCTTGGTGGGGATGGCCGCCGAACGGTCGGACGCCCAAAGGCTGGTCGCGCGCGGACAGAATAGGAAAGTTGCCGGTCGGGACTTGTACGCGGGCGACCTGGAATTAGATGTCGCCGTGACGCGAAATGCTCCGGCCAGGATGCGAAATTCACGTCGCGATGGTGCAGCGGAGACCCGGCCCCGTGGACGGGAGAGACGAAAATCACGGCCAAGCGCCCGAAGTCGCTTGTCGGCGGGAGCGAGCCGAAGCGTACGTGGCGTCGCGCGGCATGGATTCGAACGCCGGTCGCTACCGGGATGCCTGGAAGGATGACCGCTTGCGACCCGGCCAGGTGCGTCGAGGAGAACGTGACGGTCTCGGGCGGAGTCAAAGGAAAGCCATCCGGCGCACCGAGATGGACGTAAAGCGAACCCGCGCACGTCCCGGCTATCGCGTCCTCAGGCAAGCAATTCTCCCTTCTCTTCGCATGGAGCGGCGTTGCGATGGCCCACGGTGAACGGACGACCGACCTGATGCCTGGCGCCGTGGATCTGCGGCAGGTGGTCGATACGACGGCATTGTGCCCTCTGGACCGGTTGGCCCTTCGACGGAACCTGGATGTCGAACGCCGTGACGGCTTCGGCCCACCGGACAAGCTTGTGCCCGTGGGCCTCTACGCTCGCTACTCGTCTAATAAGCAGAAGGAGATGAGCATCGAGCGTCAGGTCAAGGTTGTAACCGCTTACATGAGGAAGCTTGGTTACGCGATTTACGTGCTGTATGACGACCCTGCTCGAAGTGCCCGATCAATGCGTGATCGTGAAAGCCTGCAGCGTTTGCTCGAAGACTGTCGGTCTGGCAAGATAAAAGTCATCATGGTTGAGGACTTTGACCGGTGGTCCCGCGAAACTTACGATGCGGTCGAAGTATGCGAGGAATTGAATGAGCTTGGCGTGGAATTTCATAGCGCCGGCGACTTCAAGGCACTGAACAAGAAGGAGGTCATCGAAGCGGCACTCAAGGCCGAGGCGGATCGGGACCGTCGCACCCTGATCATGGGCATGGGCAGGTTCCAGCACGCTGCCCAGGGCGGCGCCCATTCCGGTGCGTTCTTCGGATATCGGTACGGCGAAGAAAGGGGCTTCCTCGTGCGTCACCCCGAGGAAGAGAAGACCATATTTTCAATCTTTGAAATGGCAGCCGCGGGAATTTCCTACCGAAGCATCGGCCGGATCATGAAGGAACGCGGGGTTGCAGGACCGACGAAGGATTGCAGATGGACGAAATCGACCGTTGCGAACGTTTTGGGCCAGTTGGCCTATACGGGTAGATGGTACTATCCATTTACCTTGAATACGTTCGACCGCAAATCGGGGAAGGTCACCGTCCAGCGTCGGCATCCGAGCGAGATGACCCGCAACTACTTCGATCACCTTCGAATTGTGCCAGACGATCTGTTTTTCGCTGTCAACGAGAAGCGACGCCCCCGGGGGAAGCAGAAGTTCGAGCACAGCCACTTCTTGGCCGGAAAGGCGACGTGCGACTGCGCCGGGGTCGAAGGCCAGCGGTTCACCTTGGGTGGTCGACAGCTAACCTGCAACGTCTGGTCGGACGGGGGCTGCTGCCCGGCGAGGCGTCACTCCGTTATGCACGAGACCGTGGAGCGCGCCGTCCTCACCGCCGTTTGCGGCAAGCTGCGGTCCTTCGTCGGCGAGGAGGATTTCGCGGCTGCCGTCGACCGCTCGCTACGTGAGGCCTCCGCCGCCCGCCGCGCCGCCCGTGCGGATGTTGCGCGTAAGATTGCGGTCACCCGCGAACAGCTTCGCCGGGCGCTCGTCAAGGAGCTTGAATCGACCTATCCATCCGACCTGTTGTCCGAGGAGAGGAGCCGGCTGACGGGGGAGCTCGCAGACCTTCAGGCCCGTTCGGCGGGCCTCGCCGAACTGCCCGAGGTGGACGAAGCCGGTGAGAGGCTTCGAACACTTTCCGCCACGTTGGATCACCTTATCGAGCGGGTGCCATTCAGGGCCTTGACGGAGGCGGAGGCGAAGGTCTCCGCCGCCCTTGCCCGCCTCGTCCAGCAGGTGGTGGTCATACGGGATGGCCGGCCGGCGGGGACCTTGGGCCTGGCCATCCACCTGGACTTCTTGGCGTTCCTACAGGAGGACGGGAGCTGCGGCTCGCCCGGTGTTAGCTTGGACGTGATCCATGTCGATGTCGAGCAGCCGATGGGACGCCATGTCCGCCTTCGCGAAGACGCCCAGCGGCTTATGGCAACCGGAGGTTATCGGATCGACGACGCGCGTTGGGCCCTCGTCGCCAAGCACCTCCCGGACGTCACGGGCCACAGGAATGACTCGCGCCACATCCCGACGCGGGCTCTGGTCGACGCCCTCCTGCTCCGGCTCCGGACGGGCCTGCCTTTGCTGTCGGCGGCGTTCGGCGACGCGCTGGAGATGCGGCGTGCACTCTCGCGGTTCGTCTATGCCGCAGGGGACCAGATCCTGATTGACCTCCTTCGCGAGGCGGACCCTTCCTTCGTGGCCGGACTGGACCTCGGTCCGGTCGAGGCCGCGCGGGCGCGCTGGAAGGTTGGCGGTGATGATTGGCGCAAGCGCAGGGGGCCGGCCGCACGCTTCCACGCCCTGAATGGCCAGGATGCGCTCACCGACGAGCAATGGCTGGCCTCGAAGCCGCTGTTGCATTCGTCCATCGAGATCTCGTTCAAGGGCACCCCGGGCATTCCCGGCCGGCTGCTTCTGGAGGCGGTGATCCTGGCGCTGCGGACCGGCCTCTCATGGCGCAGGATGCCGGAGCGGTTCGGTGACGAACGGAACCTCACGAATTCCGTGCGCCGGCTGGTCCGCAGCGGAAGTTGGGACCGGTTGCTGGAGCTATGGGCGCTGCGCTTCCCTGAGCTTCTCGATGACTTGGATGTCGGGCGCTTGGCCAATATGCTCCGGGGTTCGGCGCAGTGGCAGGGCCCGTCACCCAGGCGCTCGCGCTACGCCAGGAACGGCGGCGTGGCCCCGGCCGTCCATCGAGCGCGCCGACGCAAGTCGCCTGCCGGGCGGAAGAGGGACGCGGCCTAGGCGCCGCCAGCCGTGTTCTTGGACGGCGAGCGTCAAGGGTCTGGACGTTGGGCGCAGGAACGAATGCAGAGAGTGCTCGATGGCGATCGGCCAACGCCCGTGCTGGTCGCGGCGTCCCGGGCGCTATCCTGCGTACGCCTCCGGGCGAAAGGGCACGCGGCCAGCCTTCAGCTCCTGTAGGCGACCAGGATCGTGCCGGCCGCTATCAGACCGACGCCCAACCAGTTGGGGACGGTCAGGCGTTCTCCGAGGAAGATGGTCGCGAAGACCGCCACCAGGACGACGCTCAACTTGTCGATGGGCGCCACGCGGGCGGCATCCCCGAGCTTCAGGGCGCGGAAGTAACAGAGCCACGATCCACCGGTGGCGAGCCCCGATAGGACAAGAAACAGGTATGTTCGTCCCGAAACTGAATCGAGTGGTTGCCATTGGCCCGTGCCGGCCAAAAGCGCGCCGAGGACGCACAGGATCACCACCGTACGGATGAAGGTGGCGAAGTCCGAGTTGATGTTCTCTATCCCGATCTTGGCAAAGATCGCCGTCAGCGCGGCAAATGCCGCCGAGAACAACGCCCAGAACTGCCAGGAGGCCAGCACGGCTTTCATGGGCATCTCCGAAAGTCGGAAACGAAAGGGGTCGTGACGAGCAGCCGCCGAACCGAGCAACATGCAACGCTGTTCGACGGTCTTATGCGGATGCCGATGATCCACGGCGCCGTAGCGCTGCCGCGCCCCGGCAAGATGGAGCGGGGCGAGGCTGCCGCCTCAGCATTCCGCCGGCGCCGGAAGGGAGGTCGTCCCGGTCTGCCCGCCCCTTCGGCATCGGTGAGGCCCTCACGCATCTGGGGTTGACGTGGGCCGGGAGCAGGAAGGAATCACGGGTTGCTCGCTTAAACCGGGCGGCGGGTCGGTCAGAGGCGGTCGAACACGGAACCCATCCTCGGGCTGAACAAGCGCTCGTAAGTGCGCATGAGGAAGGCGTCGGTCATGCCGGCCACGTGGTCGCAGATTACGCGCCGACCGTCAGGCGCCTTTTCGTACGCCTCGTAGGTCGACCGCGGCAGGAACGACTTCGGCTCCGAGGCGAGGGCCTCGAACACCGCGACGACCATACCCTGACCCTTGAATTCGAGGTGCTGGACCCCCGGGCTGCGAATGACGACCTCCCGGACCAGTTCCTTCAGCGCTTCCAGGAAGGTGTTCGCTCCGGCTTCGATGGCAGCCCGATATCGAACGAGGGGCTCGTCGAACTCCTCCCTGGTCTCGATCACGCAGTTCGTGATCAGGTGATGGACCATCCGGCCGATGCACCTCTTCCGGGTATCGCCGGCACCGAACAGCCGATCAAGGAATCCCTCATAGACGTTGTTGCCGAACTCCTCCGGGTATTTCTCCTTGAGACTGTTGAGGAAACTTGAGCTCTTCTCCTCGGTCACGTGCGCTTCGAAATCCACCTGCGTTACCAGGCCAAGGGCGAGGGCATCCTCCAGGTCATGGATGCCGAAGCCGATGTCGTCGGCGACGTCCATGATGCTGCAATCGAACGACTTGTGGAGGGGCTTGCGGTGCTTGCCCTCTTGATCGCGGGCCTCGGTGAAGGCGTTGCGGTCCTTTTCGCTGAGTGGGGCGAGGATCCAGTCGACGACGTCTTGCTCGCAATCCAGGTAGCACTTGGGCGGCTTGGAGGCCTCGCGGTCGATGATCCGGATCGACTCCGGGCCGACGTGGAGGGCGGGGCGGATGTCCGCGTTCATCGCGAGGCTGAAGGGCACGGGATACTTCAGAACCCCGAGCAGGGTGCGCCGCATCAGGTTCGCGCCGGCGGCCTTGGAGAACTTTTCCAGCCTGGACAGGATGCGCAGGGTCTGGCCGTTGCCCTCGAAACCGCCGGCACCGCGCATGCAGAAATTCAGGGCGACCTCGCCGCCGTGGCCGAACGGGGGGTGGCCGAGGTCGTGGGTCATGCCCACGGCCTGGATCATGCTGAGGTCCGGGATGTATTGCCGGGCGGAATGGTCGGCATAAACCTTCTCGAACCGCCGCGCGATCCCGCCGGCGATCTGCGCGACCTCAAGCGAATGGGTGAGCCTCGTCCGGTAGAAGTCGCTGTCGCCGAGGTTCAGGATTTGCGTCTTGCCCTGCAAACGCCGGAACGACGCGGAGTGGATGACCCGGCTGTAATCGGTGGCGGCCCCATCGCGGGCGTCGTCGGCCTGGGCCTGCCATGGTTCGCGGCGGTCGTACCAATCCATATGCAATCACTTTCGCGGCTAAACTCGATCCAGGCAGCCGGTACCTCTCGGCTGCGCTGGGTACCAACGGAAAGCGTCGATGCCGCCGCGGTTCCTTGCACACGGCGCCTCCGTCCTCTTAGGAGCCTTGGCAGTTGGATGTGCGGGTCTTCCACCGTCGGTGTTTCGAGCCGCGGGACAAGGGCCGCTACGCCCGTAAGGGAGGCTGACAGCGCAATCCGCAGGCCGGGACCGAGGCTCGCTCCACGGGGGAACGGTCCGTCTACCGCTGCACGAACCCGATGTCGGCGGCGACGCCCTTGAGGCGCTCGGGCTCGCGCTCCTTACGCTCGGAGTAGCGGTCGACGAGGTAGTCGGCCCGTCCACGCATCAGGAGAGTGAACTTCATCAGCTCCTCGCAGACGTCCACCACCCGGTCGTAGAGCGGCCCGGGCTTCATTCGGCCGGCGTCATCGAACTCCTTGTAGGCCATCGGCACCGACGACTGGTTCGGGATGGTGATCATCCGCATCCAGCGCCCCAGCACCCGCAGGCTGTTGACCGCATTGAAACTCTGCGATCCGCCCGAGACCTGCATCACCGCAAGCGTCCGCCCCTGCGTCGGGCGCACCGAGCCCTCGCTCAGCGGCAGCCAGTCGACCTGGGCCTTCATCACCCCGGTCATGTTGCCGTGCCGCTCCGGGCTGACCCAGACCTGCCCCTCCGACCAGATCGAGAGCTGCCGGAGTTCCTGCACCTTCGGATGTTCGACGGGCGCGTCGTCGGGCAGCGGTAGCCCGTCCGCGTGGAATATGCGGACCTCCCCGCCCATCGCCTCCAGCAGCCGTGCCGCCTCGTAGGCCAGGAACCGGCTGAAGGACCGATCCCGGAGCGACCCGTAGAGGACGAGGAATCGAGGCGCATGGTCGAGCGGCGTCGGCGGCGCCATCCGTTCCTCGGTCGGCACCTCGAAATGCGCCTCGGAGAGGTTCGGCACCCCGTCGGCGAACGGCTGCTGGGGCTTGTCCAAGGCGCTTAACTCCTCTATGTTTCAACGATAGTTGATATGTAGGTCATTCGATGGACGAACGGCAAGCCCTCGCCGCCTTCGCCGCCCTCGGCCAGGAGCATAGGCTCCGGGTCGTGCGCGCCCTGGTCACCGCCGGTCCGGGCGGCCTCGCCGCGGGCGTCCTCGCCGAGACGGTGAACGTCGCCGGCAACAACCTGTCCTTCCACCTGAAGGAGCTCTCGCACGCCGGGCTGATCACCTCCCGGCGCGAGGGCAAGTCGGTCATCTACAGCGCCGCCTACGCCGGCCTGTCCGACCTCGTCCAGTTCCTCATGCGTGACTGCTGCCAGGGCCACCCCGAGGTGTGCGCCCCGGCCGTCGCCGCGCTCGCCGCCTGCGACTGCACCACCGGGGACACCCTCCATGCCTGAGCCAGTCTACAACGTCCTGTTCCTCTGCACCGGCAACTCGGCCCGCTCGATCCTGGCCGAGGCCATGCTCAAAAAGGAGGGCGGCGGGCGCTTCCGCGCCTTCTCGGCCGGCAGCCGACCGAAGGGCGAGCCGCACTCGCTGGCGCTGCAGGTCCTGCGGGAAAGCGACTACCCGACGGAGGGCCTGCGCTCGAAGTCGTGGGACGAGTTCGCCGGTCCCGAAGTCCCCGTCATGGATTTCGTCTTCACCGTCTGTGACAACGCCGCCGGCGAGACGTGCCCGTACTGGCCGGGCCAGCCGGTGACGGCCCACTGGGGCATCGAGGACCCCGCCGCGGCGGAGGGCTCGGAGATGGAGCGCAAGCGCGCCTTCGTCACCGCCCAGCGCTACCTCAAGAATCGGATCGCGGCCTTCGTCGCCCTGCCGCTCGGCAGCCTCGACCAGGTCGCCCTGTCGTCGAAGGTCCGCGAGATCGGCCAGATGGCCGGCGCGACCTCGGCCCGCCCGGAGGTCGCGTGATGGACGTCGTCATCTACCACAACCCCGCCTGCGGCACGTCCCGCAACACCCTGGCGATGATCCGCAACGCCGGCATCGAGCCGCACGTGGTCGAGTACCTGAAGACGCCACCGAACCGGGCGCTCCTCAAGCAGATGCTCGCCCGCGCGGGCCTCTCGGTCCGGGATGTCCTGCGCGAGAAGGGCACGCCCTACGCCGAGCTCGGCCTCGCCGACCCGGCGCTGACCGACGAGCAACTCCTCGACGCGGTCGAGGCGCACCCCGTCCTGCTCAACCGCCCGCTGGTCGTCAGCCCCAAGGGTGTGCGCCTGTGCCGCCCATCCGAGGCGGTGCTGGACCTCCTCCCCGCCCAGCAGGGGGAGTTCGTGAAGGAGGACGGCGAGCGCGTGGTCGACGAGCGCGGCCGCCGCGTCGCCACCGCTTGAGGACACCATGAGCACCTTCGAACGCTACCTGACCCTCTGGGTCGCCCTCTGCATCGTGGCCGGCATCGCCCTCGGCCACGTCATGCCCGGCTTCTTCCACGCCGTCGGCGACGCTGAGGTCGCCAAGGTGAACCTGCCGGTCGCCGTCCTGATCTGGCTCATGGTCATCCCCATGCTGCTCAAGATCGACTTCGCCTCGCTGCGCCACGTCGGGCGGCACTGGCGCGGCATCGGCGTGACGCTGTTCATCAACTGGGCCGTGAAGCCCTTCTCGATGGCGGCGCTCGGTTGGCTGTTTATCGGCTACCTGTTCCGGCCCTACCTGCCTGCCGACCAGGTCGATAGCTACATTGCCGGGCTCATCATCCTGGCGGCGGCGCCGTGCACGGCGATGGTGTTCGTCTGGTCGAACCTGACCCGCGGCGAGCCGCACTTCACTTTGAGCCAGGTGGCGCTCAACGACACCATCATGGTGGTGGCCTTCGCGCCCCTCGTCGGCCTGCTGCTCGGCCTGTCGGCCATCACCGTGCCCTGGGGCACGCTGGTGCTGTCGGTGGTGCTCTACATCGTCGTTCCGGTGATCATCGCCCAGGTCGTGCGCCGCGCCCTCCTCGCCTCGGGCGGGCAGCCGGCGCTCGACCGGCTGCTCGCCAAGCTCGGGCCGGCCTCGCTCGTGGCGCTCCTCGCGACCCTGGTGCTGCTGTTCGGCTTCCAGGGCGAGCAGATCCTGGCGCAGCCCGCGGTGATAGCGCTCCTGGCGGTACCTATCCTCATCCAGGTCTACCTGAACTCGGGACTGGCCTACATCCTGAACCGCGCCGCGGGCGAGCAGCACTGCGTGGCCGGGCCCTCGGCACTGATTGGCGCCTCGAACTTCTTCGAGCTCGCGGTGGCGGCCGCGATCAGCCTGTTCGGCTTCAACTCGGGCGCGGCGCTGGCCACCGTGGTCGGCGTCCTCATCGAGGTCCCGGTCATGCTTTCCGTCGTATGGATCGTGAACCGCTCGCAGGGCTGGTACGAGCGTGGAGCGGCCGGCAAGGCAGCGGCGCTGAAGCCTGCCTCCCGTGAGGTCTGAGGTCCACAACCGCCTCGTCGTCATCTCGGCCCTGGGCGTGGTGGAGATCCTCGCCTGGGGCTCGTCCTTCTACTTGCCGGCGGTGCTCGCGGGGCCCATCGCCGCCGACACGGGTTGGCCGCTCGCCTGGGTGGTCGGGGGGCTGTCCGTCGGCCTGCTGGTCGCGGCAATCGCCTCGCCCCGGGTCGGGATCGCCATCCACCGGCACGGGGGTCGGCCGGTCCTTGTATCTGCGGCCTTGCTGCTAGCGGGTGGCCACTTGGTGATCGGCCTGGCACCGAACCTTCCGGTGTTCCTGTCCGGCTGGCTGGTCATTGGGCTCGGGATGGGCTGCGGCCTCTACGACCCGGCCTTCGCCACCCTCGGCCGGCTCTACGGCGACGAGGCGCGCCCGGCCATCACCACCCTGACCCTATGGGGTGGGTTCGCCAGCACCGTCTGCTGGCCGCTCTCGGCCCTTCTCGTCGAGCAGGTCGGCTGGCGCTCGACATGTCTTGCCTATGCCGGGCTGCACCTCTTCGTCACGCTTCCCCTGGTGCTCGGTCTGATCCCTGAGGCGCCTGCCTTGGCTAACGGCGGGGACGTAAAACACCTTGGCGAGGCGCCGCTCACCTCGCGGGAACGGCGCGCCTTCGCGCTGATGGCCGGCGTGCTGGTTTTCGGCGGCACCGTGATGACGTTGATCTCGGTCCACCTGATTACCTTGCTGCAGGCACGCGGCGTGGCCTTTGCCGCCGCCGTATCCTACGGCGCCCTGATCGGGCCGTCCCAGGTCGGAGCCCGCGTTGTCGAGATGGCCAATAAGGGGCGGCACCACCCGCTCTGGACGCTAAACGTGGCCATGGCCCTCGTGGCGTTCGGGCTGGCAATCCTGGCATTGGGCATTCCTGCGGTCGGCATCGCCTTGGTGCTCTACGGTGCCGGCAACGGGATCTACTCGATCGCGAGAGGCACGGTGCCGCTCGCCCTGTTCGGGTCGGAACGCTACCCGGTTCTGGCGGGGCGGCTCGCCCGGCCGAGCCTGATCGCCCAGGCTCTTGCTCCGTCGCTGGGGGCCACGGTCCTCACCTACGGCGGCCCCGATTTGGCCTATGCCCTTCTGGCGGTGCTCGCGCTCGCGAACGTCGGTTTGGCAGGCGCCTTGTGGGGCACACGACCGGAAGCGGTCGGCATCCCTGGCGAGGCCGAGGCGGTTTCGAAGAACAGGTGCTTCGCGTCAGCAGCCAAGCCGAAAGGCCGCCTTCGAAACGGCCCCCCTTCTTCGCTCTAGGTTGCTTCAGTGCAGAACAATGGTGCCCGGCACCGGAATACCGGGTTGAGCATCATAAGGTGGCCGGTTCGGCACCACATCCAGGCGGCAGTGGCCCGTCCACGTCGGCCTCTGGCGGCCGCGCAAAGCACCCGATGTCATTGATCTTTCAACAATTTGTGGCAGACATCTCTAAATTGGGCGACTGGTCTCCGCTGGCTCCCGAGCCTCCGCTTGGGAGCCAGCGGAGGCCGGTCGCCCAAATGTCTGCTCTCTGCGATATCTATCTGTACATGCGCGATTTTTTTGATTTTGGGTGGTTACGTGTCCTCAGGATCCTGTAGTAGATAACTGGCCTCCTACGCCCGGGCCCGGAAACCGAAACGAAGAACGGCATCTCGGCAGTTTCGTGCCATGCATGGCTGCCGCCGCCTTGTCGCTAGAGTGGTGTTCAAGTCTGCTAACCGCAGCAATCGGAGCACCGCGGCCGAGCGCTTACTGGAATTAGCCAGTGCGCAGCATCCGTGTGATCCCGAGCGCCCTCGTGGGCCATCGCCCCGCGGGCGCGACGCACGTCCATGCACACGACGTGGAACACCGCGACTTCGGTCATCCGCCCGCACGGCCGGCCCGCCAGCGCCCGTCTCCTGTCCGCAGCCGATCAGCGACAGGCCGAGGGCACCCAGCGACGCCGCCGCTCACGCGCGATATTGGCTTCGCTGATGATGCCGTCGTCCTCGTCGGCGACGCATGCGCAGGTCTCAAGCCAGCGAGGCGTCGATACGGGTCTAGCAGCGCATGAGCCGTGCCCATACGGTCGGTCGCGAGCGGAACCCGGCAGACCGGCCGGCCATCTCGGCAGCTTGCCACGATCCGCGGCTCGGGGAAGGCTGGCGATGGCCCGGTCACCTGATCCAAGTCGTGACCGATCCGCCCGAAACCGCTGCCCCCCCGGGCGACGTGACCTGTACGTCGGAGTCCTTCGATCAGCGTGGTCGATCCGGCGGAAGCGGAAACCGCTGCGGCACCTCCCGCGACCGTCGCTTATGGTCCAGGAGATCCAGGGCCCAATCCGGCCTCGGCGCGACGGATGCTTCGTACAATTCACGGTATGCTTCAGGTGTCAGCCAAGTGCCGACGGGATGACGTCCGGTCAGGCGTAGGAAGGCGCTCAGCGATAGGCAAACTGGCGGCGGCAGGCCGACGACGGTCTGGAGAGCGCAGCTTGAACTCTTGCTGCGCTGTCCCACGATACGCGTGTTGATGAGGCTCATGGCCCCGGCCCGGGCATCCGGGCCGACGAGTTCCTCGTCGAGCGGCGTGGGCGTGCCGGGCGTTTCAAGCGCCGAAAGCAACTCGCTCCAGGACTGCCACCCCCACGCCAGCGCGACGACCTGTCGAGCGGTCGCCTCGGCGATAGGCTGCCGGACATTGGCGAGTTGCGCGCGCAGGGCGTGCACCTTGCGGTTTGCGAAGAAGATCGAGGACGGGCGGAACATCGCGGACCATGGGACTGCGTACGGTGAGCCAATGGATTCAGCTCGCTACGGAGCGGTCAAGGCAAGGCCGCGTCCGAAGCTGCTTCGGGTCGCCCCGGCCAGGACGAGGTCCGGCTGGAAAGGCGCCTTGCCCCTTCACCGCCGCCGCCCAGGCGGCGACCTGGTCCGCGACCTGGGCGCCTGTTCCGTCGCCGAGCGCGGGAGCGGTCGGGTACGTTGTCGCCTTCCCCACGTCGGCGGCCGACCCACGTCCACCAGGATCTCTGCAATCCGCCGTGGCCATCCCTCCGCCGTGACGCGAAACTCCCTGTGGATAAATCGCGTCGCCTCTAACCCCGCTTAGATATCCATGTGGACGTGTAACCGTCGGAGGTTAGTGTGGCGCAACGGAGGTGCGGCACCATGGGCGACTCGGATTGGGCGGCGGAGCGGGCTGAGGAATACTGGCGGCTCCACGCGGAACCCGTGCTCAAGCGCGTCGTCATCGACGCCTTCCTGTCCGGAACGGCGGCCGTGCCCCCTGCCTTGGCGAACTGGCTGGCATCGGCGCCCATCGGGCGCGGTGCCGAGGCTGTCACGCCGCCTCCATCCCCGGAGCCTGCGCAGCAGGTGCCGCCAAGCGCCAAGGAGGTCGCGGCACCGCAAGCCGGTCCTCGGCCCAAGAGGTCCCCCCGCCCGCTCAAGGGGGTGAGCGCCGCTGCGTACGACCTCGTCAAGCGCGCAGGCAAGCCCCTGACATCCCGGGAGCTGCTCGGACAGCTGAGGGACTGGGACGGGGGCGAGCGGACCGAGGCGCGCGACAATTCCCTCCTGGCCGCGATGCGGCGGCTTCGCAAGGCCGGTTGGGTCGACTTCGACGGGACGCATTACAGCCCGTCGGCGAAGAGGCCCCGCAGCAAAGGCAGGTCCGGTCCCGCCGGGCCGGGTCGGGTCTGATCGCCCGCCCATGGCAAGGCGAATCCATCGCCTCGCAGATCGGCTCCCTGCGCAGGAAGGCAGGGCGCTGGCGGAGATCGAGACCCGGCAAGCCCGCGGCCTACCGCCCGTTCGACCATCCAACGCAAACATGGACTCGGAGCGCACATGACCACCTCGTTCGGCGACGCGCGTCGCCTGCACGTCCTGTCTCTCGTCGCCCTGCTCTCGGTCGTGACGCCGCCGCGCAGCCGGGCCGCCGACGGAACCATGAGCGAGCACGAGATCGCTCCCGGCATGGTCATCCGCGGCCTGGTCACCGCGGCGGGCGCGCGGGCCTTTCGCCTGATCGTGCGGGGAACGCTCGTTGCCTCCTTGACCGCGAGGGATGGGGCGCCGCCGACCGGGTACTGCCTCGTTGGAGAGTGGTTGTCCGTGCTGGAGGCACTGGCTGCGCCATGGCGCGCGTTCGCCGGCGAGACCTCGCCGCGGAACTTCGTACCGCCGCGCCGGTCGCATTCCGAGCGCTCACCCTTCGTCGCACGGTTCCCGGCGCGCCAAGCCCGCCTCACGGGCCCGAAGCTCGTTCGGTTCCTCGCCGAGTGCACCGCTTCCCTAGGAGCGAAGGACTCGATGCGCGGCGATGAAATCGCCCTCGTCGTCGGCACGCCGGAGACCCGAGTTCGGATCGCGTGCAGCGGTGCCGAACTTCACGTCCTGGTCCATCGAGAGCGGCGCTTGGTCATGGCCGGCACCCTGTCGCGCCTCGACCTGAGTCGGCCCGGGCGCACGCGCTGCTGCATCGGTCGCCAGTGGCTGCCCGAGTTGTTGGATTGGTTCTGGGCCGTATCCGACGATGTCGATCCTGCAGACCTCGTTCGGTTCTGCCAGGGTGCCGCCTCGGATCGGCCCTAGCCGGCGTCGGCCGATGGCGCCGACGCCCGGATGCAGGGCCGGCCCTCGCCAAGCTTAAGCTCTCGCCTCTCGGGCCGTGACGTGTGCCAGGAAGGAGCGCAGCGTGGGTGTACGGCGGTCCTTGTGCGTTCGAGGCGCATACCGCCAACGAAAAAGCCCCGCCTGAGCGGAGCTTTCGTTTGAGGGGAATACCCGCGGGCAAACCCCGACCTCCGATGGCGAGCATCTTCGGTCAGCTGAAAAGACGGTGTGACCCGCCTCCAGCGAGTGAGAGGGATATCGCATATCCGCCTCGCCGGGTCAATGATCGAGGCCCAGCACGGTTCCGAGGAGCGCTCGGATGCCGGCGAGCTCGGCGGGCGAGATGGACGGCAGCGCCGGGCGGCGGTTCACGTTGACCTGCCACAGCCGGACCAGGGAAACGGTATAGATGTGGTCGCAGACGGCCCAAACCGGGTCGGTCTGGTGGAAGAAGGGATACGTGCCCGGCTCGAACCGGAAATGATGGGTGTTGTTCTCCCGGGGCGGGCTCTTGCTCACCGGCACCACCGTGCAGCGCCCGGCGGCGCCGGCCGAGCGCGAGGACACGACGATCGCCCGCCGTTCCTTCTGCATCTCCGGCTTCACGAGGTAGGTGAAATCGCACATCACGACCCGGCCGGGGCTCGGAGCGTGCGGAACCGGCCGCCTGACCTCGGCCGTGCGGCGCGTGACGACCGAACCTTCCAGCGTCGTCAGGAACGCGTCCGCCTTCGCGGCGGCGATGCCGCCGCGAACCAGCGCCGTCTTCAGCTTGGTCCGCTCGTACTGCGCGGTGGCCTTCTCCGACAGGAAGCAGTGGCGCAACGCGCTGGCCACCGCCTCCGCGGCCTCTTCGGCGAAGCCTCCCTCGCACAGCCGGTCGAGGCAAGCCTCGCCGTCGAAGCGGGTATCGGGATGCCGGGAAATCTCCATCAATCCGCCGACGGCGAGCGCCTCGCCCTGGGCGAAGCCGAGATCCGTCATGGCCTTGAACATGCGAAAGGCGTGGGGCACCCCGAGACAAATGCTCCTGCCGATGGGAAGGCGATGGCGTAGCCCGGGCGACGTCGCGTCGGGCAGGCCGAGGGCGAGCCGATCCGTTCGAAGTCGGCAAACACCTCGGCCGACGCCGTATCCGCACGCCGGACCATTGTCATCCCACGCCGAAGGGGCCGAGCGCCGCCGGCGCCCGGGCGCCGCGATCATGCCGGGGCCTACCCGCCGTGGATGCATTCGTTTGAGCGACCAGGCCCGGGGGGGGCGGCACCCGCGCTCGTCATCGAGGCGCCGGGTCCCGCCGCCCGGGCGCGCCGCCTCGGCCTGGTCCCGGGGCACGTTCCATCCGGCGCCGAGAACGACGGTTCCCGACCTTGCCGCACCGCCCGGCGCGGCTATTCGTTTTCATTCAAGAGCGCCACCGCGGCCTCCAGGAGCGCTCGGAACGCGACCGACTGCCGTGCAGCCGCCTCCACGCGCAGCGTCAGGTTCGAGAAAGCCGCGGGATCCTCCGACGGGTGCGCACCGATGAACCGAACCGCGGCGAGATGCAGCGCGGGTCTAGGCTTATGTTGCCCTGCCAATAGCTTCGATATGGTCGCCTGGCTCGCGCCGAGGATCTTGGCAAGGGCAGCCTGCGTAAGCCCGCGCTCTCGACGCACGCGACCGAGGGCAATCGCCAGCGCATGCGCATCCCCGCCGTCAGCCGCCCGCTTGCTTCCGCTCATGAAGTCAATAAAATCGAATGATAACGAATAATCAAGGCGCGCAGGATGCAGGCTCAGACGTCCGGGAGGACGCGGTCGGTCGCGACGATTCCCGCGGACCCGGAGGCCGAATTGATGCCGGGGGTGCGGTGGGGGCGCCCGGAATGGGTGCCGAGTGCCGCGTTCTGGGCTTTCATGGTCGGTCGGGCCAGCGAGCCGGTCGACGGGTTCGTGGGGCGGGAGGTCAGCCTGGCCCACGAGATCGGCTTCTGTCTGCTCGGGGGCTACGGCATCACGGCCGAGGTCAACCACGCGGTCCATCGCGCGCTCGCCGCGGATGGGATCTTCGAGCCGGGCCGTCGTCCCGGGGCCGATGAGATCGAGGCCCTCCTGCGCAGGCCGGTCCGCATCGGCGAAAGGTCGGTGCGCTACCGCTTCCCGAAGCAGAGGGCGGGCAGGCTCGCCGACGCGCTGACGCTCATCGAGACCGATCCTCCGCCGTCGAGCGACGCCCTGGCCTTCCGACGCCACCTGATGCGCCTGCCCGGCGTCGGTCCGAAGACCGCCTCGTGGGTCACCCGGAACTGGCTGGGCTCGGACGAGGTCGCCATCCTCGACATTCACATCATCCGTGCAGGCCTCCTGATCGGCCTGTTCGAGCGGCCGATCCGCCTCCCGCGGGACTACGAGGCGCTCGAACGGCGCTTCCTGCAGTTCTGCGTGGCCCTGGACGCGAAGCCGTCGCTGGTCGATGCCGTCATGTGGCGGGCGATGCGCAACATCGGCCGGGGACCGGTTTGACCGGCGACGGCGGAGGCCGATAAGAAATCAGGTCTCCTTCACCAGTGGCCGGGCAAGCGGGATGTCGGGGGGCAGCAAGAAAAGTTCGGGCCGTCGCCTGGTCGCGCCGGCCGGTGCAGGGCCGGGCGCGCCGAGCTCGACCGCCGGATCGGAGGGCGGGAATGCGCCGACGGGCTCGCCCTGCGACCTCAGTTACGACGTCGAACTGACCGGGGTCCGGGCCGACGTCGTCGCCGTCGTGCGCATCGGCGACGTCCTGGACGTCGCGCTGCACAGGGCGGGTGCGTTCGAGACCGCCGTGTGCCGTACCCGCCCCGCCGGGCAGGTGGTCGGCACGCTGGCGAACGTCGAAGGCCTCGACGAACTTCTCGGTTGCCTGCGCACCCACCACCGCTACGCGGCGACCGTGACGCAGGTCGGCCGCCTCCTCTGTCGCGTCGCCATCGCACCGGTGCTGGGTTGATCGTCGCCGGAGGGTCCTACCTGGAGATCTGCGAGATCCCGCGCTGGCGCCGGCTGTTCGGTTCGGGCGGCCGTGCCGCCGCGGCGGTCGGGCAGCTCTCGCCGGGCAGCAGCCTTCACACCTATGCCTTCGCAGGCTGGGCCCGCGACGTCGAGAGCTCGATGCACGCCTGCGGGGTGACGGCGACGGTAATGCCCATCGCCGAGGAGATCAGCTTCGGCTACTTCCATGCCCTGTCGCCGGCCACGCTGCGGCCCGGCGTGCCGACGCGACACCCGGCCCTCTCGGTCGACGGGCGGGTCGTGCTGCGTTTCGGCTTCGTGGAGGGCGACGCGGTCGTGTCCGCGGAGCGGGCGGTCCACGACCCGCAGGGCGACGACGTTGTCCCGTTCCGCGCCAACGGGTCCCGGGCCGAGGCCCTGGCCGTAGTCCTGAACGAGGGGGAGGCGGAGGGGGCGACGGGCGAGGAGGGGCCGGCCGCAGGCGAGGCCGTTCTCGCCCTGCACGCGGCCGACGTGGTCGTGGTCAAGCGTGGCTGCTCGGGCGCGACCGTCCACCGGCCTGGTCGCGACCCCGTCGCGGTGCCCGCTTATCGATCCGCCCGCGTGTTCAAGATCGGCTCGGGCGACGTCTTCAGCGCCGCCTTCGCGCATCACTGGGGCGAGCGCGGCCTCGACGCCGCGGCGGCGGCCGACCTGGCGTCGCGCGCGGTCCACCATTTCGTCGACACGCGCTCGCTGCCGCTGCCCGCGGCCGCCGACCTCGCCGACCAGGCGCTCGCACCCGTGGGCGGGGAGCCCGGCCGCGTCTACCTCGCGGCCCCGTTCTTCCACATCGCCCAACGCTGGCTCGTCGAGGAGGCACGGGACCGGCTGCACGCCCTCGGCGCGTCTGTCTTCTCGCCGTTGCACGACGTGGGCACGGGGGGCGGCGCCGTCGCCCTCGCCACCGCCGACCTCGCGGGGCTCGACGGCTGCCAAGCCGTGCTCGCCCTGCTCGACGGGGCGGACCCGGGCTCGATCTTCGAGGTTGGACATGCGCGGGCGCGCGGCATCCCAGTGGTCGTGCTGGCCGAACGCCTCGACGAGCATCACCTGACCATGCTGGCCGGCACCGGCTGCGAGGTCGTCGACGATTTCGCCTCCGCCCTCTATCGGGTCGTGTGGGCCTCGCTGCGATGAGGGTTCTGCTGTTTTCCGGCGGCCTCGATTCGACCGCCCTCGCTTGGTGGCAGAGGCCGGACGCCTGCCTGTTCGTCGATTACGGCCAGCGGCCGGCGGCGGGCGAAAGGGCGGCTGCGACGTCCATCGCGGCCGAGTTCGGGCTGCGGCTCGAAACGCTTCAGGTCGACCTGTCCGGGCTTGGCCTCGGGCCCCTGGCCGGCGGGGAGCCCGCCGCGCTCGCGCGTGCCCCCGAATGGTGGCCCTACCGCAACCAGATCCTGGTCACCCTCGCAGGCATGCGCTTCGTCGCGGAAGGCCTGTCGGAGATCCTCATCGGAACGGTGGCGACCGATGTCCACGCCGACGGACGCGCCCCATTCCTGCGGACGCTCGACCGACTGATGCGGCTCCAGGAGGGTGGGGTGCGCGTCGTGGCGCCCGCACGGCACCTGAGCGGGCCGGCCCTTCTCGCGGCGTCCGGCCTTCCCGCCTCGGCGCTCGGTGCGACATTCTCCTGTCACGTCATGGAATATGCCTGCGGGCAGTGCCGCGGATGCGAGAAGCATCGCGAGACCTTGCGGTCGTTCGGCCTGCGGTCCGACGTGAAGGCATCCCGCGCGGCCCCGGACCGACCGGACGCGGCGCGGGCGGAGGGTTGACGAATGGGCGGAGGGCTCCCACCCAAACGCCGCCGCATGCCGTACGGCATGGGACAGGTCCGGACAGGGTCCGACGAGTGCGACCTGACCTTCACGGTCGACCTGATCGGTGTCCGCCGCGACGCCACGCGCGGCCTGCAGGCCGGAGACGTGTTGGAGGTGGACCTCGTGGCCGGCGCGGGCGCCAGCACCGCAGTCTGCCGCACCGCCGACGGGGCGACCGTCGGCGCCCTCGCCGCGTTCCGCGGCCTCGTGAGCCTGCTCGGCTGCCTCGACCAGGGGGTGCGGTTCGAGGCCCTCATCGAGGATGTCGGCGCGACGCGCTGCACCGTTACGGTCACGAGGGCCGAGGCGTGAACGTCGTCGGCGGCACATATTTCGAGAGCTGCGCGTTCCCCGCCTGGGCCGGCCTGTTCGGTTCGGGCGCGCGCGCCGCCATGGCGGTGAGCGCGCTGTCCCCGGGCACCCGCCTGAGCACGTATGCTTACGCCGAGTCGGCCGGCGACCTCCGGGCGACCATGGCCGCCTTCGAGGTCGAGACGGACATCGTCGCCATCGGGGAGCGGCTCGAATTCGAGTATTGGCATCCCCTTCGCAAGAGCTGGGTTCCCGAGGCCGGCCGGCGCTACGCCGACCTGGCCGTCACCGGCGACGTCGTGCTCGGGTTCGGCATGCTGGAGGGCACGGCCCGGCTCACGGCCGGCCGGGCGGTCTACGACCCGCGCTCCGCCGACCCCGCGTCCTCCTTCGTGCGTTCCGGCTCGCGGGCGACGGAGCAACTCGCCTACGTGGTGCAGGATGCCGACTTGGTCCGGCTCGGGCCGCTCCCGGACCCGCGCGACGCCGCGACCGGCGTCATGGCCCGCGAGGGCGCCACGCTCGTCGTGTCGCGCCACGCATTCGGCGGTGCCACGGTGTACCGGGGCGACGCCCCCGGCATCCCGGTGCCGGCGTACGCCGCCCGCCGCTGGTTCAGGATCGGGGCCGGCGACGTCTTCTGCGCGGCCTTCGCGCATTATTGGGGCGAGCGTGGCTTCGACGCCGTGGGGGCGGCCGACCTCGCGTCCCGCTGCGTGGCGTGGTTCAACGACGGGGCTCGGTTGCCGCTGCCTCCGCCGGACGAGCTCGAAGGGATGGAGGCGGTGCCCGGGCGCCCCGCGTCGGGTTGCCGGGTCTACCTGTCCGGACCGCGCCGGACCATGGCCCAAAGATGGCTCTTCGACGAGGCGGCCGCTTACCTCGACGCGC
Source organism: Methylobacterium sp. ARG-1 (assembly GCF_001262595.1). NCBI lineage: Bacteria > Pseudomonadati > Pseudomonadota > Alphaproteobacteria > Hyphomicrobiales > Methylobacteriaceae > Methylobacterium > Methylobacterium sp. ARG-1. The sequence continues at coordinate 74,557 of NZ_LHCD01000002.1, forward strand.
TCGGGTTCAGGACGGAGACGGCGTTTGCGGACGACGGCCCCCGCTCACCCACGCGAGCGAATTGGCCGCCCCGGCCTCGCGTGCCCCATTCAGCCCTCCTAGCCCTGGGCGACGTCGCCGACCTCGGGACGAACCTTCACGTCGGCTACGCGCAAGCCAACGGCATGCCGGTGGTGCTGCTCGCCGAGACGGCCTCCGGCGGGGATTTGACGATGTTCTCGGGAAGCGGCTGCGAGGTGACGCACGATCTCGCCACGGCGCTCTACCGGACGTGTGTGGCATGCCTGCGGTGATCGGCGGCCGGGAGGGCACCCGTTGAGGCCGCCACGGTTTCCACCCGCTCCGGCGCGCCTGCGGGCGCCTGATCGCACGCCGTCCCCGTCCGGACCATCGGGGTCCGGCGATGGAGAGGGCGGGCCGGCGCAGGAGCGCTGGCAGGCGTTCCACGCCTTCCTGGCGGCACGCATGAACTCACGATGGGTGTTCCGCGGCTGCGCGTCGAAGGCCTTCGAGTGCAAGCCCAGCGCCGGCCGGGGCGCCGAGTTCGACCCGCGCCACGAACGGCAACTGTTCCAGGATTTCAAGCGCGAGGCCAGGCTGCACGTCGCGATGCCCGGGGCGACGGATTGGGACTGGCTGGCGCTGGGTCAGCATTACGGTCTCCCGACCCGCTTGCTCGACTGGACGACCAATCCGCTCATCGCCTGCTTCTTCGCCGTTGCCAGCCAGCCCGCGAACGAGGACGCCATCGTGTACGCGCATCCGCTCGGCGGCAGTTCCATGATCGACCCCGAGCGGGGTCCCGGCCCCTTCGAGATCGCCGAGGTCGGCTTCCTGCTGCCCTCCGCCCTGGCGCCCCGCATCGCGAGCCAGAAGGGCCTGTTCTCGGCCCACCCCGATCCGGCCTCGGCGTGGACGCCGCCCGGCATGGCGGAGAACAGCTTCGAGATCCCGCGGGACACCCGCGCGGTCTTCCAGCGCAACCTGTTCCAGCTCGGCGTGGATGCGGCCCACATCTGGGCCAGCCTCGAAGGCGTCTGCCTCTCGCTGACGTGGCAGTACCGCCTCCGAATCGGGCTCGGCGCGGCCTTGTAGCCCCCGCCGCTCGGAATCCCTGGATCATCCGGTCCGGACGACGGCGGTCCCGCCAAGCCGGTGCAGGCTTCGATATTCACCGGCCGGCGCGCCCTCTACCAACGCGCACGGCGTGGGTCAGGCACAGCAAGGGTTGCCCCCGTAGCTGCGCGGGGGTGGTGTGGATATCCTGTCGAAAACCGGACCACGCCTGGGATTTAGCGAACCGGAAGCGTGGGAGGAATTGGGATTTATCCGGGAGCTGCCACTCCCCAAGTCCTTGATGCCACACACCAATTTTCAAGCGAAAGTCGGTGGTGGAGCTGAGGGGAATCGAACCCCTGACCTCCGCAGTGCGATTGCGGCGCTCTCCCATCTGAGCTACAGCCCCGTCGAGGCGCCGGCCTTGTAGGCGCGGGCGGCTCAGCCTGTCAATTCCTGTTTCACCGCCGCCTGCCGCACACCGCTCCCGGTGCTGCCGCGCGGGCGCCCCGAGGATAGCGCGCGGACCTGCATGAACGCCCTGATCTGGCTCTTCGACACGGTCGTCCAGCTCTTCATCTACGTCCTCATCGCCAGCGCGGTCCTGAGCTGGCTGGTGGCGTTCAACGTGGTGAATGTCCGCAACCCGATCGTCGCCCAGATCGGCGAGGTGCTCTACCGCATCACCGAGCCGGTGCTGCGGCCGATCCGCAACCTGCTGCCCAATCTCGGCGGCGTCGACATCTCGCCGATCATCCTGATCCTGCTGCTGCTGTTCATCAGCCGCCTTCTGCACGAATATGCCGTGCCCCAGGCGTATATCTACGCGCAGTAGGATCGAGTGACCGTGAAGACAAATCCAGGCCGGTTCTTCGAGGATTTCCGCCTCGGCGAGACCATCCGCCACGCCACCCCCCGCACCGTCACGGTGGGCGACGCGGCGCTCTACACCGGCCTCTACGGCCCGCGCTTCGCCGTGCAATCGTCGGACGCCTTCGCCCGGGCCCTCGGCTACCCGAAGAGCCCGCTCGACGACCTGCTGACCTTCCACATGGTGTTCGGCAAGACCGTGCCGGACGTCTCGCTCAACGCGCTCGCCAATCTCGGCTACGCCGAGGGCGGGTTCCGGCGGCCGGTCTATCCGGGCGAGACCCTGTCGACCGTCTCCGAAGTGATCGGCCTCAAGGAGAGCTCGAACCGGCAGACCGGCGTGGTCTATGTCCGCTCGGTGGGCTCCGACGAGGCCGGCGAGACCGTGCTGAGCTATTGCCGCTGGGTGCTGGTGCGCAAGCGCGACCCCGAGGCGGCCATCGCCGAGGAGCACGTGCCGACGCTGGCCAAGGTGGTCGACCCGCAGGACCTCGCGGGCGCCCTGCCGAAGCTGTCCGCCGCGGCCTACGATTCGGAGCTCGCCGGCAGCCCGCACCGCTTCGCCGACTACGCGGTCGGCGAGAAGATCGACCATGTCGACGGCATGACCGTCGAGGAGGCTGAGCACCAGATCGCCACGCGCCTGTTCCAGAACACCGCCAAGGTCCATTTCGACGGGCTGGCCGCCAAGGACACACGGTTCGGCCGGCGGCTGATCTATGGCGGGCACGTGATCTCGCTGGCCCGGGCGCTCAGCTTCAACGGCCTGGGCAACGCCTTCGCGCTGGCGGGCATCAATGCCGGCCGTCACGTGGCGCCGCTCTTTGCCGGCGACACGGTCTATGCCTGGAGCGAGGTCCTGGCCGCCGCCGATGTCGGTCGCGACGATGTCGGCCTCCTGCGCCTGCGCACGGTGGCCACCAAGAACCAGCCCTGCGGCGCCTTTCCGGATCGGGCGGGCGAGGGCTACGACCCGGCCGTGATCCTCGACCTGGATTACTGGGCGTTCGTGCCGAAGTAGGGCTGGGCTCGATAGGCGGATCGGTCTCGATAGGGCGGGCTTTCCCTCCCCGCAGGGGGCGCGCGCAGATGTGTTGGTCTCCGCGGCCCGCGTCCGGCGCCGATGTATCGGAACGCTATCGCTCGCCCGGCAGCGGGCGCGATGTCCGACCCTCACAGGAGCGCCGGATGCATCCTGTCCCATCGATGGAGGCCGTGACGATCCGGCCGGCAGGCCTGGACGATGCGCCGGCCATCGCGGCGATCCATGTCGCCGCCTGGCAGGAAACCTATGCCGGGCTCCTGCCCTCTGAAATGATCGCGGCCCAGACGGTGGAGCGCCGCCTCGCGGTCTGGACGCGCATCCTCGGCGATCCGGAATCCGGCACGGCGGTCGAGGTTGCCGAGGGGCCTGCGGGTTTCGTCGGCTTCGGGTCCTGCGGCGCCCAGCGCTCGGCCGAGCTAGTGGCGGACGGCTTCGACGCGGAGGTCAGTGCGATCTACGTCCTGAGCGCCGCGCAGCGGCGCGGGACCGGGAGCACCCTGATGGCGGCGCTGGCGGCCCACCTGCGACGGAGCGGTCATCGTGCCGCCAGCCTCTGGGTGCTGCGCGACACTGCGACGGCCCGGCGGTTCTACGAGCGCCTCGGCGGTGTCGTGGTCGGCGAGCGGGCGGAGCGGCGGGAGCAGGCCACGCTCGTGGAGGTCGCCTATGGCTGGCGTGATCTTGCGGCGCTTCGGCGGGGTCCGATTTCCGGCTGACGGGCTCGCAAGGATGGTTCTGGTCGGGCGACCCAAGAACAAAAAATCAGCGCAGCCCGTTGCGCACCACGCCGGCTTCCACCGCCACCGTGAGGCGGTCCGTGGCCGCCCATTCGACGCCGGCGCGGGCGTTCGGCAGGATCGCGATATCCTCCCGGGTGAGGGGCGGGCTGAACGGGGTCGGCCCGACTCGCAGGGTGTCGTGCACGGCGCCCGCTCCCACCTTGGCGTAGAGCAGCACGTCCGGCGTCAGCAGCGTCCCGACCTTCACTTCGAGCGCGCCGGCGAAGTCACGGCTGTAGGCTAGGCGCCCGAAGCCCGGGGTGAGAGTCCCGTCGAGGCCGGCGAGATAATCCAGGCCGCCGCTGATCCCGTAAAGGAGCGGCCCCTCCTGCCACATCCGGCCGCCCTCGAACCCGAGGGTCGGGCCGGAATAGCTCCCGACATGCCGGGACGTGCCGACGGCGTAGCCGGCCGACAGGCGGGCATAGGAACCGGTCTAGCAGCCGGCATCCTCGACCGGGTCCAGGGCGAAGGACGGCAGCGGCGCGAAACCTACGAGCGGCAGGAACGCCTGGGCGGCGGCGGGGCCGGCCGGCAGCAGGCAGAGGCCGAGGCAGGCAGCGAATCGGCGCGGACGGAAACCGGCGGATCTGATCATGCCGGCATGATAGCCGAACGCGCCGGCGGTGGACCAGATCAGGCCGCGAGGGGCCGATCGCCGACCAGCTGCCGGAACGGCTGCACCATCACGCGCCGGCCGGTGAGATCATGCACGCTGACCTGCCATTCGGACCAGTCCGTCCGGTCGGACAGCGCCCGCATCACATCGACGGCGACCCGGCGCGCCCGCAGGGGAAGCCGCCCGGCTGCGCGGATATCCGCGCCGCGCGCGTCGAACACGCATTCGAGGCCATTGGTGCAGTGGAACCGGTAGCGGGCCATCGGGGCTCCTGTCGCATCCTACGCGATGCCGTCTCGATGTTCTATATATGTTCCTACGTCGATGGAACATCCCCCAGGTACGATCGGCCGCAGGTTCGTATGGATCGGCCCGGGACCGGCCGCCGGCTCGCGCACGATCGGAACCGAGATGCGCGCCCCACGCCCCACGCCCCACGCCCGACGGTCCGGCAATCCGCGCCGGCCGCCGGGCTTCGTGCTCAGTGTGCCGGTGACCGAAGCTTGTCGGCGCCCGCCCTTATAAACCCGTGATATCGCTCACCGCGGATCTCGGGTGTGCAGCGAGTGTGTCGGCCAATGAGTACGATGTTTGTCGGTCAAGCCGATGCAAAGCTCCCGCTGACCTTTTTGCTCCGCTTCTAAGTCTTAGCGTTGACCTGATCGCAATACCTAGTCCTTCCGTCTACCGTGCGGATGGGCCGAAGGATCAGGGTCAGATCGCCCCTGCGTCCGGCTCGGCTCGCCGAGCCTTGCCAGGGTAATCGGCCGGCAAGATGAAGGGGAACGGCCCCGGAGCGCGATCGGTCGTCGCGGCATGGGTGACGACGGCGCCATCCGTCACGGCGTGGAGCAGGAAGCCCGGCGGCTCCAGGACGAAGCACGAGGGGGCGTCGGGCTGCAGGTCCAGGGCGACCTGGTGGGCAACCGAGGGGGCGATCTGGCAGGCGCGACCGCCGAACACGGTCTGGATCGAGCGGTGGACGTGGCCGCACAGGATCCGAGCGACCTGGGGATGCCGTGCGACGATGGCCCCGAGTTCGGCGACGCCGTCGAAAAGGCGCACGGCATCCATGTGGCCGATGCCGGTCTCGAAGGGCGGGTGGTGCAGCATCACCAGAGTCGGCGCCTCCGGCCGGGCCGCGAGGGAAGCAGCGAGAAAATCCAGCGTCTCGGGGGCGAGCGCCCCATGGCTCTCGCCCGCCACGAGACTGTCGAGGCCGACGATCCGGACGGGCCCCCGGTCCACCGTGAAGTTGAGGTAGCCCGCCGCCGGCAGGTAGCCACCGCCGGCGAAGGCGCGGCGGAAGGGCTCCCGCCGATCGTGATTGCCGGGCACGGCGAAGACCGGCATCGGAAGCCGGGCGAACAGTTCCTGAAGGAGGGTGTATTCCTCGTCCAGGCCGCAATCGGTGAGGTCGCCGCTGACGAGCACACAATCCGGCCGGGGCGCAAGGCGCAGCAGCGCGTGGATCGCGTGCTCGGCGAACAGGTTCGTCGCCGAGACGCCGTAGGCGAGCGCCCCGCGCGGCCGGATGTGGAGGTCGGAGATCTGGGCGATGAGCATGGTCAGGCGTCCCTCGGAAATTCCAGGAGCGCGCGGCCCTCGATGGTGAAGGCGGCGAGTTGGCCGGGGCTGAAGGCCAGCCCGGATGGCAAATCGAGGCGTAAGACCTGCCCGGCCACCTCCACGAGAAGTCGCTGGGTCGCGCCGAAGAAGGTGGTGGCGGTGATACGGGCGAGGATGGCCCCGTCGCCCGGCGCGTCGCGGAGGCGCGCCGCCTCGGGACGGAAGCAGAGGGTGGCCTGCCGGTCCGGCCCACCAGCCGGCAGGTCGGCCCGTGTCTCACCCCCGTCGAGGATGAGCCGGCCCTCGCGGACCGGGCCGGCGAGACGGTTCATCGTGCCGACGAAATCGGCCACGAAGTCGCTCGAGGGCCGGTGGTAGATGACCTCCGGCCGGTCGATCTGCACAATCCGCCCCGCCTGCATGACGGCGATCCGGTCGCCGATGGCCATGGCCTCGGCCTGATCGTGCGTGACGTAGACCGCGGTGATGCCGAATTCCCGCAGCAGCAAGCCGATCTCGGTCCGCAGCCGCTCCCGCAGCACGGCGTCGAGGGCCGCCAGGGGCTCGTCGAGGAGAAGGACGCGCGGCTTGATCGCCAGCGCGCGGGCGAGCGCGCAACGCTGGCGCTGCCCGCCGGAGATCGCCGTGATCCGCTTGCCAGCGTGCTCGTCGAGGCCGACCAAAGCGAGCAGACGCGCGGCCTCCGCCCTCCGCTCGGCCGCGGGCATCCCGCGCACCCTCAGCCCGTAGGCCACGTTCTCGGCGACCGTCATATTCGGGAACAGGGCGTAGGACTGGAACACCATCCCGACGTTGCGCCGTTCGATCGGCACCTGGGTCACGTCTTCCCCGTCGAACCGGATCATGTCCGGCCCGTTCGGCCGCTCGAGCCCGGCGATCAGGCGGAGGAGCGTGGTCTTCCCGCAGCCGGAGGGCCCGAGCAGCACCAGGATCTCGCCGGCCGGGACGTGCAGGTCCGTCGGGTGCAGGACGGTGGTGCCGTGGAAGGACTTGCTGAGGCCGCGCGCCGTGATCGCCGCGCCGCGCGGGGGGGCGGCGTTCGCCGAGAGAGTCATGGTCCGAGGCGCTCGCGTCTGGGGCCCGCGACCATCTGCAGGCCGACGAGCGGGGGGACGATCATCACGAGGAAGACGAGGGTGTAGGCGGAGGCGATCTCCAGGCGCATCGAAGCGTAGGCATCCGCGAGACCGACCGGCAGGGTCTTGGTCGTCGGGGTGTGCATCATCCAGGTGAGGTTGAACTCGCCGACGGAGAGCGTCACCACGGTGAGCGATCCGGCGAGGATACCCTCGCGGACATTCGGCAGGATCACGTCCACGAACCGCCGCCAGATCGGGGCGCCCAGGCTCGCAGCCCCCTCATCCAGCACCCGCCAGTCGATGGTCTCCAGCACGGCTATCACCGCGCGGAGCATGAAGGGCAGCGTGAACAGGACGTGGCCGACGGCGATGAACAGGGTCGATTGGCGGAAGGTCCCGAACCCGCCGTAGGTGATGATCAGCCCCAGCGCCAAGGCGAGGCCGGGAATGGCCACCGGCAGGGTGACGAGCTCCTCGACAAGGCGGGCGACGCGCCCACCCCGCCGGACCAGAGCATAGGCCCCCGGAACCCCGATCAGCAGCGTCAGCACCAGCGTCGCCGCCGCGACGATCAGGCTGCGCAGGATCGTGTCGGCGTAGAGGTCCCAGACTTGAAGGACCCAGGTGAGGGTCAGGCCGGCGGAGAGGCCCCGTGCATAGTTCACGCTGAGGCCCGCCACGATCGACAGGAGCACCGGCAAAGTCAGGAACAGGATCAGGAGGGCCGTGAGCCCGATCCCCGTCCAGGTCGTCCAGCGGCGGCCCATCTCAAGCCCCCGGCGCGCGCAGGCGGGCGAGCACCAGGGCGAGCCAAGTGACGACGCCCAGCGCGATGGACAGCGCCGCCGCCATCGCGGCGTTCGTGGCCAGGGTGAACTCGGTGTAGATCAGCATCGGCACCACATCGACGTTCGTCGCCAGGGTGAAGGCGGTTCCGAAGGCCCCCATCGCGGTGGCGAAGCAGAGGGCGCCGCCTGTGTAGAGCGCCGGAAACAGGGCGGGCAGCACCACGTCCCGCTGGATCGCCAGTGGCCCGGCTCCGAGGGAGCGCGCGGCCTCCACGAGGGCCGGATCGAGCGTCTCCGCCGCCGCCAGGATCGTCAGCAGGACCCGCGGCACCGAGAAGTACAGGTAGCCGAGGAACAGCCCGATCAGGGAATAGGCGAAAACGACGTTCGTGCCGGCCACCGCCTTCGTGACGCTGCCGACGAGGCCGAGCCGTCCCCCAAGCAGGATCACCATGAAGCCGACGACGACGCCGGGAAAGGCGAGCGGGAAGGTCAGGAGCGACAGGAGCAGCCCCCGGCCGGGGAAGCGCCGGTTCGCGAGAGTCTGCGCGGCAACGGTCGCGATAGCCAGCGTGGCGGCGGTGGTCGCCAGCGCGAGCAGGAGCGTTGCGATCAGGCTCGTGCGATAGCGGGGCTCGGTGAGGATGGCGAGGAAGGCCATCGCCCCCCGCTCGCCCCCGGCCGCCGTCGCCCCCAGCCGCGCCAGCGGCAGAATGAGGAACGCGAGCGTGAAGATCGCGAGCGGCAGGATCAGGAGCAGGTCGAAGCGCCGGGTGCGCACGGGGTCTCTCGGGGCAAGGTGGGAAGGGCGATGCCGTCATCGCGAAGGAGGTCGCGCCAGGGACATGGAACGCCTCGCGGTGTCCGCGGCCCTGGATCGGTTCGCCTTGCGCGCGAAGATGGAAAGGCTCGGGACGTCGTTATCGGACTTCGGCGAGGTAGCGCTCGGAATAGGCCTTCTGCGCGCCTTGAGCCTTGCCCCAATCGACGGCCTTGGCGCGGGCATAGTCGCTCGCGGGCAGGAACTTGTCGGCGATGTCCTGCGGCATGGCGATCGGCAGGGCCGGTCGCAGATAGGCCCGCGCCCAGAAAGCCTGCCCCTTTTCGGAGAGGAGATAGTCGAGCACCGTCTGCGCTTTCTCTGTGTGCGGTGCGTTCTTCACCAGGGTCATGACGTAGGGGAAGCTCACGCTGCCCTCGCAGGGAAGCACGAAGGCAAACCGGCCCTTCTCGGTGTACTTCGCCCGGTAGGCATTGAAATCGTAATCGAGCAGGATCGGGATCTCGCCGGAGACGACGCGGGCATAGGATGTCTGCTTGGTGACGATGGCGTTGTTCTTGGCCAGCGCCTTGAAGAACGCGATGGCCGGGCTGAAATCGTCGAGGCTGCCGCCGAGGCTGAGATTCACCGCGACCGAGGAGACGTAGCCGACGGCGGCCGAGGTCGGATCGAGATAGCCGACGAGGCCGTCATAGGCCGGCTTCTTCAGGTCGGCCCAGCAGGCGGGAACGGGGGCGCCGTTCAGCGCATCGACGTTGACGAAGAGCCCCAGGGTACCCTGGTGAACCGTCCACCACCGGCCCTGCGGATCCTTCAGCCCCTCGGGAATCGCATCGAAGCGCGCGGGCTTCCAGGGCTGCACGAGGTCCTGGCCGGCGGCGGCGATGCCGGCATTGACGCCGAGATAAGCGATATCGGCGATGGGGCTCGCCTTCTCGGCGATGATCTGCGCGATCGCCTGGCCGGAATTCTTGTTGTCGGCCGGGATGTCGATGCCGAGATCGGTCTTGATGTCCTTCAGCATCTGGCCCCAATTGGCCCATTCCGGAGGGCAATTGTAGCAGATCACGTCTGCGGCCTTGGCCGTTTGGGCGGGGGCCAGTGCGAGCCCGGCGAAGATCGCGAGGCTGGCGAGGGTGCCTTTGAGCATCATGGCTGGATCGGTCCCGTTGCGTTGATGGGGGAGAAGGAGCGTCGATCCGATCGGAACGGCGCGATGGTCTCGCCGGGGATGAAGGTGAAATCCGCGCGTAGGTGGCAGGGCGCGCGCCCGGCTTGGGCGATGCCGAGCACCATCGAGGCGGCGAGCACGCCCATGGTCCGCGAGGGCTGGACGATGGTGGTGAGCCGGGGTGACATGTGCCGGGCGATGTCGATGCCGTCGAAGCCTGTCACCGAGACATCGTCCGGCACCCGCAGGCCCATCCGCCGGAGCGACGCGATGACGGTCACGGCCAGAAGATCGTTCGAGACGACGATGGCGCTCGGCGCATGCGCCTGGAAGACCGGCGTCAGGTCGACATCCTCGGCCGCGTCGACGAAGTCGACCTCCTGGGCGGGAAGGGCGGGGAGTCCCGCGGCCGCCATCGCGTCGCGATAGCCTGCGTGGCGGCAGGCCGCGCGGTCGGAGGAGGCGAAGCGCCCGCCGAGAAACAGGATCGACCTGTGACCGAGCCTGATCAGCTCCCCGGTGAGGCGCCGCATCGCCGCCCTGTTGTCGACGGAGACGGCGCCGAGCCCGGCCGGGACGTTCTCGTTGTAGACGGTGGCGGCGGGAAGCCGCTGACGGGCGACCTGCGCTAGGGCCTCGCTCGTGGCCGGATCACAGACCGTCATGACGAGCCCGACCGGGTATTCCGCCATGAGGGCCGCCACGATGCCGACCTCCCGGGCGGTGTCGTAATGCGTCTGCGCCAGGATCACCGACAGGCCGTTCGCCTGAGCCGCCTGCTCCACGCCGGCGAGGACGCCTGCAAAGACGGGATTCGTGAGGCTCGGCACAAGAACGCCGAGGACGGCGCGCTGGTTGTCGCGGGCGGGCGACAGGGGAAAGCCGAGTTGCAGCGCCGCCTGCACCACGCGCTTCTGCATCGGCCCGCTCACAGGGCCGTTGCCCGTCGCGACGCGGCTGACCGTGGCGATGGAGCAGCCGGCCTTCGCCGCCACCTCCCTGACCGTTGGGGTCCCGCCGTCCATCACCCTCGAATCCCAGCCCGCGACGTTGCGGCGGGGCTTTATGGATCGGCCATCTTGATGACTGGATGACGGTGTTTCAGCCGTTTTCAGCGGCCGTGATGAGATGCCGGCGTTTCGATCACGGGCACTTGAGAACGCCGGACGGCCGCAAACTTGAAGTGCGACTGGAAGCTCCGGCGTTACTCCAATAACCGAGCAGTGTCGGAGGTTATTGTCGATGGACCGCGCACCGTTTCACCGGGCGGGCCGCACGGCTCGCGAACATATCCGACAGGATTGTCGACGGGCCTCAGGAACCCTTCCATCCTCAACGCTGCGGGCGCCGCGACTTCCGCTTCGGCTGCACCCGACCTGTCCAGCGCCGCGAGCCCTCGGTCGAGCCTGATCTCTGCCCTCATGGGCTGGATGCGAGACGACCTTCATCATCGTATGCAAGTTCGGCAGAGCCTCAGAAGGCCACGTTCCGCAGGTGAGGCGTTAGGACAGGGCCGTCGAGAGGCCACCGCCCACGGGTCCCGCGGCGTGTGTCATTGAACGTCGCGTTTGACCCAAACCGCGCCGGGATGGTGTCCGAGGGGGGCTGGCATCGGGGACCTACGAAGCTTGACTGGGCGACGGCGATTTGCGGATCCCCGCCCTAGGCACAACCTCGAATAGTCGCACGCCGAGAAACGCAACGTCGCGCCGAGATCCTGAAGAAGCCGATTTTAAAGTCCGCTGACTCTGCCCTATGACGGCCTCGGTCCCCCCCGCGGGGGCCCGCCCGGGTCCATATCAGCTCCTCCGGAAGCCAACGCTCAAGCACGTAAGCCAGGCAAACAGGCTCTCATGCCGTAAACCCTCGAACGCCGCGACGGCGGCCCAGTCGTAGACAATCGCGTCAACGTCACGCTTGCCCAGCGCTGGCTCGATGCCTCGAGTGCCAGGAAGCACCCTCACGCATTCGGGTTGGCTCGGTGATCGAGCAGGCCTGGACGCGCGCCGACAAACTTCGCGCGCCCAGGCCGACACACAACCCGCGCCTGCCGACAAACTTCCTGCGCTCGCAAACTCAGTCGCGCACGACCACCTTGGTGCCGACCCGGACCCGGTCGTAGAGATCGACCACATCCTTGTTGGTCATCCGGATGCAGCCCGAGGAGACCGCGGCGCCCATGGTCTCGGGCTCGTTCGAGCCGTGGATCCGGTAGAGCGAGGAGCCGAGATAGAGCGCACGGGCGCCGAGCGGGTTGTCCTGGCCGCCGGCCATGTAGCGGGGCAGGTCGGGGCGGCGGGCCAGCATCTGCTGCGGCGGGCGCCAGGCCGGCCATTCCTTCTTCATCGTCACCGTCTTGGTGCCGGACCAGGAGAAGCCCTGCCGGCCGACGCCGACGCCGTAGCGGATCGCCTCGCTGTTCCCAAGGATGTAGTAGAGCCGGCGCTGGCGGGTCGAGATCACGATGGTGCCGGGCTTCTCGGTGCTGTTCCAGCCGATCGTCTCGCGCGGGATCGCCTGGCTGCGGAAGACATTCATGAAATCCGCGAGCGGCCCGCTGTCCAGCGGGCCGGCGGAAGCGGGCGCGCTCCCCAGCAGGGCGCCCGCCAGCGCGAGCATCGCGATCCGTCTCGACATGGTCTTCATCCTCATCACGTGCCGGTTCTTGCCAAGGGCGTCGGTCGTCGCGGGTGCGCCGCGATCCTCCGGCGAGCCGGCCCCGACTTCGCGGCAAGGTTGAGGCCGGCGGGGTGACGCGCGCGAATCCGGTCGGCCCTGTGGGCTCCGGGCAACACTGAAAAAAGGCGCGACGCCGTGGGTGATTGCGCCGGAGGACGGCCATGCTTATCTCCGGGGCGTGATCCGATCCGTCGCCCTTCTGGCCCGCCGCGTCGCGGGCTCGCCGGACCGCCTCGTCCGGAGCCTCGCCGTGCTGGCGGTGCTCGTCGTCGCGGCGGCTGCGCTGACGGCTGCGCCCCGTCCGGCCCGGGCCGCGCCGGTGGCGGGTCCGGCCTGCTGGGTGGTCAGCCAGAAAGTCGCCGTCCTGTCGGGCGCCCGCAAGGTCGAGACGCGCAAGAGCGCCCCCGAGGCCCGTCGGGCTCTGTTCGACGGGACCGACTTATGCCCGGCCGATCTCGAGATCGGCGGCGAGCTCGGGCTCCCGCGCCGCCCGGTCGAGGCCCCGCGGCCGCGTCACGCCTCCGCCGCATCCTATGGTTATGCTCCGACCGTCGCGCCGGCCTTCGGACCGGACGAGGCCCTGCGCCGGCCGCCCCGGACGGCCTGATCCGCGCCGCCGGTTCGTCCACCGGCCGGGCGACCGATCTTCGCCGTATCGGCGCAGGCCATCGTCCCGGATCCCGGATCCGGCCTGGTAACCTGAAGTCCCGATCGCGCCGCATCGCCTTTCCGAGAGCCGGGAAACCCCGTTCGGGAGGATGCGCGATCCGCCTCGACGACGCGCGGCCCTTGCTCCGCGCCGGCCTTTGCAGACGCATGTATCTCCAGGAGCGTCGGAACCCGTGACCCGCACTTCGTCCGCCCTTTCCCCGTCCCCCGTCCGGCGCGCCGCGCCGCGCGTGACCGTCCTGGGATCGGCCGCCCTGCTGGCCCTCGCGCTGGGGGCCTGCAACCCGAAGCAGACGGCCGCGCCGACGCCGCCGGTGCCGGAGGTCGGCTTCGTCACGGTGACGCCGCAGGCGATCCCCTACCTGCGCGACCTGCCCGGCCGGGTGGCGCCGATGCGCATCGCCGAGGTCCGGTCGCGGGTCTCGGGCCTCGTGGTCAAGCGCCTGTTCGAGCAGGGCAGCCAGGTCAAGGAAGGCGACATCCTCTACAAGATCGACCCGGCCCCCTTCGAGGTCGAGCTGGCGAGCGCGGAGGCCGTGCTGGCCCGCCAGGAGGCCGCGCTGGTGCTGGCCCGCCAGCAGGCTGACCGGCTCGAGACCCTGCTGACCCGGGCGACCGCCAGCCAGGCGCAGTACGACGCCGCCTTCGCGGCCAAGAAGCAGGCGGAGGCCGAAGTCGCCGGTGCCAAGGCGGCCCGGGACCGGGCGCAGCTCAACCTCGGCTGGACCGACGTGCGCGCGCCGATCACCGGCCGGATCGGCCGGGCGCTGCTCACCGAGGGAACCCTGATCGAGCCGGGCTCCACGGGCGCGCTCGCCACGATCCAGCAGCTCGACCCGATCTACGTCGACATCACCCAGTCGGTGGGCGAGCTGAACCGCCTGCGCCGGGATCTCGCCAGCGGCGAGCTCGCCCGGCTGGAGGACAACACCGCCAACGTCCACCTGATCATGGACGACAACTCCCTCTACCCGCTGGCCGGCCGCCTGCTATTCTCGGACGTCACCGCCGATCCGAGCACCGGCCAGGTGACCCTGCGGGTGCAGTTCCCCAACCCGCACGACGAGCTGTTCCCGGGCATGTATGTCCGCGCCCGGATCAAGCAGGGCATCGATTCCGACGCGATCGCGGTGCCCCAGCAGGCGATCCAGCGCACCGAGGACGGCCGCGCCGAGGTCTGGCTGGTCCGGGCCGACGACACCGTGATGCGCCAGCCCGTCGAGGTCGGGCCGGTGGTCGGGCAGAACTGGCTGATCCGCGACGGCCTCAAGGCCGGCGAGCGGGTAATCGTCGACGGCGTCCAGAAGATCACCGCGGGCGTGAAGGTGAAGCCTGTGGACCAGACGCCGCTCCACGGCGAGGCGGGTCCGAAGCACGACGCCGACGAGGCTCCCGACGCCCCCGGCGACAAGGCGGAGGCCGCCCCGCGCGCCGCCGCGGTCAACCGCCACTGAGTCCGGGGGACCTCGCGCATGGCACGCTTCTTCATCGACCGCCCGGTCTTCGCCTGGGTGGTGGCTCTGTTCATCTGCCTGGGCGGCGCCCTGGCGATCCCGAACCTGCCGATCGCGCAGTATCCGGTGATCGCCCCGCCGCAGATCGCCCTGTCCACGGCCTATCCCGGCGCCTCGGTGGACAGCCTCTATGTCGGCACGACCCGGCTCATCGAGGATGAGCTGAACGGCGCGGCCAACATCATGAACTTCGAGTCGACCACCGACTCGTTCGGCTCGGTCAACATCACCGCGACCTTCCTGCCCGGCACCGAGCCGGCGCTCGCCTCCGTCGAGGTGCAGAACCGGTTGAAGCGCGTGGAGGCCCGCCTGCCCGCGGAAGTCCGCCAGCAGGGCATCCTGGTCGAGGAGGCCTCGGCCGCGACCCTCAACATCATCACCCTGATCTCCAAGGACGGGTCGATGGACGAGGTGGGCCTGGGCGACTTCCTGATCCGCAACGTCATCAACGAGATCCGCCGCATCCCGGGCGTCGGGCGCGCGACGCTCTACTCCACCGAGCGCTCGCTCCGGGTCTGGGTCGATCCGGACAAGCTGCGCGGCCTGTCGCTCAGCGCCGAGGACGTGACCGGGGCGATCCGCAACCAGAACATCCAGGTCGCCTCCGGCTCGGTCGGCGCCCAACCGAGCCCTACCAAGCAGGCGGTCACGGTGCCGATCATCGTGAAGGGCCAGCTCGGCACCATCGAGGATTTCGGCGCGATCGTGCTGCGGGCCAACCCGGACGGCTCGAACGTGCGCCTGCGCGACGTCGCCCGGATCGAGCTCGGCGGCGACGCCTACCAGTTCTCCACCCGGCTGAACGGCGGCCCGGCGGCCGGCATCTCGGTGACGCTGGCCCCCGACGGCAACGCGCTCGAGACCGCCAAGGCGATCCGCGCCAAGATGGTGGAGCTGTCGCAGTTCTTCCCGCCGGACCTGAAGTGGGACATCCCGTACGACATCACCCCGGCCGTCGAGGCCTCGATCGAGAAGGTGCTGCACACCCTGGTCGAGGCGGTGGTGCTGGTGTTCCTCGTGATGTTCCTGTTCCTGCAGAACATCCGCTACACCCTGATCCCCACCATCGTCGTGCCGATCGCCCTGATGGGCACCGTGACGGTGATGTGGATCTCCGGCTTCTCGGTGAACGTGCTCACCATGTTCGGCATGGTGCTGGCCATCGGCATCCTGGTCGACGACGCCATCGTGGTGGTGGAGAACGTCGAGCGGATCATGAACGAGGAGGGGCTGCCGCCCAAGGAGGCCACCAAGAAGGCCATGGAGCAGATCACCGGGGCGATCATCGGCATCACCCTGGTGCTGATGGCGGTGTTCATCCCGATGGCGTTCTTCCCCGGCTCGGTGGGCATCATCTACCGGCAATTCTCGATCGCCATGGTGACCTCCATCGCGTTCTCGGCGCTGCTGGCCCTGTCGCTGACGCCGGCGCTCTGCGCGACCTTCCTGAAGCCGGTGGAGAAGGGGCACGGCCACGCCAAGGGCGGCGTGTTCGGGATGTTCAACCGCTTCGTCGACCGCGAGACCGCCCGCTACGGCCGCGGCGTCGCGGGTCTCATCCGTAAATCCGGCCGGGTGATGCTGATCTACCTCGCCCTGGTGGCGGGCACAGCCTACGCCTTCATCAACCTGCCGGAGGGCTTCCTGCCGGTGGAGGATCAGGGCTTCTTCACGGTCGACATCCAGACGCCGCCCGGCGCCTCCTACAACCGCACCCAGGAAGCCAACCGCAAGGTCGAGGAGCACCTGCTAGCTCAGCCCGGCGTCGCCACCGTGACCATGCTGAACGGCTTCTCGTTCTCCGGCCAGGCCCCGAGCACCAGCCAGGCCTTCGTCACCCTCAAGCCCTGGAGCGAGCGCGACGCGAAGAACTCGGCCGCCGCCCTGGTGGCCGGCACCAACGCGGCGCTCGCCAGCTACCGCGACGCCACCGTGGACGCCCAGGAACCGCCGCCGGTGGACAATCTCGGCAACGCCGCCGGCTTCTCGTTCCGCCTCCAGGACCGGGCGAACCGCGGCTATGCGGCTCTGCTCTCGGCCCAGGACCAGCTGCTCAAGCTCGCGCAAGGCAGCCCAATTCTGCAGAAGGTCAAGATCGAGGGCCTGCCGCCGACCCCGCAGGCGGAGCTGATCGTCGATCGCGAGAAGGCGGCCGCTCTGGGCGTCAAGTTCGAGGACATCAACGCCACGATCCAGCTCAACCTCGGCTCGGTCTACACCAACGACTTCCCCAACCGGGGCAAGATGCAGCGCGTCTACGTCCAGGCCGAGCAACTCCAGCGCATGAACGCGTCGGACATCCTCAACTACGCGGTGAAGAACGCCACCGGCACTATGGTGCCGATGTCGTCCTTCGCCGAGCTGAAATGGGGCATGGGGCCGAGCCAGATCGTCGGCTTCAACGGCTACCAGTCGGTCCGCATCACCGGCGAGCCCAATCCCGGCTACACGTCGGGCGACGCGATCGCCGAGATGGAGCGGCTGATGCTGCAGCTGCCCAAGGGTTTCGGCTATGCCTGGACCGGCCAGTCGTTCCAGGAGAAGCAGGCCGGCAGCCAAGCCAGCCTGCTGCTGGCGCTCTCGGTGCTGATCGTGTTCCTGTGCCTGGCCGCGCTCTACGAGAGTTGGGCGATCCCGGTCTCGGTGCTGCTGGTGATCCCGCTCGGCGTGATCGGCGCGGTGGCCGCTGTCCATTTCCGCGGCATGCCCAACGACGTGTACTTCAAGATCGGGCTGATCACGATCATCGGCCTGTCGGCCAAGAACGCGATTCTGATCGTGGAATTCGCCAAGGACCTCTGGAGGCCCGGCACCTCGGTGATCCGGGCCGCGGTCGAGGCCTCGACGCTCCGGTTCCGACCGATCGTGATGACTTCGCTCGCCTTCATCTTCGGCGTGGTGCCGCTGGCCATCGCCACCGGCGCCGCCTCCAAGAGCCAGCAGGCGATCGGCACCGGCGTGATGGGCGGCATGATCACCGCGACCGTGCTGGCGGTGTTCTTCGTCCCGGTCTTCTTCGTGGTGGTGATGCGCCTGTTCCGGCGCAAAGCCGTGGCGGAGGGCGAGCGGGGGGAGGGCGCGGACGCGGCGCCCGCCCACCGACCGCATCACGTGGCGGCCGAGTAGGGGCTGCCGGCTTTGGGTTCGTCTCCGGCCTGCGCGGTCGGAGCCCTCGCCCCGCTTGCGGGGTGAGGGCTCCGGCGACCTTGTCGTCGCCGGAGCGAGGCGGCAGCCGAGGGTGAGGGGGCTGCCCCGGAGGAGACTCATCGGTCACGCCCCCTCACGGCCGCTCCGGCTTCGCCTCTCTCTTCCCGCACACGGGGAAAGGGGAACCCGCGCTTCGTCCTGAGATCCGTGAACACCGCACCCCCTCGGCCCCGCATTTTGCATACGGATGGTCCGAACCTTGCTGTGGGTGTGTGGCCGGTGCGGTTTGCCCGCGCGCTTCACTCGGCCTAGGCTCAACCCCTGCGCTGGTGATGGCCGCCTGCCATCAACTTCCATGGTTCCGGAGATCCGCTTGTCCCGTTCGACCCTGAAGATCCTCGCCCGTGGCGTGGCCGCAGGCGCGGTCGCGGCCTTCGCGCTGACGGCTTTGCCCGCCCAGGCCGCCAACGTGTTCCGCTTCGCCTTCCAGGGGGACATCAAGTCGCTCGATCCCTACTCCCTCAAGGAGAGCTTCACGATCGGCATGCACGGCGCCGTCTACGAGTCCCTGATCACCCGCGACAAGGACCTCAAGCTCGCCCCCCAGCTCGCCGAATCCTGGGAGACGCCCGAGCCGACCCGCTGGCGCTTCCATCTGCGCAAGGGCGTGAAGTTTCATGACGGCTCGCCGTTCACGGCCGACGACGTCATCTTCTCGGCGCAGCGCGTCCGTGCCCCGGGCTCGAACTTCCAGACCAACGTGCCGGGCGACGCCGAATTCGTGAAGGTCGACGACTACACCGTCGACATGCTGCTGAAGAAGCCCAACCCCATCGCGGTGTACCAGTTCTCCGGCTGGTACATCATGTCGAAGAGCTGGTCGGAGAAGAACAACGCCACCCAGCCGACGCCGCCCACCGCAGCCGCCCCGAGCTACGCCACCCTGCACGAGAACGGCACCGGCCCGTTCGTGATCACCGAGCATCAGCCCGGCGTGAAGACGGTCTTCAAGAAGTTCGACGGCTACTGGGGCAAGGTCGAGTCGAACCTCGACGAGGCGGTGTTCACCACCATCGGCAACGACGCCACCCGGGTCGCCGCCCTTCTGTCGGGCGAGGTCGACTGGGTCGATCCTGTGTCGCTGCAGGATCAGCAGCGGGTGAATAGCAGCGGTACCGCCACCGTGATGGCCGGGCCAGAGCTGCGCACGGTCTTCCTCGGCATGGACCAGTGGCGGGACGAGCTGAAGGATTCGAGCGTCAAGGGCAAGAACCCGTTCAAGGACCCCAAGGTGCGCGAAGCGTTCTATCGCGCCATCGACGAGGACACGATCGCCAAGCGGGTCATGCGCGGCCAGGCCACGCCCTCGGCCCTGCTGATCGCCCCGACGCTGTTCGACCGCGCCAACGAGATCAAGCGCCCGGCCACCGACCTGAAGCGGGCCAAGGAGCTGATGGTCGAGGCGGGATATCCAGACGGGTTCTCGCTCACCATGGATTGCCCCAACGACCGCTACGTCAACGACGAGGCGATCTGCCAGGCCGTGGTCTCGATGCTCGCCCGCATCAACGTCAAGGTGAACCTCAACGCCCAGCCCAAGGCCAAGTACTTTGCCAAGGTTCTGTCGCCGGGCTTCGACACCTCGTTCTACCTCGTGGGCTGGACCCCGTCCTCGCAGGACAGCCACAACATCCTGTTCGAGATCGCCGGCTGCCGGAAACCCGGCGACAAGTCCGGCCGCGGCGGCTGGAACCTCGGCGGCTATTGCAACCCGAAGATCGACACCCTCGCCGACCAGGTCGAGGCCGAGACCGACAAGACCAAGCGCGACGCCCTGATCAAGGAGGGCTTCGACACGATCCAGGCCGATTGGGGTTACATCCCGCTGCACCAGCAGGCGCTCGCTTGGGGCGTGTCCAAGAAGGTCCATCTTGTGCAGCGGCCGGACAACATGCTGCTGCTCTACTGGGTCTCGAAAGACCCCCAGTAGGGGCCGGGCGTGCTCGCCTTCCTGCTACGCCGGGTGATCCAGGCGACCGCGGTGCTCGCGGTCGTCGGGCTCATCGCGTTCTCGATGTTCCGGTTCGCGGGCGACCCCGTGAACCAGATCGTCGGGCCCGATACGCCTGCCTCCGAGCGGGCCGAGATCCGCAAGAGCCTCGGCCTCGACGATCCGGTCCTGATTCAGTTCGCCCGCTATGCCGGCGACGTGGTGCAGGGCCGGCTCGGGATCTCGTACCAGTTCCGCCAGCCGGTCTCGCAGCTCCTGGCCGAGCGCATGCCGGCGACCCTGGAGCTCGCCTTCTGCGCCACGGTCTTCGCCCTGGTGGTCGGCGTGTTGATGGGGGTTTTCTGCGCGCTGCGCCGGGATTCCTGGCTCGCCGGCCTGTTCCAGGCTGTCTCGCTCATCGGGATCAGCCTGCCGACCTTCCTGATCGGCATCCTGCTGATCTACCTGTTCTCGGTGACGCTCGGCTGGCTGCCCTCCTACGGGCGCGGCGACACGGTGCGGCTCGGCTGGTGGACCACCGGTTTCCTCACCTGGTCCGGCCTCAAGGCGCTGATCCTGCCCTCCATCACGCTCGGCCTGTTCCAGATGACGCTGATCATGCGGCTGGTCCGCGCCGAGATGCTGGAGGTGCTGCGCACCGACTACATCCGCTTCGCCCGGGCGCGGGGCCTCTCCACCCGCGCCGTCCACCTGCGCCACGCCCTGAAGAACACCCTCGTGCCGGTGATCACCATCGCCGGGCTCCAGCTCGGCTCGGTCATCGCCTTCTCGATCATCACCGAGACGGTGTTCCAGTGGCCCGGCATGGGCCTGCTGTTCGTCCAGGCCGTGCAGAACGTCGATATCCCGATCATGTCCGCCTACCTGCTGCTCGTCGCGCTGATCTTCGTGACCATCAATCTGGTGGTCGACATCCTCTACACCGTGGTCGATCCGCGCCTGCGGCTGTCCTCGGCGACGGCATGAGGGCCGGTTGATGAGCGGACGCGATATCGACGCCGGCGGCGCCCCGCCGGTCCCGCTGCAGGCGGCGACGCCCGGCCGGCTCGCGCGCTGGCGCGATTCCGACCTGCTGGCGAGTTTTCTGAGGTCGAAGACCGCGATCGTGGCGCTTCTGGCCACCATCCTGATGGTCGGGCTCGCGGTCGCCGCGCCGCTGATCTCGCCCCAGAACCCCTACGACCCGGCCCAGCTCGACCTGATCAACTCCAACCTGCCGCCGATCTGGCAGGCGGACGGCCAGGCGCCGTTCTACCTCGGCACCGACGACCAGGGGCGCGATGTGCTCTCGGCGGTGCTGTACGGCCTGCGCCTGTCGCTGATCGTCGGGGTGCTCGGCGTGATCACCTCGGGCATCATCGGCATCGCCCTGGGATTGGTTGCCGGCTACGCGGGCGGCGCCCTCGACACGCTGATCATGCGGGTCGCCGACGTGCAGCTCACCTTCCCGGCGATCCTGATCGCCCTGGTGGTGGACGGCGTCGCCCGGGCGAGCTTCGGCGGCGCCCTCGATGTCGGGCCGCTGATCGGGCTGATCGTGATCTCGATCGGCCTGTCGTTCTGGGTCCAATACGCCCGGACGGTGCGCTCCTCCGTGATGGTCGAGAAGGGCAAGGACTACGTCCAGGCCGCCAGGCTGATCGGCCTGACGCCCCCGGTGATCCTGGTGCGCCACGTGCTGCCCAACGTCACCGGCCCGGTCTTCGTCATCGCCACGATCAACCTGGCGCTGGCGATCATCACCGAGGCGACCCTGTCGTTCCTCGGCACCGGCCTACCCGAGACCATGCCGTCGCTCGGCACCCTGATCCGCACCGGCAACCGGTTCCTGTTCTCCGGCGAGTGGTGGATCGTCGCCTTCCCGGGCCTGGCGCTGGCCGGCCTCGTCATCGCCATCAACCTCCTGGGGGATTGGCTGCGCGACGCCCTCAATCCGAAGCTGCAATGATGTTGTTGGACCACGGCGTTTCCCGGGCTCATCCCGCCCGCGCCCTCATCCTGAGGTGCCGTAGCGAAGCGGAGGCCTCGAAGGAGCCCTCCAGGGATCACGCGTCATCTGGAGGCCTCTTTCGAGGCTCGCTGCGCCCGCACCTCAGGATGAGGGTGCGGGCGGGCGCACGCGTCGTTGTCGGAGCCCGCGCGCGATGAGCGAAACCATCCTCTCCGTGCGCGACCTCACGGTCACGTTCGACACGCGCCGCGGGCCGCTCACCGCCATCGACCGGGTCTCGTTCGACATCGGCCGCGGCGAGATTTTGGGCGTCGTCGGCGAGTCCGGGGCCGGCAAGTCGGTCACCGGATCGGCGGTGATCGGGTTGATCGACCGCCCCGGCCGGATCAGCGGCGGCGAGATCTCCTTGCGCGGCGAGCGCATCGACAACCTGCCCCCCGAGGCGATGCGGCGGGTGCGGGGCAGGCGGATCGGCATGATCTTCCAGGATCCGCTGACCTCCCTGGACCCGCTGTTCCGGGTCGGCGACCAAATCGTCGAGACCCTGCGCGCCCATACCGAGCTCTCGGCCAAGGCGGCCCGCACCCGGGCGATCGACCTGCTCGCCGAGGTCGGCATCCCGGCCCCCGAGCGGCGGATCGACGGCTATCCGCATGAATTCTCCGGCGGCATGCGCCAGCGCGTGGTGATCGCGCTCGCGCTCGCCGCCGAGCCGGAGCTGATCATCGCCGACGAGCCGACCACGGCGCTGGACGTCTCGGTCCAAGCCCAGATCATCACCCTGCTCAAGCGCCTCTGCCGCGAGCACGGCACCGCGGTGATGCTGGTGACCCACGACATGGGCGTGATCGCCGAGGCCGCCGACCGGGTCGCCGTGATGTATGCCGGGCGGGTGGCCGAGATCGGCCCGGTCGCCGCCGTGGTGCGGGAGCCGCATCACCCCTACGCGGTCGGCCTGATGGGGGCGATCCCGACCCTGTCGCAGGAGGCCGACCGCCTCAGCCAGATCCCCGGCTCGATGCCCCGGCTCACCGCCATCCCGAAGGGCTGCGCCTTCAACCCGCGCTGCCCGAAGGTCTTTGCCCGCTGCCGTGTCGAGCGGCCCGAGCCGATCCTCGTGGGCGCGAGCCGCGTCGCCTGCCACCTGTACGATGTGACGGAGAAGGCGGCGTGAGCGCCTATGTCGAGGTCACCGACCTGCGCCGCCTGTTCGATGTCTCGAAGCCCTGGCTCAACCGGGTGATCGAGCGCGAGCCCCGCCGGTTCCTCACGGCGGTGGACCGGGTCGGCTTCACCATCGCCAAGGGCGAGACCTTCGCGATCGTCGGCGAATCCGGCTCCGGCAAGTCCACGGTCGCCCGGATGGTGGTCGGCCTGCTGCCGCCCTCGGCCGGCGAGGTCCGGATCACCGGGGTCTCGATGACCGATCCCCGGGAGGCGGCGGCGCGGCGGCGCCTGCGCTCGCGGATCCAGATGATCTTCCAGGACCCCTACGCGTCGATGAACCCGCGCTGGCGCGTGGGCAAGATCATCGCGGAGCCGATCCGGGCGTTCAACCTGATCCAGGGGGAGGGGGCGATCCGCGCCCGGGTCAGCGAGCTGCTCGGCCTCGTCGGCCTTCACGCGGACGATGCCAGGAAATACCCGCACGAATTCTCCGGCGGGCAGCGGCAGCGCGTCGCCATCGCCCGGGCGCTGGCCAGCCAGGCGGAGTTCCTGGTGGGCGACGAGCCGACCTCGGCGCTCGACGTCTCGGTGCAGGCGCAGATCCTCAACCTGATGCGCGACCTGCAGGACCGGCTGGGCCTGACCTACCTGTTCATCTCCCACAACCTCGCCGTGGTCCGCCACATGGCGACCCGGGTGGGGGTGATGTATCTCGGCCGCCTGGTCGAGGTGGCCGCCGCCCGCGACCTGTTCGCCCGGCCGCGCCACCCCTACACGCGGATGCTGCTCGACGCGGTGCCCGACCTCGCCCATGTCGGCCGCGCCCGGGTGCCGGTCTCCGGCGAGATCCCGAACCCGATCGACCCGCCCCCCGGCTGCACCTTCAACCCGCGCTGCCCCCTGGCGAACGACCGCTGCCGCACCGAGGTCCCGGCCCTGCTGGACGGGGTCGCCTGCCACGCGGTGCAGGAGGGCCGGGCCTGATGTTTGGGTGGGCCGGACCCACAGCGACGCATCATGCCGTGCCGACAGGCAATGCGGGGAGAATGGCGGGTCCGACCGTGCTCCCCGGCGCGGGTGCTTTGGTCGGCGGGACGGCCGTCACCATGCGCGGCTGAACGGCAGAGCCGCGGCAGCGGCGAGCATCGATGCCGCGTCGAGCCGCGCGCCCTGATCTCGATCTCGAGCGGCCTTCGAGAGCCTCCCCCCAGACGCCCGATGACCGGGCGCCCCTCTGCGCGAGGCAACGCAGAGGGCGTTTCGGGGGGCTCAGGCCGCGAGGCGCTTTGTCGTCAGCGGAACAGGTTCGGCGGCACCGGCGGGTTCGCGTGGAGCAGCGTGATCGTCACCCGTCGATTCGGCGCGATGTAGGGATTGTCGGGGAAAACCGGCTCGGTGTCGGCGCGTCCCACCACGGACATGAAGTTGTCGTTGGGAACCCCGGCACCCGACAGGATGTCGCGCACGGCGAGCGCACGCCCGGCGGTGAGGTTCCAGGGTTCGCCGGCCCGCGCCGAGCCCGGGCGCGCGGCAGACGTGTGGCCGGTTATCGACAGGCGATTGGGCAGCCGGCGCATGGCGGGCGCGAGCGCCTCCAGCACGCGACGGGTGCGCTCGTAGGGCTCGACGGAGCCCTCGCGGAACATGGCGCGGCCGTCCTGATCCACGAGGGACACGTTCACGCCCTCCTTGGTCGGCTCGATCACGATGTTCTTCGACAGTTCGGCGATGTCGGGCATCGTCTCGAGCGCCTGCCGGAGGCTGGCGATGGCACTGTAATCGGCCTGCACGCTGGCGGCCGGGTGGCTGGTATCGAGATCGTTGGCGCGGCCCGGACGGGACTGGCGCGGTCTGTCCACCTGCTCGTCAGAGCCCCTCTGCGCGTCCCGGGGCGTGGACGCCTTGTTGCCCGACGTGTCCAGGGCGGTGCCGTACAGCATTCCGCCCGCGCCACTGGTTGCCGGGCTCGATGCCGCCGGCGCGAAATATTCCGCCAAACCGACCTTCTGCTCCTGCGTCGTCATGCTGATCAGCCACATCAGCAGGAAGAACGCCATCATGGCGGTCACGAAGTCCGCATAAGCGATCTTCCAGGCCCCGCCGTGATGCGCGTGAGCGGCCTTCTTGACCTTCTTGATGATGATCGTGCTCATCGAATCCCTGCCGGATACCGGGTCAGTTCTGGGCGGGCAGAGCGGCGGTTGCCGCTTCCACCTCGCTGAAGGTCGGGCGGACGTCGCTCATCAGAGACTTGCGGGCAAATTCGACCGCCATCACCGGCGGCTGGCCGCCGATATGGGCGAGGAGACCCGCCTTGAGGGAAAGGTAGTATTTCGACTCGGCCTCGAAGAGGCTCTTGAGCGACTGCGCCATGGGCCCGAAGAAGCCATAGGCGACGAAGACGCCGAAGAAGGTGCCGACGAGCGCGCCGCCGATCAGATGGCCCAGCACCTCCGGCGGCTCCTTGATCGCCCCCATCGTCTTGATCACGCCGAGCACGGCCGCCACGATGCCGAGCGCCGGCGTTCCGTCGGCCAGCGACTGCATGGCCGACACGACACGCTCCTGCTCCTGGTGGTGCGTCTCCAGTTCCTCGTCCATCAGGGCGTCGATCTCGTAGACGTTGTTGGCGCCCAGCGTCACCATCCGCATGTAATCGCAGACGAACTCGACCGCGTGGTGGTTCGCTGCAAAGGACGGGAAGGCGTTGAACAGCGTCGACTCGCTCGGATTTTCAATGTGCGGCTCGAGCGCCATCGAACCCTTCTGCTTGGCAAGCTTGAACAGCGAATACTGCATTCCCAGCAGCTCGACATAGCTGTTCTGCGTGTATTTGGGGCCCTTCACGAGCGTGCCCAGCATAGCGGGCACGGCCTTGAGCACCGGACCGGTATTGCCGATGATGAAGGCCCCGATCGCCGCACCGAGGATGATGACAAACTCGAACGGCTGCCAGAGGACGAGCAGGTGGCCACCCATTGCGGCGTAGCTGCCGAAGACGCAGGCGAAGACGACCAAGGTGCCGACGATCAGCCGCATGATTTGCCATCCTTGCGCGGCGGCCGATTCAGCCCGCGCGAAGCCACTAATGATCTGGCAAATCACTGATTAAGGTTAACGGTGCGTTTCGAGCCGCGGCCAAAGGATTGGCAGATATTTGGTTCCGGCGTTCGGGGTGCGGGTTCGACCTCACGGGCGGGCGCGGGCGTGCCGTAAACGCGACCACGCGGGCTTTCACAACTCGTCAGGCTAGCCGGGCCTGTCGCTCCATCCCTGGAGCCGGCCCCCGATCCTCAACGCTTCCCCTCGCGCTGAAGCGCGAGGCGCGCGTCGATGGGCGTCCACCCGCGGATACGACGCGTGACGACGCGTCCGATCCCTCACGCGTCGCGCCACTCCGAGAACGTTGCCGCCTGGCCCACCGTCACGCCGTTGCGGTCGAGCTGCCAGACCACCGCCTGCTCGATCCAGAACCGTCGGCCGCCCTTGGCGATCCGCAGGCCCCGGTAGCCCCGGGTGAACCCGTCCCGGGCCACCGCGTCGAGGAGGTGCTGCCGCTCGGCGCGCGCGGGCGCCTCGGCCGAGAACCGCGAGGGCAGGCCGACCAGCTCGTCCCGCGCATAGCCGAAACAGGCCTGCGCGGCCCGGTTGGCGTAGACGAAGCGCGGGTCGGCGGCGCCGTCATGGGCCAGCACCACGAAGGGCGCCTGCTCGTAGAGCCAGGCCGCATCCGCCCCGTCGGGGACCAAAGCCGCGCCGAGGCGCCGCCTGTAGCTGTCGGTGAGGACGGCAAAGAAGTCGGGGTCGTGCGAGAGGTCCATCACGGCGGTCCGGAATCGGCTGCACCAGGAGAGCGGCACATAGCCGAGGCCGTACCGCCCGCGCGGTGCCGAATCCCACCCTACAGGACCGGGTCCGCGTCGATGCGCATCCGCAGGATCGCGTAGGGCGGCTGCTGCAGGTCCTGGCCGCGGTTGAATTCCGGCCGCCGGTTGACCTGGGCGCTCGAGATGTAGAGCCACCTGTCCGGCGTGATCCAGAACGTGTCGGCCCAGATCAGCCGATCGTCGGCGGCGAGCAACTCCACGGTCCCGTCCGGCAGGCGCCGGCCGACGGCGTTGTGCTCCTGCAGGCTGAGATAGACCCGGTCCTTCGAATCCGTGGTCAGGCCGCCGGTCATGCCCTTCTCGCCGAGATCCTGGACCTTGGCGGCCAGAGCCGCGTCCGACACGTTCGGGTCGAGGAGCGCGGCGGTCTCCACCGCGTAGAGGCGCCGGCTCATCAGCGGCGCGTAATACAGGCGGCTGCCGTCCGGGCTGATCGCGATGCCGTTGGCCCCGCCCTTCGGGTGTTTCGCGGGAGCATCGCCCTTCTGCTCCATCACCGGGCGCAGCTCCACGAACTTGACCAAGCCCTCCTCGGTTGCGGTGCTGCGGTGGTCGGTGAGGCGCCGGGTCACCCGCCCGCTGGCGAGATCGACCGCCAGGATCGCCCCCTGGCCGCCCTGGCCCTGGTCGGTGATGTAGGCGAGCGCGCGGTCGGCCCGGACGTCGACCCGCAGGTCGTTGAGAGAGGACTCGGCCACCACGCCGGCATCGAGCGGGATCACCCGGCGGACCCGGTCCTGCGTGATGTCGATCTCCAGGAGCTTGGCGGCCCCCGGCACCGGCTTGCCCTTGCCCTGCGGCAGGCCGGAATCGAGGATCCAGAACGTGTCGTTGCGGTCGAACACGCCGTTGGGGACGTGGAAGAGCGTCGCCTGCGGATCCTTTGGGTCCGGCGTATTGGCCCGGGCATCCGGATAGGGCTTCACGGAACCGTCGGGCAGCACCTCGCCCAAGGTCACCGGCTCGGACCCGGTGAAGCGCGGCATCATCACGAACATCCGGCCGCCCCGGGCGATCGCCAGGCCGGTGGGCGTCGACGGAGCGTTGGCCGCCATCGCCAGGTCCAGCGTGCCGGCGGGGCGGCTGGTGGGAGGCTCACGGCCTGCGGGCGGCGTGGCGGACGGTGCGGGCGCTGGTCCCGCCTGGGCCGATCCGGCCGCGAGGGCGACGAGGCCCGATCCGATCAGGCGGCGGCGGTCGAGGAGCATGCGGTTCCTGCAGCAGGCGAGCGGGTCGGCGGCCCAACGCGCGGCGGCGGCGGGTGATCCCGGATCCGAGCAGGGTGCGATCCGATCCCGCCCCGGATCGCCGCGCGACCCGGCCATCGTGGGATCCCGACACGACCAGGCGATCCGGCGTATCCAGCAGCGAAGAACGACATGTCGTCCTGTATCCGGATGGCAAGATCCTTTTCGGCAAGACCTTTGGAAGCGAATATGAAGTGATGATCTAAAATACTACGGTATTTATGTATTGATAAATTTCTTGACATTTCGATTGCGGCTAAGCTATGGCCCGATCAGTATCAATCATGATGCGGATCAGGCACCGCGCATCTGAATGCAGGGCGGCCAGTCATCGCGTAGTTCAGCGTGGGGCCGGAGATCAGGCGCGGTCGGCACGAGGCCGGCTCGTCGTCAGATGTTCGCATCGTGTCCGGATGAGCTGGGTTTAAGCCTCCGGTGTTCATGATCACATCGTCATGGTAGCTGGGCTACGGTCGCCGGTGCGGTGATCGCACGCGCAGCACGGGTACGGACGGCCGTCTTCCGGCGCTGCGACGATCGCGGGGACCGGGCCCGAGACCGACAGGCAGGAGAGGCATGGATCCCCAAGGATCCGAACAGGTATCGGAGCGCCCCCCGCGCCAGAGCACCCAGCCGCGGATCCTCGCAGTGGCGGTGCAGAAGGGCGGCACCGGCAAGACCACGCTGGCCGCCTCGCTCGCCGTTGCGGCGGCGCAGGCCGGCGAGCGCGTGACCGCGCTCGACCTCGACCCGCAAGGCTCCCTGGCCGGCTGGGGGGCGCTGCGCGAGCGCAACGCAGTGGCGGTCGACCGGATCCAGCCCTGGGAGATCGGCCAGCTCCCCGAGATCCTGGACATCCTCGGCCAGCAGGGCACGACCCTCGTGGTGCTCGACACCGCCGGCAGCTCCGCCGGACTGGCGCCGGCCCTGAAGGGGGCGGATTTCGTGCTGATGCCGGTGCGGCCCTCGCGCCTCGACATCGTGGCGGCGCGCCCGACCCTCCAGGCCCTGATGAATCTCGGCCTGCGCGGCCGGTTCGCCCTGGTGCTGAACCAGTGCCCGCCGCCGCCCTCGCCGCGCACCAGTGCCTATGCCGCGCAATTGCGGGCGCTGGGGGTGCTGGCCGAGCCCGGCATCATCCACCGGGTCGACCATCAGGACGCCCTGGCGACCGGACTCGGCGTCACGGAATACGCGCCCGCGAGCCCCGCCGCCGAGGAGATCCGGGCCCTGTGGGCCTGGATCGACGCGAAGATGCGGGGGTCCCGCCCCGACGATCAGCCCTGACCGAGCGCCGCGAGGATCCGCGCCCAGGAGCGCGTGCCCTTGTGGAAGCTCGTCAGGTCGTACTTCTCGTTGGGCGAGTGGATTCGGTCGTCGTCCAGGCCGAATCCGATCAGCAGCGTGTCGCGGTTCAGGAGCCGCTTGAAGTCGCCCACGATCGGAATCGAGCCGCCGGCGCCCACGGTCACGGCCGGCACGCCCCATTCCTCGGCGAGCGCCGCCTTGGCGGCCCCGAGCTGCGGCATGTCGAAGGGCAGGCTGATCGCCCGCGAGCCCTTGTAGGTGATGACATCGACCGTGCAGTCCGACGGCACCCGTTCGCGCACGAAGGCCTCGAACCGTTCGGCCAGAACCTTCGGGTCCTGGTCGTCCACGAGGCGGAACGAGATCTTGGCCGAGGCGGTCGAGGCGATCACCGTCTTGGTGCCCTCGCCGGTATAGCCGCCGATGATGCCGTTGGCGTCGCAGGACGGGCGCGACTGCACCAGCTCGATCGGCATCCGCCCGCGCTCGCCGGCCGGCTCCTTCAGGCCGATCGGCCCGAGCAGGGTCTCGGGCGTCAGCCCTAGGCCGCGCCACTGCTCCAGCACCTCGGGCGGGCGCTCGTGCACGCCGTCGTAGAAGCCCGGGATCGTGACCCGCCCGTCCTCATCGTGCAGGTCGGCGATGATCTTGGCGAGCACGTGGATCGGGTTGCGGGCGGCGCCGCCGAAGAAGCCCGAATGCAGGTCGCGGTCGGCGCAGGTGACCTTCACCTCGAAATACGCGAGCCCGCGCAGCGACGAGGTGATGGCCGGCGTGGTCCGGTCCCACATGCCGGTGTCGCACACGAGCACCACGTCGCAGCCGAGGCGGTCGTGGTTGGCCGCGACCCATTCGGGCAGGCCCTGCGAGCCGCTCTCCTCGGCGCCCTCGATCAGGATCGTGACGCCGCAGGGCAGCTCGCCGCTCATGGCGATATGGGCCCGGCACGCTTCCACGAAGGTCATGACCTGGCCCTTGTCGTCGGAAGACCCGCGCCCGACGATGGTCTTGCGGCCCTCCGCATCCGACGCGATGCGCGGCTCGAAGGGCGGCGTCGTCCACAGGTCGAGCGGGTCGACCGGCTGCACGTCGTAATGGCCGTAGAACAGGACATGCGGCGCGCCGGGCTTCGGCTTGGTCGCGAGCACCACCGGGTGCAGCGAGGTGTCCTCCACGGAGGTCTCGAAGCCGAGCGCCGTGAGGTCCTGGGCGAGCCACGTGGCGGCGGCGCGGCAATCGCCGGCATGGGCCGGCTCGGTCGAGATCGACGGGATCCGCAGGAAGGCGAACAGCCGCTCCAGGGCGTTCTCAAGGTCCGTGTCGATGTCGTTGAGGATCGCGTCGAGCGCGGCCATCGGGAGCTCCGGGATGCGGCGGGGATTTTTTCGCGACGACAGGGTTAGCCGAGGCGAGGCGGGCCCGGCAACGGCCGGATGTCCGACCCTGAGACCGATCGTCTGCGGAACAGGCGTAGTTTGGAATGGTTATCAACCGACTGGCCCCGTGGGCGCCGGCTCCTCGCCGCCCCAGACCGATCTTCCGTTCCCCGTCCGGCCCCGCGGCCGGCCCAGATCGTGGACGACAGCATGCTCCTCGAAAACAGTCCGCCGGTGCGGGCCGATACCGCGCTCGACATCACCCTGACGATCAACGGGCAGCGCCGGGCGCTCAAGGTCACGCCCTGGACCACGCTGCTCGATCTCCTGCGCGAAAAGCTCGACCTCACCGGCACGAAGAAGGGCTGCGACCACGGCCAGTGCGGCGCCTGCACGGTGCTGGTGAACGGCACCCGGGTGAATGCCTGCCTGACGCTGGCGGTCATGAAGGACGGGGCCGAGATCACCACGGTCGAGGGTCTTGCCGGCCTCGGCGACCGGGGTGGCAGTAACGCGCTCCATCCGATCCAGGAGGCGTTCATCGAGCACGACGCCTTCCAGTGCGGCTACTGCACGCCGGGCCAGCTCTGCTCCTCGGTCGGTTTGATGAACGAGGGCCACGCCCATAGCCGCGAGGAGATCCGCGAGGCGATGAGCGGCAACCTCTGCCGCTGCGGTGCCTACACCAACATCGTCGACGCGATTGAGGACGTGATGCAGGGAGCCACCCGATGAACCGCTTCGATTATGTCCGCGCCGGCACGGTGGCGGAGGCGGTCCAGGCCTACGGGGCGGGCGCACGCTTCATCGCGGGCGGCACCAACCTGATCGACCTGATGAAGTACGACGTCGAGAAGCCCGGCCGGCTGATCGATATTACCCGCCTGCCCCTCGATGGCATCGAGGCGCATGAGGGCGGCCTGCGGCTCGGGGCGCTCGCGACCAACGCCAAGGTCGCCTACGACGACCGGGTCGCCACGCAATACCCGCTGCTGCGCAACGCCATCCTGGCCGGGGCCTCGGCGCAGCTGCGCAACGCTGCCTCCACGGGCGGCAACCTTCTGCAGCGGACCCGCTGCTACTATTTTTACGACACGGCGACGCCCTGCAACAAGCGCGAGCCCGGCACCGGCTGCTCGGCGATCGGCGGCGTCAACCGCATCCACGCGATCTTCGGGGCGAGCGAATCCTGCATCGCCACCCACCCGTCCGACATGTGCATCGCCCTGGCGGCGCTTGAGGCCACGGTCCGGGTGAGCGGGCCGCAGGGTGAGCGGACGATCCCGTTCTCGGATTTCCACCGGCTGCCGGGCGATAGCCCTGAGATCGACACCAACCTCGCCCCCGGCGAGATCATCGTGTCGGTGGACCTGCCGGAGAGCAAGTTCCCGCAGCACTACACCTATCTGAAGCTGCGTGACCGGCTGTCCTACGCCTTCGCGCTGGTGTCGGTGGCGGCGGGCGTCGAGCTCGACGGCGACACGATCAAGACCGCCCGGCTGGCGCTTGGCGGTGTCGCCCACAAGCCCTGGCGCAACCGTGAGGCCGAGGCGCTGCTGGAAGGCAAGCCCGCGACCCGCGAGAGCTTCCAGCAGGCGGCCGACCTCATCGTCTCCGAGGCCAAGCCGCAATCGGCCAACGGCTTCAAGATCGACCTCGCCCGGCGGGCCATCGTGCGCGGCCTCGAACAGGCCGCTGCCGGCACGCCCCAGTCGCTCAGCGACAAGCGCATCCAGTAGGCATCCCGATGACCCAGACCTTCAGCTCCACCGGCCACGACACCTTCGTCGGCAGCCCGCGCAGCCGCATCGACGGACCCGCCAAGGTCACCGGCCTGGCCAAATACGCGGGCGAGTTCGCCGCCCCGGATCTCACCTACGGCTATGTCGTCTCGAGCGCCATTGCCAAGGGTCGGATCGCGGCGATCGACTCCGCCGCCGCCGAAGCGGTGCCGGGCGTCCTCAAGGTGATCACCCACGAGAACCGGCCGCGCACTGCGTGGCGCGACAAGAACTTCCAGGACGCGGTGGCGCCCCCCGGCTCGCCGTTCCGGGCCCTCTACGACGACCTGATCGTCTATAGCGGCCAGCCGGTCGCCCTGGTGGTGGCCGAGGATTTCGAGACCGCGCGCTACGCCGCCTCGCTGATCCAGGTCCGGTACGAGGCGCAGGAGCCCGAGACCGACCTCCACGCCGTGCGCGGCGACGCCTACGATCCGCCCTACAAGCGCGAGGGCATCAAGCCGCCGCCGGCGCCGTGGGGCGACGCCGACCAGGCCTTCGGCAGCGCGCCGATCCGCGTGCAGGGCGCCTACACGCTGGCCAACGAGCACCACAACCCGATGGAGCCGCACGCCACGACTGTGGTGGTCGAGGAGGACGGGACCTACACGGTCTACGACAAGATCCAGGGCGTCTCGAACAGCCACCAGTATCTCGCCAACGTGTTCGGGCTGAAGCCCGATCAGGTGCGGGTGCTCAACCCCTATCTCGGCGGTGGCTTCGGGTCGGGCCTGCGCCCGCAATACCAGGCCTTCCTGGCGATGCTGGCCGCCCAGGAGCTGAAGCGCTCGGTCCGGGTGACCCTAACCCGCGACCAGATGTGGTCCTTCACCTACCGCGGCGAGGCTCTGCAGACGGTCTCCCTCGGGGCCGAGGCGGACGGCACCCTGACGGCGCTCCGGCACGACGCCGTGCAGGGCACCTCCCAATTCGAGGATTACCAGGAGGTCATCGTCAACTGGTCGGGGGTGCTCTACCGCTGCGATAACGTCGCCCTGACCTACCGGATCGCCAAGCTCGACACCGCCACCCCGGGCGACATGCGCGCCCCCGGCGCCGTCACCGGCGTCTTCGCCATCGAGACCGCGATGGACGAGCTCGCCTACGCGACCGGAATGGACCCGATCGCGCTGCGGCTGAAGAACTACGCGGAGTCGGACGCCACCGCCCAGGGCAAGCCGTTCGGCTCCAAGGAGCTGAAGGCCTGCTTCACCCAAGGCGCCGAGCGCTTCGGCTGGTCCAAGCGCAGCCCCGAGCCGCGCTCGATGCGCGAGGGTCGGGAACTCGTCGGCTGGGGCGTCGCCACGGGCGTCTGGGAATCGATGATGATGCAGTCGAGCGCCATCGCGACGCTCACCGCGGATGGCCGTCTGGTGGTCGGCAACTCCACCGGCGATATCGGCACCGGCACCTACACGATCCTGACGCAGATCGCCGCCGACACCCTGGGCCTGCCTATG
Source organism: Methylobacterium sp. ARG-1 (assembly GCF_001262595.1). NCBI lineage: Bacteria > Pseudomonadati > Pseudomonadota > Alphaproteobacteria > Hyphomicrobiales > Methylobacteriaceae > Methylobacterium > Methylobacterium sp. ARG-1. The sequence goes on from NZ_LHCD01000002.1 coordinate 108,532, forward strand.
GAATCGGTCACGACCAAGCTCGGCGACACGCGCCTGCCCGAGGCACCGGTCGCCGGCGGGTCCTGGACCGCGGCCTCATCCGGCACCGCCGTGATGAAGGCCTGCCGCAATGTCGGCGAGCAGGTGTTCAAGCTGGCCCGTGGCCTGGAGAACTCGCCGCTCGCCAATGTCGATGTCGACCGCGCCGTCTTCGCGGACGGACGTATCTCGGTGGCGGGCGATCCCAGCCGCAGCGTCTCGATGGTCGAGGTGATGCGGGCCGCCGGCGTCGACAAGGTCGAGGCGGTGGAGCAGGCCGGGCCGGACAAGGACTTCAACGAGACCTACCAGGCCTACACCCACGGGGCGATCTTCGTAGAGGTGAAGGTCGACGAGGAGCTGGGCCAGGTCCGGCTCACCCGGGTGGTCTCGGCGATCGCGGCCGGCAAGATCCTCAACCCGAAGACCGCGCGCAGCCAGATCCTCGGCGGCGTCGTGATGGGGATCGGCTCGGCGCTGGAAGAGGAGTCGATGCTCGACCACCGCTTCGGCCGGTTCATGAACCACAATCTCGGCGAGTATCATGTACCGGTCCATGCCGACATCTACGACATCGACGTGATCTTCGTGGACGAGGAGGACAAGGCCAATCCGCTGGGCGTGAAGGGCCTCGGCGAGATCGGCATCGTCGGCACCGCGGCGGCGATCACCAATGCGGTGTTCCACGCCACCGGCAAGCGCGTCCGCGACCTGCCGATCACGATCGACAAGCTGTTGTGACCGGCGGCCGATGTTTCCCGTGAAACATTGGCTGCTTTTTTAACCTCCGCGAGTCCCATCGGAAGGCCCGCCGCACGAGAGTGCTGCAGGCCTGCTGGCTGCTTGGCTGCCGTGCAAACCGCGGTGTCATTCGCGAGCATTGCAGGCAAGCCCGGGATCCGGAAATGCTGACGGCACTGATCCCTGCCGCAATCGCATGTCCGGATCCCTGTTTCCGCTTCGCGTCCCCGGGATGACAGAGAAGGTGGCATCGGCTGGTTTGACCGAGACGGATATTCGGCGCCTGCCGCCGCCTACTCACCATGGATGAGCGCCAGCGCACCGATCCGTTTACCGGTGGGGCGCATCCTGCAGGTCTCTTGCGAAGGAGACCTGCCATGGAATCGGTCTATCGCGGCTTCGAGACCTCGCTGCTCGGTCTCGCTTTCTGTCTCGGCCTGGGCGCCTGCCTCACGCTCGGTACGCCGCCGGCGTCGGGCGACGGGTTCGCCGTCACCCTGCCGATGCTCTCCGTGACGCTCACCGGGCCCTGAGCCGGGCAGCGTTACGCGGCGCTCTGAGGTGCGCGGAACATGAAGGTGCGCGCCTCGTCGTCCATCTCCGACTTGAAGGTGTGGCGGCCCTTCAGCGCCTCGGCGGCCTGCGCGGCCGGGCGGGCGTTGATCGCGTCGAGGTGGCGCTTGACGTGGGGCAGGGTCGCGAAGGCGTCCTCGCCCAGCACGAACGGCACCATCCGGGCCCAGCCCCACACGGCCATGTCGACGATCGTGTAAGTCTCGCCCAACACGTAGGCGCGGTCCGCGAGGCGCGCGTTCAGAATGTCCCAGTGGCGGCGCGCCTCGAAGGCGTACCGCTCGGTGGCGTAGGCGCCGCCGTTGGGGGCGAAGTGGCGGAAATGGACGCATTGGCCGGAGAACGGCCCGATGCCGGTGGCCACGAACATCAGCCAGGATAGCATCTCGCCCCGCGCCGGCTCGCCTTCCGGCAGGAACCGGCCGGTCTTGCCGGCGAGGTAGAGCAGGATCGCGTTCGAATCGAACACCGTCACGTCGCCGTCGACGATGGTCGGCACTTTCGCGTTTGGGTTGAGGGCCGTGTAGGCCGGGTCGAATTGCTCGCCCTTGCGCGGATCCACCGGAACCGGCTCGTAGGGCAGGCCCGTCTCCTCCAGGCAGAGGGCGACCTTCATCGGGTTGGGACTGAGATTGTAGAAGAATCGAATCACGGCGCTCTCCCTGATGCATCGCCCCGCGCGGGGCGACCGGCTCTCGGAAAAAGGTGATGCTCATCAAGCGCTTCGCGCGTCGCCTCGGAGACCTGACCCGGGACGACGGTCGAGCGCCACCGGACGGTCGTCCGGGGCGCGGGCGCGCGCAAGACGCGGCAGAGCGGGGCGGCTATTCCACCACGATCTTGTAGCTGCGGCCCGGCACCAGCGCGGCGCCGCGCTCCAGCCCGTTGAGGACGAGAAACCGGTCGAGCGCCCGGTCCGGCACCGCCATGCGGCGGGTCAGCTCCTCGGCGCTGGTCGATCCGGCCTGCACCACCTGCAGCCGCAGCGGCCGCAGCACCGCCTCCTCGGGCGTGATCGCCCGCAGGCTCGCGACCCAGGGGCGGAAGGCCGGGTCGGGGTCGGTGGCGCCCTTGGCCGCCATGATCATCCGGAAGGCCGTGTCGCCGATCCGGATCGCCCCGAGCCGGAAGGTCCAGTCCTTGCCACGCGACAGCGCGAAGGCCGCCGGGTGGCCGCCGACCTCGCGGGTCTCGAACCCGGCCGGGTCGAGGGCGTCGTTCCAGCTGCCCCTGAGCGCGACGTCGAGGGGCTGGCCCTCCCTGGCCTCGATCTGGTCGAACAGCAGCCGCCGGTTGCCGTCCGGGGTGGTGCCGAGCACCGCCGAGCGGGTGTTCTCCAGGACGAACCCGTCCGGCACGTCGAAGGCGATGCCGAGCCCGGGATGGACGAAGCGGTGGCCGCGCACCGCGCCGTCGCGCGGGTTGTCACCATACGGGAGCCCGTCCACAGCCGCGAGGTAATGCGCCCGGTCGTCGGCCCCGATGCCCGGCGCCCCGATCCGGCGCGCCGCCCGGGTGACCTGGGTGACGCGCTCGGCGGTGCCCGGATGGGTCGCCAGCATGTCGGGCTCGCCCGCGGTGCCGCTGCCGGCCTTCAGGTTGGTCGAGCGGTTGAGGGCCGTGAGGAAGCGGCCGGCGGCGAACGGGTCGTAGCCGGCCTTGGCGAGGGTGCGGACCCCGGTGGCGTCCGCCTCCAGCTCCTGCTCCCGGGAGAACCGGGCCAGCGCGAAGCGCGACTGGTGCTGCAGCTGCGCGCCCGTATCGGGATCGTTCAGCACGTCGGCCACGACCCGGCTGACCAGGGCCGAGCGCAGCTCCAGCTCGCTCCGAGCGGTGGCGTGGTTGAGGGTGACGTGCGCCATCTCGTGGGCGAGCACGGCCGCGACCTCGGAGGTGTCGCTCGCCAGCGCCACTAGCCCGCGGGTGACGTAGAGCCGCCCGTTGGGCAGCGCGAAGGCGTTGACCACGGGCGAATCGAGCAGCGTCACCGCGTAGGCCTGGTCCGGCCGCTCGCTGGCCTTCACCAACCGGTCGGTGACCTCCGTGAGCATCCGCATCACGTTGGGTGCCCGGGCCTCGCCCCCGAACGAGGCCACGAGCTTGAGGTGATCGGCATCGGCGGCGCGCTCGCGGCCGGTGGTGCGCGGCGCGTCGGCCGGCACCTGGACCACGGCCGGCGTCACCGGACCGGTCGCCTGGTCGACCACGCATGCGCCCAGGCCGACAGCCAGAAGCGTCGCCCCGGAACAGGCCGAAGCCAGGCCGCGCAAGCGCCGCCCCACCACTCGCATTCGCTCCGTGATCCCGCCCATCGCGATCAGCGCCGCAGCCCTTGTTCCCCCGCCGGCTCGGCCTCGCGCCGATCCGGCTCACCCAGGATCTCGACCGCGTCGGCGTTGGCCTCCAGGGTCGGGCCGCGCCAGACTTCCAGGATGCCGCGGACCCGCACGCGCCGGCCTTCGAGCGAAGGCGCACTCAAACCACGGGCGAGCATCATTCGCCAAGTGCGTTTCGATACCGTGACCGTGAGCCCGTCCTCGCCGCGGGCCACGAAGTCGAGATAGGTGCGCGCGCTGCGCTCGCCGACATGGCGGATGCGGCCCTCCACGACGGCGAAGCGCCCCTCCCGCGCCCGGAGCGCCGGCCCGTCGGCAGCCTGAGGGACCGGATCGCGCCACAGGCCGAGTCGCCTGTCGCGGGCGGACGCTTCCACCGCGCGCAGGGCCGGGCGGCAGAGCGAATCGCGCTCACCGGCATCCGCGAAAGCCAGCCCGGCCGCGATCAGGCCGCCCGCGAGGTCGATGTCGGTATCGGCCGCTTGGATGTCGGCCCGCTCCCGGCCCCAGCGGTCGGGCTGCCCGCGCGGGACCACGACCAGGCTGTTGCCGCGCCGCGTATCGAGCCAGGCGCGCGCAGCCTCGGCGATCTCCGGGGTGTCCGGCCAGTGCAGGGACTCGAGCACGGCACGGCCGCCCGAGGCGAGACGGATCTCGCCGCGCGGCCCGATCCCGTCGAGGATCTCGGTCCGCGCCGGTCCCGGCCGACACTCCGCCGGCGCGGCGAGACACGGCACGGCAAAGCCAGCGGCCGCGAGGATCTGCACCGCCATCGCGCGGGCCGCCCGGCCCCGTCGCCCGCCCGCCGGCCCGTTGCCTGTCCGGATCATCGAACCCCCCGGCCGATCATGCCCCGGATCGCGCGCGCGCACCGCGCGGTTGGCCTGTCCGGGGGTTGATGCTATGGGGATTCCGGTCGTCTCCGTAGCTCAGCTGGACAGAGCACAGGTTTCCTAAACGGTCACAATTGGGCGTCGCGTCGGGAAACTGCGCGGCGGATCCGCTCAAAGTCGGGGAAAGCTCCCGGCGCCGGCATGCTGGCGTCCTGCCGATCCCGAGCCAAGCCCGTCCGACGCGTCAGCGCCAGCGGGAAGGTGTAGAGACTAGACGGGCGGCACCTAACGGCCGGGCGCAAGCCGGGCCCATGGTGAAGGGATAGTCCAGGCCACGAACGCGGCCCGCAGGGGCGGCGGCGGCGAAAGCCGAAGTGGTATGAAACCTGGGGTCGCAGGTTCGAGCCCTGCCGGGGACACCAGAACGCAGTCCGTCGACGGGAATCGGCGCCGCGGCAAAACATTTACCGCGATGGTCACCCGCCGGTGACACGGCCTCGCTATGCGGTTAAGCTTCGCCGCCCGAAAATCGCGGCAGGAGTGGGCAAGTTCTACATGGCGGGTCAGAAAACCGATCAGCGTGACGTGTATGTCGGTCAACGCATCGCCGAGCAGCGCCGGAAGGCATCGCTGACGCAGCGTCGCGTCGCGCAGAGCTTCGGGATGTCGGCGGCGCAGCTGCAGAAGTACGAGAAGGGCACCAACCGGATCAGTGCCGTCCATCTCGACATCTTCTCCCGGATGACCGGGGTGCCGATGGATTACTTCTTCAAGGGCATGCCGCGGAACGACGACTTCACCGCGCCGGGCTTCTCCGAGCCGGATCAGACGCCCCTGTCGGCGGAGGACGGGCTTCAGGGCCTGGCCGAGGTCGTGGGCCGCCACATCACCGAGCATTTCTCCGAGGAAGCCCGACGGGACGTCGCCGCCGCGATCCGGGCCCTGGACCACAAGCTCAACGGCTGAATGCTGAGTTGAGCCGAGGACGGGCGTTTTTTCACCCGTTTCGTACGTTATAGCGGATCCGTTCGGCGGTCCGGGTTGACCGTCATCCGGCCCGGTGCGAGAACCCCGACCCCATAGAGGGTCGAACGCCGCGATCGCGACGGCGTACCCGTGCTCGGGATCCGTCCACATGCCGCGTTCCAACTACCTGTTCACCAGCGAGTCGGTGTCCGAAGGCCATCCCGACAAGGTCAGCGACCGGATCTCCGATACGGTGGTGGATGCCTATATCGCGGCGATGCCGGAGGCGCGGCTCGGGGTCGAGACCCTCACCACCACGAACCGCGTCGTCATCGCGGGCGAGGTGCGCGGTCCGGATTCCGTGACCTTCAAGGATCTCGAGGAGCTGACCCGCCAGGCCGTGAAGGAGATCGGCTACGAGCAGGACGGCTTCCACTGGAAGAACAACGAGGTCGCGATCTACCTGCACGCCCAGTCCGCCGACATCGCGCAGGGCGTGGACGCCGCCGGCAACAAGGACGAGGGCGCGGGCGACCAGGGCATCATGTTCGGCTACGCCGCCGACGAGACCCCGGAGCTGATGCCGGCGCCGCTGTTCTACGCGCACAAGATCCTCAAGGACCTCGCCGACGCCCGCAAGAAGGGTGAGGGCGATGCCGGCAAGCTCGGCCCCGACGCCAAGAGCCAGGTCACGGTCCGCTACGAGAACGGCCGCCCGGTCGAGGCGACCCAGATCGTGCTCTCCACCCAGCACCTCGACGAGTCCCTGGACTCGGCCGACGTGCGCGCCATCGTCGAGCCCTACATCCGGGCCGCCCTGCCGCAGGGCTGGATCAACGAGGGCACCGTCTGGCACGTCAACCCGACCGGCAAGTTCGTGATCGGCGGCCCCGACGGCGATTGCGGCCTGACCGGCCGCAAGATCATCGTCGACACCTACGGCGGCGCGGCCCCCCATGGCGGCGGCGCCTTCTCGGGCAAGGATCCGACGAAGGTCGACCGCTCGGCGGCCTATGCCGCCCGCTATCTCGCCAAGAACGTCGTCGCGGCCGGGCTGGCCCATCGCGCCACGATCCAGCTCGCCTACGCGATCGGCGTCTCGAAGCCGCTCTCGATCTACGTGGATCTGCACGGCACCGGCCAGGTCGACGAGGCCAAGCTCGAGGCCGTCCTGATGGACGCGATGGACCTGTCGCCCCGCGGCATCCGCACGGCGCTCGGCCTGAACAAGCCGATCTACGCGCGCACCGCCGCCTACGGCCATTTCGGCCGCGCGCCGGAGGCCGATGGCGGCTTCTCCTGGGAGCGGACCGACCTCGCCCAGAAGCTGAAGTCGGCCCTGTCGTAAGGCGGCCCGCGCTCCAGCGCTGAACGACCCGCCAGCGCGTCGTCCCCGATTCGGGACGGCGTGCTGGCGTTTTTATGAGTCCCGGTTTCAAAAAGTCTTGGACCTTTTGCGGGAGCGGGGCAGAGCCCTGCTTCGGGGCCGCGAGCCCTCTGGAAACCCGTCCTTGCCCGTGCGCGGACGACGCGTTGGTAGCCGATGTCTGACCTGAACGGACGACCCGGTCGCGAGGCCGAGGAGCCGGAGCGCGCCTTCTTCGGACGGCGCAAGGGCAAGCGCCTGCGCGGCCTGCAGGAGCGGCGCCTCACCGAATTGCTCCCGGTGCTCCGCGTCGATCTCCCGCCGGACGACCGGCCGCTCGATCCGCGCACGCTGTTCCCGGCGCTCGACGGCGCGCCGGAGGCGGTCTGGCTGGAGATCGGGTTCGGCGGCGGCGAGCACCTCGCCGCCCAGGCCGAGGCCCATCCCGGGATCGGGATCATCGGGGCCGAGCCGTTCGTCAACGGCGTGGTCAAGCTGCTGGCCGCGATCGAGGCGCGGGGCCTGCGCAACATCCGCATCCGCGACGAGGACGTGACCGCCCTGCTGGCGCGGCTGCCGGATGCCTGCCTGGACCGGGTCTACCTGCTCTATCCCGATCCCTGGCCGAAGCGCCGGCAGCGCAAGCGCCGCTTCGTCTCGGATGCCGCGCTCGCGGAGATCGGCCGGGTCCTCAAGGATGGCGGCCTGTTCCGCTTCGCCAGCGACATCGACGATTATGCCGGCTGGACCCTGGTCCGGGCCGCCCGCTGCCCGGTCCTGACCTGGACGGCGCGGCAGGCCGGCGACTGGACCCAACCATTCCCGGGCTGGCCCGGGACCCGCTACGAGGCGAAGGCGCTGGCAGCGGGCCGGCGCCCGACGTATCTCGAGTTCGTGCGCCGGCCGCGCTGAGCGGCCGCCGCCGGGGCACCGGCGCGGTCCGAGCGCACCCGCATCCCGTTCGGTTTCGCACGGACGGGTCGCCGCATCGGAACGGGACGCCTTGCAACAGTCACGCTCGGGCGCCATCCTGAGTTGCCTTCGCGGTCCGGACCGCGGCAGGGGGGCATCTCGTGCGGGAGCGCGCCGCGGCGCGTTCGAGGGTTTTTCCGAGTGGACGAGAGCGTGGGTCAAGACCCGGCGGCGGACGACCCGTATCGCGCGGGCTTCGACGATGCCGCGATCGGCCTCGTCGTGCTGTCGGCGGACGAGGCGGCGATCGTGGCCGCCAACCAGGTCCTGCACGACCTGCTCGGTTGGGCGCCGGGCCTGCTGGCCGGACGCGCGACCGCGGATCTCCTGGCTGACCGGCCCGAGGGGCTCGGCGACGGCATCCAGGCCTGGCGCCGGGCGGACGGAACCGTGCTGGATGTGCGGGTGCGGCGCTCCGGCCGGACCCTGGTGGTCGAGGCCGTGGATGCGGACGCGGCCGCCCATTCCGAGGCCAACCGCGAGGCCCTGGAGACCGCCGGCCTCGGCGAGTGGCGCTGGGACCGGGCGACCGGTCTCCTGACCCTGTCGCGCCGGGCCGCCCGGATCCTGGGGCGCCAGCCCGGGCACTCCGTGCCGTGGGACGAGCTCAAGAGCAGCCTGTCCGACCCCGAGCTCGCTCGCCTGGCCGCGACCGTCACCGAGGCGCGCCGGGCCGGCCAGTCCTACCATTTCGATACGCCGGTGACCGTCGCCGGGCGCACCGTGATCCTGCGGGTGCGGGGCCAAGCCGTGCCGGGCCGCGACGGCGAGCCCGCCAGCATGGTCGGCGTCGTCCAGGACATCACGACGCGGGTCGAGGCCCGGGACGAGATTCTGTCGCGGGATCAGCGCCTGCGGGTGGCGACCACCATCGCCAAGCTCGGCATCTTCGAGTGGCACATGCTCGAGGACCAGGCGATCTGGGAAAACGAGCACATGTACGAGATCTTCGGGCATGCCCCCGAGGACGGTACCATCGGCAAGAACGAGTTCCTCAACGACATCCTCCACCCGGACGACCGCGCCGCGGTCCGCCACGCGATCTCGAAGGCGCTGCGCGAGGACGGGATCCTGCAGATCGGCGGCCGGATCCGGCGGAAATCCGACGGGGCCTGGCGCACCATCGACATGGCCGGCCGGTTCGAGCGGGACGCGCCCAGCCGCCTGCCGCGCCGCCTGATCGGCGTGGTCGCCGACGTGACCGACCGGCGGATCGCCGAGGAGCGGCAGAGCCTGCTGATCCGCGAGCTGCACCACCGGGTGAAGAACACGCTCGCCACCGTGCAGGCGATCGTGGGCTCCACGGCCCGCACGGCCTCCAGCATCGAGGATTTCTACGAGGCCTTCGTCGGGCGGATCAAATCCCTTGCCCACACCCATGCGGTGCTCACCGAGGATACCTGGCAGACCGCCTCGCTGGCCAACCTCCTGCTCAGCGAGCTGAGGCCCTACGCGGAGGTCTCGGTCGAGGGCGGCGCCGAAGGGCGGATCAGCCTCGAAGGGCCGCCGATCGACCTGCCCTCCGAGATCGCGGTGCCGATCGGCATGGCGATCCACGAGCTCACCACCAACGCGGCGAAATACGGGGCGCTCTCGAACCGCACCGGGCGGGTCGCGGTGACCTGGTCCCTGGAGACTGGGGGCGCGGCCGGGATCCTGCGCTTCCACTGGCGCGAATCGGGCGGCCCACCGGTCAGGCCGCCGAGCCGCCAGGGCTTCGGCTCGCGCCTGCTCCAGCGGGTGCTCATCACCCAGGTCCAGGCCGAGGTCGAGACCGATTACGATCCCGAGGGGTTCTCGCTGACCATGCGGGCGCCGATCCCGCCGCGCAACGACAGCCTCAATCCGCTGGCCTGACGCGGCGCCCCGTCAGGCGGCGCCGCGCGTCCCGGATTCGCCGCCGCCGTCGACGAACGCCTTCAGCTCGTCCAGCGACGCGAAGGTGAACCGGCCCTGCGGGGTCTCCGCCTCGATCGAGCCGTCCTCGAACATCACGTAGGTGTTGCCGCCGGAGGCGTAGCGCCCGACCACGGTACGGGTGTCCGGCTTCGGTTCGGGCTCGGGTTCCGGCGCCGCGTCGAGACTCGGGCGCAGGGCAGGATGCTCCGAGGGCGGGGCCGGCTGCGGGGGCGCTTCGGGGGCGGCGAACAGGTCGTCCTCCGGGCTGCGCTCGGCCGCGGGGGTCGGGACCGCCTCCGGGGCGGGCCGATGGGGCGGCTCCGGCTCCACGATCGGGGCGGCGGGAAAGGCCTGGATCGGGAAGTCCGATTCGACCGGGGTCGGCCTCTGCGGCTCGGCCGCCTTGGGGGGCTCGGCCGGGACCGCCGGGGTGTCGTCGAGGAGGCGCAGATTGGGTTCGATCCGCGGCCGCTCGGGGTCGAAGGGCGGCTCGACGATCGGCGGCACGATGAAGGCGGGGGCGGCCGGCAGCACCGGCGGCAGCCGCGGTGCGCTCTCGGTGGCGGGGCCGGCCTCAGCCGGGGCCAGCGCCGGGCGCTGGCCGATCGTCCGCTCCAGCCGGCGGAACACGAGGGCGAGGACGCCGATCCCGAACAGCACGGCGCCCGACGAGGCCGCGACCGAACCCGCGATCACCATCGCGAGGCCGCTCTCCAGACGCACATAGGGGAAGCCCTGGATCACGGCGGCGCAGCCCCCGATGGCCATGGCGGCAGCGAGCGCGAACAGCGCAGCGATCATGTTACTCTCTAGACACGGGCCGGCTAACCGCCGGCGCTTAAGGCGTGCCGCACAGTAAGGCCTTGCCGTCATATTGCAAAACCCGGTGGTGAGATTACCCGGGAATACCGGTTCTTGCAGGTTGTCGGGCCGGGCGCCCGGGGCTTCCTCGCCCGGCCGCGGGCCGTCCCCGGAAGTTTGCACCAAGCCTGGCCGGAACGGCGTTGCCGTCGCGCGGGCATCGACTTACCTAGCGGGTCGTGACCCGGACGCCCCCGCCGGGGACGAGGCCGCCCAAGGTTGAAGCGCGCCGCTGTTTCCCGTGAAACACGGTCTGCTCCAGCCCCTTGTTATCGCATGATGATCCCGGAAAGCCGGATCCGGCTTGTCCGCATCGTGCTCAAAGCGGAGACAGAGCCAATGACCTTCACCCTGCCGGAACTGCCCTACGCCTACGACGCGCTCGGGCCGTACATGTCGAAGGAAACCCTCGAGTTTCACCACGACAAGCACCACAAGGCCTATGTCGATACCGGTAACAAGCTGCTCGAGGGCACGGATCTCCAGGGCAAGAGCGTCGAGGAGATCGTCAAGGCGGCCTACAACACGAATCAGCCGCTCTTCAACAATGCCGGCCAGCACTACAACCACATCCATTTCTGGCAGTGGATGAAGCCCAATGGCGGCGGCGCCATCCCCGGCGCGCTCGCCAAGAAGATCGACGAGGACCTCGGCGGCGCCGAGAAGTTCAAGGCGGACTTCATCCAGGCGGGCGTCAGCCAGTTCGGCTCGGGCTGGGCCTGGCTCGCCGTGAAGGACGGCAAGCTCGCGATCCTGAAGACCCCCAACGGCGAGAACCCGCTGGTCCACGGCGCCAAGCCGATCCTGGGCGTCGACGTGTGGGAGCACTCCTACTACATCGATTACCGCAACCGTCGCCCCGACTACCTCAAGGCGTTCATCGAGAACCTGGTGAACTGGGAGCACGTCGAGAAGATGTACGGCGAAGCGACCGCCTGATCCGGATATAAGGGGCGTTGCGGGCCGATCGTGTCCGCGGCGCCCTTGAGATGCCGGACAAAAGCCGCTCTTGATGCGGCCCCCGGGCTCAGCAGGGCAGGCCGCCATTCTTTCCTCGTTTCCCGACCCCATGATCCCGCAGCGGGCGGATCCATGATCCGCTCCATCCTCTCGGTGGGCGGCTGGACCCTGGTCTCCCGCGTCACCGGCTTCGCCCGGGACGTGGTGATGGCCGCCGTGATGGGCGCGGGGCCCATGGCCGACGCCTTCGTGGTCGCATTCCGGCTGCCGAACCATTTTCGCGCGATCTTCGGCGAGGGCGCGTTCAACACCGCCTTCGTGCCGGCCTATGCCGGGCTCGCCGAGACGGGCAGCTCCGGCGAGGCGCACCACTTCGCCGATCGCGTCTTCACCCTGATGCTGATCGTGCAGCTTGTGCTGCTGAACCTCGCCCTGCCGGCGATGCCCTGGGTGGTGCATGCCCTGGCGCCGGGCTTCGCCGAGGATGGCGAGCGCTTCCAGCTCGCGGTGGCGCTGACCCGGATCACCTTCCCGTACCTGCTGTTCATGACCCTGGTGACGCTGCTGTCGGGCATCCTGAACGCCCACCGGCATTTCGCCGTCGCGGCCGGAGCACCGGTGCTGCTCAACGTCGCCATGCTGGCGGCCCTGGGCTTGAGCTTCCTGTTCCCCAACGCCGCCTACGCGGCCGCCTGGGGCGTCGCGGTCTCGGGCGTGCTGCAATTCGGCCTGCTGTGGTGGGGCTGCCGCCGGGCCCGGGTGATGCCCGACCTCGCCGTGCCGCGCTCGGATCCGGCGCTGAAGCGGTTCTTCGTGGTGCTCGGGCCCGCGGTGATCGGGGCGGCCGGGTTCCAGATCGCTACTTTCGCCGACACGATCATCGCCAGCTGGCTGCCCACCGGGGCGGTCTCAGCCCTGTACTATGCCGACCGACTCTACCAGCTGCCCTTCGGGGTGATCGCCATCGCGGCCGGCACCGTGCTCCTGCCGGAGATGAGCCGGCGGATCGCCTCCGGCGACGTGGCCGGCGCGCATGCGGCACAGAACCGGGCGGCGGGGTTCTCTCTCGCCCTGTCGGCGCCGTTCACGGTGGCGTTCCTGACCATCCCGGGCCTGATCATGGCGGCCCTGTTCCAGCGCGGCGCCTTCAGCGCCGAGGACGCGTCCCGGGCCGCCTCGGTGCTGGCCGCCTACGGGCTCGCCCTGCCGGCCGTGGTGCTGGTGCGCAGCGCGGTGGCGAGCTTCTATGCCCGGCAGGACACCAAGACCCCGCTCTGGGCCTCGCTGACCGCGATCGGCGTCAACGTCGCGCTGAAGCTCTGGCTCACCGGGCCCTACGGCGTCACCGGCTTGGCGCTGGCGACGGCGGTCAGCCAGTGGGTGAACCTGCTGATCCTCGTCGTCCTGGCCAAGCGCCGCGGCTGGACGGCGCCGGGCCGCACCCTCGGCCTCACCGTCCTCGGCGTCGGCCTCGCCTGCCTCGCGCTGGCGGGCGTGGCCGTCTACGGCCAGGGGGTCGCCGAGGCGCTGGTCCCGGCCCTGTCGCACGGGCGCGAGATCGCCATCCTGGCGGTGCTGGGCCTCGCCGGGGCCGCGATCTATGGCGGGCTGCTGGCCGGCCTGCTGCACCTGTTCGGCCTGCGCCTGCGCCGGGCCTGACAAACACCGTCCCCTCGAGCCGGGCTCGCCGCCGCCCCTTCGAGTCCCAGATCGCTCGTGAAGGCCAATGAGGAACGCCATGACCGACGCCAAGGATCTGCTCGCGGGCGTGAGGGCCGTTGTCTTCGACGCCTACGGCACGCTGTTCGACGTGAATGCCGCGGTCCAGCGCTACGCCGACGCAGTCGGGCCGGATGCCGACCACCTCTCCGAGGTCTGGCGCAACAAGCAGCTGGAATACAGCTGGACCCTGTCGCTGATGGGCCGCTACGCCGCCTTCTGGGACCTCACCGTGCGCGCCCTCGATTATGCCCTGGCGGTCCATCCGGGCGTGGACCCGGCCCTGCGCGAACGGCTGCTCGACGCCTATCGCGACCTCGATGCCTATCCGGAGGTGCCGGAGGTGCTGGCGTCCCTGCGCAAGCGCGGCCTGCGCACGGCGGTGCTGACCAACGGCAACGCCGCGATGGTCGACCGGGCCGTGGCCTCGGCGGGGCTCGCCGACCATCTCGACGCCGTGCTCTCGGTGGACGACGCGCAGGTGTTCAAGACCCATCCCGACGCCTACCGGATCGCGCTGCTCCGGCTCGCGGTCGGGGAGGCGGACGTGCTGTTCTGCTCCTCCAACCGCTGGGACGTGGCCGGCGCCCACGCGTTCGGGTTCCGGACCGCCTGGGTGAACCGCCGGGGGCTGCCGGACGAGTACGCGGACCTCGCTCCCACAAGCGTGATTGGGTCCCTCGACGGACTGCTTTGAACCCGCGCATCGGCGTGCGCCGCTTCGGAGATTTTTAATCGTCCCGGTGTTGGATCATCCTCAACACGAACGGGAGAAGTTGCGCGTGGCCACGAACGGTTCCTTCACGACGATCCGCGCCGGGGCCGCAGCCCTCGCGGCGACCCTGGTGCTCGGGGCCGTCGCCCCGGCCACCGCCCGCGACCAGACCGGCGCGATCATCGGCGGCCTCGCGGCCGGCGTGGTCGGCGGCGTGGTCGGTGGCGCCCTGGTGAACGGCGCCAACCAGCCGCCGCCCCCGCCGCCGGAATACCGCCCGCGCCGTGTCCTGGTCGAGGAGCCCGAGACCGTCGTGGTCCGCGAGCGCCGCGGCCCGATCTGCCACTACGAGCGCCGCAAGGAGTGGCTCGGCGACGGCGAGTTCACCTACCGCCGCGTCGAAGTCTGCGAGTAATCTGTTCGGGTCATCTCGTCGGCGCCGCGTCCCCCGGGGCGCGGCGTTCGTCATTTCACCACCAGCCAATCCTCGACCACGAGGGCGTCGAGGCCGGTCGTGTAGAACATCAGGATCGCGTCCTCCGCACTGTCGAGGATCGGCTTGCCCATCACGTTGAAGCTGGTGTTGAGCAGGATCGGCACCCCGGTGATGTCCGCGAAGGCGCGGATCAGGGCCGCGTAGGCCGGGTTGCGCGCGGCCGTGACGCTCTGGAGCCGTCCGGTGCCGTCCTGGTGGACCACCGCCGGCACCCGGGCGCGGACGTGCTCACGCCAGACGAGGGTGCGCTCCATGTAGGGGCTGTCGGCGTAAGCCTCGAACCAGTCCGGTCCGGCCTCGGCCAGGATCGAGGGCGCGAAGGGCCGGAACGCCTCGCGGTACTTCACCTTGGCGTTGAGCGCGTCCTTGGCACCCTCCGGCCGCGGATCGGCCAGGATCGAGCGGTTGCCGAGCGCCCGGGGCCCGAACTCGGCCCGGCCCTGCACCCAGCCGACCAGCTTGCCGTCGGCCAGGATCCGGGCCGCCGCGCTGGTCGCGGCGTCGTGGCCGACGCGCTTGGCCCGGGGTTCCTGCTCGGCCAGCCGCTCCATGGCGGTGGTGGAGACCCGGGCGCCGAGATAGGGCGTCAGCGGGCACTCCCCGGGGGGCGGCCCGGCCCAATCCGGATGGTCCTCCGCGTAGGCGAGCCAGGCGGCGCCCACCGCGTTGCCGTCATCGGCCGGGGCCGAGGGGACGTGCAGCCGGGTGAAGCCGGAGCGGTCGAGCACCCGGCCGTTATAGGAAGAGTTGAGCCCGCAACCGCCGGCGATCACGAGGTTGTCGGCGGGGGCGAGGGTCGCCGCCTCAGCCACCAGCACATCCATCAAAGTCCCAAACAAATCCTGGCCGCAGCGGGCGAGGTCGGCCCAGCCGGTCTCCAGGGCGTCCGCCGGGCGGCGCGCCCGGATCTCCGCGGCGACGGCCTGGATGGTCGCGGCCTCGGCGAAGCGCAGGCGCCCGCCCTCGATGGTGCAGAGCCGTGCCAGGAGGGCGGCGAGCTCCGGATCGGGGCGTCCGTAGGGCGCGAGCCCCATGATCTTCCATTCCTCACCCTTCACCTGGTCGAAGCCGGCGAGATCGGTGATCAGCCCGTACAGGAAGCCGAGTGACCCGCGCCCGCGGTGGCGGCGCAGCTCCGTGATCCGGCCGTCCTGCAACCGGTAGATCGCCGCCGCGCCGGTCTCGCCCATGCCGTCGACCACCAGGGCGGTGGCCGCGTCGAACGGGCTGCCCCAGAGCCCGTAGGCGGCGTGGCAGAGATGGTGCGGGTAGCGCCGCTGCCCGGCGATCGTCGCGCGCGGCGTCCCGGTGGCCCGCGCGCCCTGGTTGAGGGCCAGCAGGGTGCCGTGGCCGACCCGCTCCTGCGCGCCGTGTAGGTCGGCGATGAACACCCGCTCGGCCTGCTCGGGCACGAAGGAGCGGTTGAGCGCCGTGCTGTGGGCGGCGAGCGCCATCAGGTCGAAGGCGCCGGCCCCGGCCTGCCCGCGCAGGAAGTCAGTGAATTGCGCCCCCCAGGACGAGGCGACCACGATCTCCGAGCCGGCCGGCACGTATTCCTGGACCAGGGCGATCACCCGGGCCGGGATGTCGGGCTCGCAGTTCGGGGCGCGCTTGTACTGGAGGAACCGCTCCGTGGCCTCGGCGAACAGCACCGTGCCGTCGGGCCCGACGAGGGCGAGCGCCGGATCGTGGAAGGTGGTGGCGAGGCCGAGATAGAACCGCATGGATAGGCGGGTAGCGCATTTTCGCGCGCAACGGAGCCTGGGGCGGCGCCTACCGGGTAGCCGCGGGGCGCTGCACCAGCAGGAGAATCGCCGCCCCCGCGAGCCCCGACAGGGCCGAGCCGGCGAGCACGCCGAGCTTCACGGCGGTCTCATGCTGCGGGTCCGCGAAGGCCAAGCCGCCGATGAACAGGCTCATGGTGAAGCCGATGCCGCACAGGACCGCGACGCCGTAGACCTGCCCCCACCCGGCCCCGGCCGGGCGCTGCGCCAGCCCGAGCGCGACGGCGAGCCGCAGGCTGGCGAACACCCCGACCTGCTTGCCCAGGAACAGCCCCGCGGCGATGCCGAGCGTCACGGGCTCCAGGAAGGCGTCGCGCGTCAGTCCGGTCAGGTCGACGCCGGCATTGGCGAAGCCGAAGACGGGAACCACGAGGTAGGCGATCCAGGGCGCCAGACCGTGCTCCAGCCGGTGGAGCGGCGAATCGGCGGCCTCCGGTCGGCCGGGACTCACCCGGATCGGGATGGTGAAGGCCAGGAGCACGCCCGCCACCGTGGCGTGGATCCCGGAGCGCAGCACCAGCACCCACAGGACGAGGCCGAGCAGCAGATAGGCCGACAGCCAGGTTACGCCGGCCCGGTTGAGGCCGTAGAGGGTGGCCAGCACCAGCCCGGCCAGCCCCAGCATCCCGGCATCGAGGCCGGAGCCGTAGAACAGCGCGATCACCACCACGGCGCCGAGATCGTCGACGATGGCCACGGCGCTCAGGAAGATCTTCAGCGAGACCGGCACCCGCTTGCCGAGCAGCGCCAGGACGCCGAGCGCGAAGGCGATGTCGGTGGCCGCCGGGATCGCCCAGCCGCGCACGGTCCCGGCGCCGAGATTGGCCGCCGCGTAGACCAGGGCGGGCACCGCCATGCCGCCCAAGGCCGCGAAGCCGGGCAGAACCCGGTCCGGCCAGGTGCGCAGCCGCCCGTCCAGGGCCTCGCGCTTGATCTCCAGCCCGACCAGCAGGAAGAACCCGGCCATTAGGCCGTCGTTGATCCAGTGCTGCAGGCTCATCGGCCCGAGCGCGGCGTGGAGCCCGTGCGCGTAGGTCTCGGCGAACGGTCCGTTGGCGACCACGAGAGCCAGCGCCGCCGCGGCCATCAGGATCAACCCGCCCGCCGCCTCGCTCGCCAGCATCGTGCGGATGGCCGAGAGCGGGCGCCGGCCCCGATCCTGCGGGGCGCGGCCGATAATCGGAGGCGGCTTCATCGTCGGCAGGCTTGGCTTGGTTTGGGGGCGGGGGCAAGCCGCACCTTGCATCGCGGGGCGGCCGTCCCGTATCGTCACACTATGTCAGACCGGCTGCTCTGGCTGGTGGTCGACAGTCGTTCCCCTGCGGATCGGGCCCCGACTGGGACCGCCTTCCCGGAACTCGACCGCGTTCGGACCCTCGCCGAGGTGATCGGTGAGGACGGCGAGCGCGTGCCCGCGGCCAGTACCGGGACGATCGTCGCCGTTTGGGGCGCGGGCGCCGCCTTCGATGTCGAGTTCATGCAGCCGGTCGAGGCACTCGCCGCCATCGCGCCCGCGACCCTGGTCCTGGTGCAGCGCGCCGGCGCTTGATCGGCCCGGGTTGCATCCTGCCCGCTTCTTTACCCTGAAGCCGCTTCGGAAAGCGCCACGCGATCCGTAACGCGCCGCCCCCTCACGACACCTTTCCCAAAACCGCGCGGATCAACCCCAGCCCGTCCGGGCTCGACCAGGCGGCCGGGCCCTTCATCACGCCGATCGTGCAGCCCTGCGCGTCGATCAGCATCGTTGTCGGCAGCCCGGGGGATTGAGTGTCGCGCTGGATCGCGGGCAGCACGCGCCCGCCCGGATCGGCGTAGAACGGCAGGGCGTGGATGCCGGCCTGCTTGAGCCATTCCGGCGGCTTGTCGAGGTTGCGGGTGTCGACGTTGATCGCGACCACGGCGAAATCCGGCCCGCCGAGTTCCGTCTGGAGGCGGTCGAGCGCCGGCATCTCGGCCTTACAGGGGGCGCACCAGGTCGCCCAGAGGTTGACCAGCAGCAGCCGGCCCTTGAGGTCGGAGAGCCCGGTCTCGGCGCCGTCCGGCCCCTTGAACCGGATCTCCGGCGCGGGCCGCGCCTGCTTCAGCGCCTGCATGCCCGCGACCTCACCCTTGGCGGCGGCCTCGACCCGGGCGAGGGCGGGCGTCGCGCCCGCGCAGGGCTGGAGCGCCCCGCCCGTGTTGCCGGGCAGGAGACCGCTCCCGTATAGGGCGGTCCCGAGGACGGCGAGCGCGGCGAGGCCCGCGCCGGCCATCAGAGTGGTGCGGCCGGGCATCAGGTTTGCCTGCCGGGACGTTCAGGGCGCGGAAGGATCGACATGAGCAACCGGATGTGGGGCGGCCGCTTTGCCAGCGGCCCGGCGGAGATCATGGAGGAGATCAACGCCTCCATCGGATTCGACAAGCGCCTCGCGCCCCAGGATATCCGCGGCTCGCTGGCGCATGTGGCGATGCTCGGCGCGGCCGGCATCCTTCCGGCAGAGGATGTGGCCGCGATCGAGGCCGGGCTCAAGTCCGTGCGCGACGAGATCGAGGCCGGGCGCTTCATCTTCAAGCGCGAGCTCGAGGACATCCACATGTCGGTGGAGAGCCGGCTCACAGAAATCGTCGGGCCGGCCGCCGGGCGCCTGCACACCGCCCGCTCGCGCAACGACCAGGTCGCCACCGATATGAAGCTCTGGGTGCGCGACACCCTCGATTCCCTCGACCAGCAGGCCGCCGACCTGCAGCGGGCCCTGGCCGAGACCGCGCTCAAGCATGCCGGCACAGTGATGCCCGGCTTCACCCATCTCCAGTCGGCCCAGCCGGTCACCTTCGGGCATCATTGCCTAGCCTATGTCGAGATGCTGGCCCGGGACCGCAGCCGGTTCCGCGACGCCCGGGCCCGGCTCAACGAATGCCCCCTCGGCGCTGCGGCGCTCGCCGGCACCTCCTTCCCGATCGACCGCCACGCCACCGCCTCAGCGCTCGGCTTCGACCGGCCGACCGCGAACTCCTTGGATTCGGTGGCCGACCGCGACTTCGCCCTGGAATCGCTCGCCGCCGCCTCGATCTGCGCGGTGCACCTCTCGCGCTTCGCCGAGGAGCTGGTGGTCTGGACTTCGGCGCAGTTCAACTTCGTCAAGCTATCGGACGGCTACACCACCGGCTCGTCGATCATGCCGCAGAAGCGCAACCCCGACGCGGCCGAGCTGGTGCGGGCCAAGTCCGGCCGGATCATCGGCGCGCTCACCGGCCTGCTGGTGGTGATGAAGGGGCTGCCGCTCGCCTATTCCAAGGACATGCAGGAGGACAAGGAGGGCACGTTCGACGCCCTCCAGGCCCTGTCCCTGTGCCTGGCCGCCATGACCGGCATGGTGAAGGATCTGGAGCCCAACGCCGAGGTGCTCAGCCAGGCCGCCGGCTCCGGCTACGCCACCGCCACCGACCTCGCCGACTGGCTGGTGCGCGAGCTCGGCCTGCCGTTCCGCCAGGCCCACCACGTCACCGGCCGTCTGGTCGGCGCCGCCTCGGCCAAGGGCATCGGGCTGGAGGCGTTGTCCTTGCCCGAGATGCAGGAGGCCGAGCCGCGCATCACCGACGCGGTCTACGCCGTGCTCGGGGTCGAGAACTCGGTGGCCAGCCGCACCAGCTATGGCGGCACCGCGCCGGACAATGTCCGGGCGCAGGCGCAAGGGTGGATCGAGCGGCTCGGCTGAGCGCGGCGACCGCCGGACCGGCCTTCAGGCCCGCGCGCCGGGCCGGGTGACCAGGGCTGCCAGTCCGGTCCGGGGGGCCGGGCCGGTCTCGACGGGCGGGTTGGGCGGGATCGTCGGAACGGTCGTCTCCGCGTCGGCCGGTGGGCTGCGCAGCACCCGCGCCATCGCCTGTTTCAGCACCACAGCCTCATCCAGCAGTTCGTGTGCGTGGGCCTCGACCGAATCGTCGCCGTGATCGTCCGGCTCGTGCCGCAGCAGCGCGCCGGGATAGGCTTCATCCTCCGGCAGGGTGCGGGATGGGTCGAGCTCGTCGGTTGTCGGATCGGGGGATGCCTTGCTCGGATCATCCGCCGCATCGCTGGGGGCTTCGGCCATGCCCGGCTCGTCCGCGCAGGCGCCGGCAGCGGTTTCCGGCCCCTCGGAGCTCGGCGCATCCGGCTCGCGTGTCGCGCCGGGATCGATCCCCGCCGCGACCTCGGTGAGGCTGGCTTCCATGAGGCCCGGCTCACCGCCGGCGGCGGCATAGTCCCGGGCGGCGTCAGCGATCTCATGGGCGACCTGGGCCAGATCCTGGACGATCCGGGCCGCCGCCTTCCTGTCCCCGGAGGCCCCCGCCGCCAGGGCTTCGGCCTTGAGCCGCCGGAGCTTCCGCTCGGCTTCCTGGAGAGCGAAGGCGGCGCGGTCCCGCTGGCTGGTCCGGGCCGAGGCCAGGGTGGTCAGGACGCTGCTGAGCTGGGACAGTTTGGCGTAGCCCAGCCGCTCCGGAGGCGGCAGCACCGCCTCTTCATCCGGCTGTGCGTCGGCCCCGCCCTCCTGTGCGCTTCCGCCCGTTGTCTCGCGGGCGTCGGCCGCGACGCCCGGAATCGTCACCTTGTGCGCGGCCGGGCGCTGAGGCCCCTCTGGTGCCGCCACCCGGTTCACGGATCCAACCATGGCCACCTGCCGCGCGGAACTGTCGTTCGCCGACGGATTCGGACGATGCCGACAGGAAATACATAGGTTGTGCTTGCGGCCTTGGCAAATTCAACTTTGAGTTTGTGGATTCGATCTTGGACGCTGGCCTCCGATGTTTCGCAAAGCTTCTCCACCGGCTGTGCATTCCGCCGATGTCGTCATCGCCGCCCCTCGCTTCGGAGCCCGGGCGGCCTCGATCGGTTGCCGCAGCGCGTTCTCAGGCCGCCATCGGCCCCCTGGTCACAAAATTCGAGACCTGGCATTGATCGTCCATGACCTTGTCGATTCACCGCGCGAGCGCTGCGATCCGCAGCCGAATTCACGACCCGGCCTGATCCGTCAGGCCGGGTCCCCCCGCCCGTGAACGTCTCGGCGCCCGATGCGCCGTCCCCGAGGTCGAACCCCATGCCTGCCCAGGAACCGACGCTGCATCTCGTCTGCGGCAAGATAGCCGCCGGAAAATCGACGCTGACCGCCAGCCTCGGCGCGACGCCCGGCACCATCGTGGTGGCCGAGGATCGCTGGCTCGCTCGGCTCTATCCCGACGAACAGGCCGACCTGACCGACTACGTGCGGCATTCGACCCGCCTGCGGAGCGTGATGGGGCCGCACGTGGTGGACCTGCTCCGCGCCGGGCTCTCGGTGGTGCTGGATTTCCCCGCCAATACCCTCGCCAGCCGGGCCTGGATGCGCACGCTGTTCGAGGAAGCGGGCGTCGCCCATCGGCTCCACTACCTCGATGTCGCCGATGACATGTGCAGGGCCCGCCTACGGGCGCGGAATGCGTCCGGAACGCACGATTTCACGGTCACGGATGCGCAGTTCGGCCTCTTCACCCGGTACTTCGTGGCGCCGCGCCCGGAGGAGGGATTTCAGGGCATCGTTCATCGACCGTAGCGCGCCTTGCCGGCGTCGGCCGATATGTCGGGGATTCTGCCATCCGCAGGTTCAGGGGCCGCACCTCGTCCGATGAGCACGGCTACCCACACCAACCCACAGCCTCGGCACGAATTTGTGCATCGCAACCATCCGGGGGGCTGCGCGTTCACCGTCTGGCTAAGTCCGGCCCGTTATGAAGCTCGGCTGTGTGGATCGGAGATCGCATGATGCCTGTCGAGAGTTGGCTGAAGCCGGAAGACGTGCCCGAACTCGCGGCACGGGCGACCGCCATGATCGATGCTGCCCTGACCGGTTCCGGCCTGACCCGCGAAACCTACTGGTCGGCCGTCCGCAAGGGCTACAACACCCCCTATAACGACCCGCCTCGCAAGCGCCCGCTGCCGCCGGCCCAGCCGAACGCGGTCGCGTCCAGCGTGGCCACGCCCGAACCCGTCTCGGTCCCGCCGGCGGTGATCGCCGCCCTGGCCGCAGAGGTGCGGGCGGTCTGAACCGCCGCGCCGGCCGGGTCGCCCCATCTTGGCCGCCATCGAGCTTGGCTGCCATCTTGCCGACTTTTTGCGCGGGCTTCACTCATCCAGATCCCCGGTTCGGCCCCTTATGGGGCCGCCCGTCGTCAGGAAGTGAAGATGGTCCGCGTCCCCCGCCTGCTCCCGGTCGGAGCCCTCGCCCTGCTCGCCTCCGGTCTCGTCACGGGCCTCGTCGGGGCCACGGTCGGCGCAGCGGCCTTATCGGCGACGGCGGTTCAGGCCCAGCAGGCGGAGCCGGACGGCTTCTCGGATGCTGAGCCGGCGAAGCGCGGGCGGCGGTCGCGTCGTGAACGCGCGCCGCGGGCCGAGAGGAAGGCGGCGACGCCCCCCGGGATGCAGCAGGCCACCCCGGTGGCGATCTTCGGCGACTGGAACGTGTTCGTGAACGGCGATGGCCGCGCCAAGCTCTGCTACGCCATCGCCCAGCCGCAGGCACGCTCGCCCAAGACCCTCAAGCGCGACACCGCCTACCTGTTCGTGAGCGTGCGCAAGGGCGAGAACGTCCAGAACGAGGTCGCGGTGATGCTGGGCTTCCCGTCGAAGCCCGCGGCCTCCCAGATCAAGCCGGGCTCGGCGGCCGCGCCGACCGACCCGACCCTCAACCTGGGCACCGGACGCTACGGCCTCGTCGTGAAGGACGGCAATGCCTGGCTGCAGAACCCGGCCGAGGAGGCCCGGGTGGTCTCCGAGATGAGCGCGCGCAACCCGAAGCTCGTGATCAAGACCACCTCGCTGCGCGGCAACCCGACGAGCGACGAATACGCGCTCGCCGGGTTCGCGGAGGCGATGAAGCGCACCCGGGACGAGTGCGCCAAGTAACCGCCTCAGGCCAGGCGGCGCCGGATCTGCGCTGCCTGGCCGCCGCGGGCGTTCGCACGTCCCCGGGCTGCAGCCCGCTCGCGCGCGGCGCGGGCCGCCTGCTCGGCGTTGCGGAACACGGCGCCGTCGAGGCCGTCGAAATCCCGCGATGAGGAGAAGAACCGCACGCCGCGCCCCTCGGGCACGGCGATGCCGGCGGTGACCTCGCCGATCTCGATCACCCGCGGCGGTTCAACCCGATCCGCCGAAGCCCGGTTGGAAAGCGTGACGTCTTCGGCGGCGAGGTCGTCGGTGAAGGGGTCGGGACGGTTTGTCGGCGGAAGCCCGACATCGAGACTGTGCATGGGACGGAATCCTGCCTTGGCCGGCGCCAGGGCCGTGCCGGAATGCGGGAAGTGCTGCGAAGGTTCGGTGCGGCTCAGGTCTCGCCGATCACGTCGATCGTGCGGGTCTCTAGCCCCTTGATGTGACGAACGCGCTATCGCCGATCAGGCAGCGCGTGCGCCCGGCGGACCTGCCGTGTCGGGCCGGATCGCGGCCCGCTCAGGCTTTGGCACGCAGACCCGGTTTCGACGCGAAACCGCAGGCCGTCGGCGTGTCAGCCGCTCGGAGTCGACAGCGCCGCCAGGAGGCCGGGGCACCGTGCGCATCATGGAGCAGGTGGCGAAAGGAGCCAGTTCGGATCGACATCCAATGTCCTCCAGACTGAAGGACCGCGCGGCGCGTGCGCCGTCGCAGTGCTTTAGCGTTTGATGACGCGGCGCAAGCTACGCTTCTCAAATCACCGCGGCCGAGGGGGCGGGCCAGGACGTCCGTCCCGTTCGGCGAGGGCAAAGATGGGCCCGGGGCGCCGGCCCGTCAACGGAACGCGCTTCCGATTTTCGGCGTCAGCTTGGCAGGAAACCGGTCCCGCCCGGCCGCCTGGGAGACGCGATGGTTCAGGCCCCGGCGATCACCGCGGCGAGGTCCGCGAAATCCGAGAAAACCCCGCCGGCGCCGGCCCGCAGCAAGTCGGCCCCCGCCGGGTCGTGACCCCAATGGCCGCCACCGGTGAAGCCAGCGACCCGCATGCCGGCGCTCCTCGCCGCGGTGACGCCGGGCACGCTGTCCTCGATCACCAGGCAGGAATTCGGCGCCGCGCCCATGCGCGCGGCAGCGAACAGGAACAGGTCGGGGAAGGGCTTGCCCCGGGCGACCTGCGCCGAGGAGAAGATATTCTCGCCAAACAGCGGCAGCAGCCCGGTCAGGCCCAAGGAATGGCGCAGCCGCACCGGGTCGCTGCTCGACGCGACGCAGGACGGCAGGCCCAGGGCCGCGACCGCCTCCGCGACGCCGCGCATCGCCCGCAGCTCGGCATCGAACAGGGCGAGCGTCTCCGCCTTGACCGCCTCGACGAAGCCCGGGGGGGCTATGACGCCGTAATCGCGCGCGATGTGTTCCATGATCGACACCATGGAGGTGCCAGTGAAGCGCCCCCGCACGGTCTCGAAATCGATGGCAACGCCGATCCGGTTGAGGCCGGCCGTCAGGCAGGCGAGGCTCAGGGGCTCGCTGTCGACCAGGACGCCGTCGCAATCGAAGATCACCAGGCCGGGCTTCTGGGCGTGCGCGTCCAAGGTCGATGGTCCTTGACGGCCCTGCGCCGCCGGGCGTCCCTGTGGCATGGCCCCCCTTGGGGCGGCAACCGCGCGTATGCCGCAGCGCACCTTGTGCGTGCCGCGGGCGACTCCATGCGTGCCGCGGCTTGCACCGGGCGGCCCGGCCCCATACTCCCGGGGCGGGCGCCCGCCCGGGCGCGCAGGCATGGCTCAGAAGACCCCGCGATGTTCCGCTTCCTGGCCCGCGTCCTGGGCTTCCTGCTGATGGCCGGCGGCTTCGTCGCGCTGGTCTATGACGGCGCCCGCTCGATCGCCAATAACGGCCTGCGGGTGACGCCGCTCTCGGACGTGATCGCCACCCTGTCCAAGGACAAGTCCGGCACCCTGCAGGGCAGCCTCGAAGGGGCGGCGCCCTGGCTCTGGCACCTGCTGGGCTTGCCGTTGACCCTCGCCCCGGCCTCGCTGATCGGGCTGGGGCTCGGCGCGGTCCTGCTCTGGCTCGGCCAGCCGGGCCGGGAGCCGATCGGGTTCCTGACGAAGCCCTGAGGAAGCGGCCCTACCGCGCCGCGAGCTGGGCGCGGGCCTCGGCGAGCTCGGCCTTCAGCCGCGCGATCTCGGCGGTGAGCGCGTAGTGTTCGCTCACGTCGATCTGGGACGCGAAGTAGTAGACGACCGTCCCGGTCGCGTCCCGTACCGGCCCGACATAGAGCGCGTTCTGGAAGACCGAACCGTCCTTGCGGTAGTTGAGCAGGTCGATCTTGATGTCGACTCCCTGCCGGATCGCGGCCCGCAGGCGGTCCACCGCGGCCGCCTCGGTCCCGGGCCCCTGCAGGAAGCGGCAATTGCGCCCGGTCACCTCCAGCCGGGTGTAGCCGGTGAGGTTGAGGAAGGCGTCGTTCGCGAAGACGATCGGGTTGTCGTATTGCCGCGGATCGGTGACGATCGTCGGCATCCGGGTTGCCCGCACGGCCGCGGCGAACGGGTCGCCCCGGTTCGACTCCGCCCGGAGGTTGTCCAGCACGTGGCTCGTAGCGGTCCAGCCCGCATCCATCCGGCTCAGCCCTTCACGCCTCAACCTGCGGGTCGCGGCTTCGCGCGCTTACAAGCCGGAAATTGCGGCTGCGGTCCAGTGCTCCGGCTGCGATTTGAACGGCGCGGCGGGTTTTCGCGCGGTCTGTACGGTCGGGACGGAAGCCCAAAGCTTTCTCGCCGGGCCGGTCGTGCCCATATTCGGATCACGCCCTGAAGACCCGGAAGGCTAGAGACGATGTTCCCGTTCCGCAAGCGCCCCGAGATGCCGAGCCCCGCCGACGCCCTGCCGGGCCGCCCGAACCCGATCCCGACCGCCGAGACCCATTTCGTCAACGGCAACCCTCTCAAGGGGCCCTATCCCCCGGGAACCGAGACGATCGTGCTCGGGCTTGGCTGCTTCTGGGGCGCCGAGCGCCGGTTCTGGCAATTGCCAAAGGGCGTGTTCGTCACCGCGGTCGGCTATGCCGGGGGCTTCACGCCGAACCCGACCTACGAGGAGGTCTGCACCGGCCAGACCGGCCACAACGAGGTCGTGCTGGTAGCCTTCGACCCCGCGGTGCTGCCGCTCGACGCGCTGCTGCGGACCTTCTTCGAGAGTCACAACCCGACCCAGGGCATGCGCCAGGGCAACGATGTCGGCACGCAGTACCGCTCGGGCATCTACACCAACGGCCCGGAGCAGGAGGCCACCGCCAAGGCCGTGCGCGCGGCCTATGCCGGGGCGCTGCAGGCGCGCGACTTCCCCGACATTACCACCGAGATCGTGCCGCTGGAGACCTTCTACTTCGCAGAGGCCTACCACCAGCAATACCTCGCCAAGAACCCGGCAGGCTATTGCGGGCTCGGCGGCACCGGGGTGAGCTGCCCGGTCGGGACCGGGATCGCCGCCTGACCCTTACGGATTGCCGCCCGGCCGCGGTACCGGCGCAGCCGGCGCGGTAACCGCGGCCGGGTCGGGATGCGGCGTGCTGCTCCTCGGGCTGCGCAGGACGATGAGCACACCGCCCACGACCGAGAGGGCGAGGGCGGTGACGAGGATGAGGAAAAGCCAGCGGGGCATCCGGTGGCGTTAGCACGTCGCGCCCGGTTCGGCGAACGATCCGCGCGCCGCGTGTCGGAACGCCTCAGCGCGGGACGAACACGCCCGGGACCACCGTGCCCGTCCGGCCGAACATCGCGTCGGCGCGGGTGCAGCTCGCCGGCACGTCCTTCTCGTACACGGCCAGGTAGGACCGGGCGTGCAGCAGCAGGGCATCGCGCTCGAGATCCGCGGGATCGACGCCCATGGCCTGGACGACGCTTTTGAAGCGGTCGCCGTCGGTCCGCAGCGTCTCGCAATGGGTGTTCACGAAGCCGGCCAGCCCGGCGAGCTTGGCCGCCTTGAGGGCGTTGGCCGGCGGCTCCGGCGGCGTCTCGCCGAACGCCTGCCCCCCGGTGAGGGTTAGGACGAGCGCCATCGGCAGGAGGCTGCGGATCCGCATTCGGTGACACTCCATCGGGCTACGGCGCCTTCAGCACAGCGCGGCAGGCGGCGGGCAGGGCCGACATGGTCATAGCGGGCTTCGGCTTCGGCGGCACCTTGGGCGGCTTCGGGTGCAGCACCGCGTCCGAGAACCAGTAGCTGAGGTCGTCACAGCCATCCCCGGCGGCGGGTGCGCCCTGGGGCTGGCAATCGTCCTGGCCGGCCGGGCAGGCGAGCCGAATATGGTAATGGTAATTGTGCCCGTACATCGGGCGCACCTTGGACATCCAGCTTCGGCCCGAGGCCTCCCGGCACAGGGCCTTCTTGATCGCCGCGTTGACGAAGATGCGCTCCACCTCCGGCTGCTCGGCGGTGACCTTGATCAATTGCAGATGGGTCGGCGTCCAGACCTGCGGGTCGATGTCGAGGCGGTCGGGGCGGACCATGTCGGTGGCCGAGGTCTCCTCGCGCTCCGCCCGGCTCATGCGGTGGTCCGGCATCGGGGTCAGCCAGATGTCGGCGTCGATGCCAATCTGGTGCGACGCGTGGCCGGTGATCATCGGGCCGCCGCGGGGCTGGGCCATGTCGCCGACGAGCAGGCCCGGCCAGCCGACCCGGGCGGCCTTCTGCGACAGGCGCTCGACGAAATCGATCAGGTAGGGCGTGCCCCACATCCGGTTGCGGGACGGGCGCATGACCTGCCAGTTCGGCCCGTCGAGGGGCAGCGCCTGCCCGCCGGAAAAGCAGCCCTTGGCGTAGAATCCGTAGATATGAGCCGGCCCGCTGGAGGCCCGGGTGACGCGTCCGAACAGCGCCTTGGCCGGGGTCGAGGGCGCGTCCGGATGCTCGAGCGGCGGCAGCGGCTTCGGGTTGACGCTGCCTCGGTCCTGGGCCTGCGAAGCCGCGGCCGACAGGATCAGGGCGGCCAGCGCGAGGCACGCGGCGTGTTTGGGAGTGTGACGCGGGATCGGCATGCGGGGAGCTGTTCGTCCGGCTGAGAGGGCGGGCACAGGCCCGGACCGGAACGTGGGGCATCGCCGGGGCGTTTTTCAGGCAGCGATCGAAAGGCGACGCGTGATCCGGGAGGCGAGCATGGCGGCCAATCCTCAACCCGCGGCGCGGCAGCCGCGCAGCCTGATCGCCAGCGATCGGGTCATCGGCACGGATGTGCGCCGGCCGGACGGCGGCAAGGTCGGCCGGATCGAGCGGCTGATGCTCGACAAGATCTCCGGCCGGGTCGCCTACGCGGTGATGAGCTTCGGCGGCTTCCTGGGCCTCGGCGAAGAGTTCTACACGCTGCCCTGGTCGGTGCTGCACTTCGAGCCCGAGCAGGACGCCTACGTGCTCGACATCACCGAGGAGCAACTGCGCGCCGCCCCCGCCCGCACCCCCGAGGGCACCGACCCGGCCGAGGACGGCGCCTGGGAGGAGCAGATCCACCGGTATTACGACGCCGCGCCCTATTGGGGGATCTGACCCGGCGGCCGTTCAGCCCTCCGAAGGGCCGCACCAGCCGGGCAGGTAGCCGGCCTCCTTGGACTTGGCGAGCGCCATCGCCTTCTCCAGCGCCTCCGAGAAATCGTTCTCGACGCGCTTCTCCTTGATGTTGCGGCGTAGAAAGTCCGCCCAGAGGAACTCGCTGAACGGGGTCGTGTCCTTGGCGAAGCCGCCGGCCCGGCGCAGCTCGCCCGCGAGGCTGCGGTATGGATCGTCGGCGAGGTCGGCGATCGCCTTGGGGATGTCCTTGAAGTCTTGCCGCACGCCCTCGGCATCGTAGGGATAGACCCAGGATTTGTGGTCGCAGACCGTCCAGAACGCATCCTTCTCCAGGTGGTGCAGGTCGGCCAGCACCGTGACTAGCACGCTCTCGACGCCCTCTTCCTGCAGGGCGCGGGACAGGTGGTGGTGGTCGACCACGTAATGGCGCTTCTTCGGCCCGAGCACGGTCGGGATCATGTGCGCCCCGAGGAACGCCTTCTTCTTCTCGCCGTCGTAGCTGCGCCACCGCCGACGCTTCTCGGCGACCTCCCGGTAGCCCACCGTCATCTGGGTTGGGCGCAGCTCGGTGATCGGGATCGGCTTGAGCAGCGGTTCGCGGTTAGTCATGACTCGAGCGTCCTGCGTGGTTGTGTCGCGCAGATTCCATACGCGGCACTGGATCGGAAGACCGACCCGACCGGACCGTGCTCACGATTTGCCGATTGGCCCGGCCCGTACCGCGTCCAGCACGAACACCCGGATCGCCGAGGACAGGTTCTGGCCGCCCCGGCCGGCATCGATCGCGCCGATCAGCGCCTGGACCGACTGGCCGCGCGTCTCCGCGACCTCCCGGAGCGCCGCCCAGAACGGGTCCTCCAGGGACACGCTGGTGCGATGGCCCGCGATCACCACCGAGCGCTTGCTGAGTCCCGCGCTCACGATGCGCGCGTCATAGGGACGGATCGCGCTCCGGTTCGCTGCGCTCGAGCCGGTGGCCCTCGTGGCGCTCGATCTCCAGGGCCTTGCGCCGCTGCTGCAGGGTCTTGGCCTTCTTCGGACGCCCGAAGGCGATCCGGTTCTCCTCGGCCTTGGCATCCTCGGCCGCACGGGCCTTGGCCTTGCGGACCTGTCGCAGGTTGATGATCTCGGCCACGGATCGCCTCCCGGCTCTCGGTTGAGGGCGGAGCCCCCGGGATACCAGGGCTCCACCCTGGACCCGCACAAGGTCCCGGACCTTGTGAATCCGGGACTTTCGGGCAGGCTACTCGGCGCTGGGAGCCAGCATCGTCTCCGGTCGGACCACGCGCTCGAACTCCTCCTCGGTGACGTAGCCGAGGCGCAGCGCCTCCTCCTTGAGGGTCGTGCCGTTCTTGTGCGCGGTCTTGGCGATCTCGGCAGCCTTGTCGTAGCCGATCGAGGGGGCGAGCGCGGTCACCAGCATGAGCGAACGGCTCATCAGGTCGGCGATCTTGTCCTCGTTGGCCTTGATGCCGACCACGCAATTGTCGGTGAAGCTCACCGCCGCGTCGGCGAGCAGCCGGATCGATTGCAGCACCGCGTTGGCGATCACCGGCTTGAACACGTTCAGCTCGAAATTGCCCTGCGAGCCGGCGAAGCTCACCGTGGTCGCGTTGCCGACCACCTGGCAGCACACCATGGTCAGCGCCTCGCACTGGGTCGGGTTGACCTTGCCGGGCATGATCGAGGAGCCCGGCTCGTTCTCGGGCAGCGACAGCTCGCCGAGGCCCGAGCGCGGGCCGGAGCCGAGCAGGCGGATGTCCTGGGCGATCTTGAACAGGCCGGCGGCGAGCGCCGACAGCGCACCCTGCGTGAACACCAGCGCGTCATGGGTCGCGAGCGCCTCGAACTTGTTGGCGGCGCTGGTGAATTCCAGGCCGGTCAGCTCCGCGACCTTGGCGGCGAACTGGTTCGCGAAGTCGGGATGCGCGTTGAGGCCGGTGCCGACCGCGGTGCCGCCCTGGGCGAGCGCAAGCACGCCAGGCAGCGTCGCGGCGACGCGCGAGCCGCCGAGTGCCACCTGGGCGGCGTAGCCGGAGAATTCCTGGCCGAGGGAGACCGGGGTCGCGTCCTGCAGGTGGGTCCGGCCAATCTTGACGATCGATTCGAACGCCTTGGCCTTGGCGTCGAGCGCCGTGTGCAGATGGGTCAGCGCCGGCATCAGCCGGCCGCTGATCTCCCGGGCCACGGCGATGTGCATGGCGGTCGGGAAGGTGTCGTTCGAGGACTGGCCGCGGTTGACGTGGTCGTTCGGGTGGATCGGCGACTTGCCGCCGCGCTTGCCGCCCAGGGCCTCGTTGGCGAGGCTCGCGATCACCTCGTTGGCGTTCATGTTCGACTGCGTACCCGAGCCGGTCTGCCAGACCACGAGCGGGAATTCCTCGTCGTGCTTGCCGGCCACGACCTCGGCGGCCGCGGCCGCGATGGCGTCGGCGAGCTTGGGCTCCAGCGCGCCGAGATCCTTGTTCACCAGGGCGGCGGCCTGCTTCACCAGGCCCAGCGCATGGACCAGCGGCGCCGGCATGCGCTCGGTGCCGATCTTGAAGTTCTGGATCGAGCGCTGGGTCTGCGCCCCCCAGTACCGGTGGGCCGGGACCTCGATCGGCCCGAAGGTGTCGGACTCGGTGCGGGTGGCGGTTCCGGTCTCGGTGGGCGACATCGTGGCCTCTACGTTTGGTGCAGTGCGGTGCCTACTTAAATGAGGCGCGGGTGAATCGCGATGCCGGTTTTCCCCGGCGCCGGACAAGAGCGGGGCTCTGTTCCCGCCGGACAAGGAGCCGATGAGCGCGACGATCGACCGAACCGACCGCGATCTGGCCGAGGGGGCGCCCGCCGCCCGGTTCCGCCCGCCCGTGCCTCGTCCGCTGCACGAGCCGCTGGGCCTGTTCGATTTCCTCCGGGCCGCCCGCAAGAACCCGATCACCACCTGGATGGACGTCCACTTCAAGGAGCCGGTCGTGGCCGCCGAGGGCGCCATGGGCCGGATCACCGTGGTCAGCGACCCGGCGCTGATTCGCTATCTCCTGGTCGAGAATGTCGAGGGCTACCGGAAGGACGACCTGCAGCGGCGCGTGCTGGCGCCGGGCCTGGGCAACGGCCTGCTCAGCGCCGAGGGCGACGAGTGGCGGCTCCAGCGCCGGACCCTCGCGCCGATCTTCAACGCCCGCACGGTCCAGGGCTTTTCCGACGCGATGAACGCCGCCGGGGCCAAACTCGGGCGCCGCCTCGCCCGCCGGGGCGGCAAGCCCGTCGACGTCGCCCTGGAGATGACCCGCGTCACCCTCGACGTGCTGGAGCGGACGATTTTTACCCAGGGGCTACCGGGCGATCCGGACGCTTTGGGGCGCGCCATCACCCGATTCCTGGAGGCCGTGGGGCCGATCGACCCCCTCGACGTGTTCGGGGTGCCCGATTTCGTGCCGCGCATCGGCCGCCTGCGGGCGCGACCGGCCGGCCGGTTCTTCGCCGAGGTGGTCGACGAGCTCATCGCCCGGCGCAAGGCGGCGATGGCGCGCGGCGAGGCGCCCCGCGACCTGCTGACCCTGCTGCTCGCCGCCCAGGATCCCGAGACCGGCAACGGGCTCTCGGACCTCGCGGTCAAGGCTAACATCGTCACGTTCATCGCGGCCGGGCACGAGACCACGGCCAATTCCCTGACCTGGGCGCTCTATTGCCTGTCGCAGGATCCCGCCGCGCAGGCGCGGGTCGAGGCCGAGGTCGACGCGGCGGGGCAGGGCGATTTCGCCGTCGAGCAGCTGCCCTACACGCGGGCGGTGATCGAGGAGGCGATGCGCCTGTTCCCGCCGGTGCCGTTCCTCAGCCGGCAGGCGACCCGGGACGACCGGCTCGGCCGGATCAAGGTGCCGCGCGGCTCCCTGGTGATGGTGGCGCCCTGGGTGCTCCACCGCCATCGGACGCTGTGGCAGGATCCGGAGGCGTTCATGCCGGAGCGCTTCCTGCCGGAGAACCGGGACGCGATCCCGCGCTTCGCCTACCTGCCCTTCGGCGCCGGCCCGCGGGTCTGCATCGGCCAGAGTTTCTCCATCCAGGAGGCGGTGATCGTGCTGGCCCACGTGATCCGGGCGGTGCGCTTCCACCTGCCGCCGGATCACCCGCCGGTCACGCCCCTCCACCGAGTGACGCTCCGACCGGAGCACGGCTTGCGCATGGAGGCGGAGTTGCGGGGCTGAGCGGGTTGACGCGGTCCCCACCGGTTCGCACCTTGTGGACCGGACGGAGCCTCCCTGATGTCCGATACCGCTGCGCCCGCCACGCTGGACTACGCCGAGCAGGTCGCTCGCGTCCTGCGCTCGAACGCCGAGACGGAAACGTTCGTGGCGGAGCAGCGTAAGCTGATCGCGGAGCAGTCGAAGCTTCAGGCCGAGGCCCTGAAGATTGGTCGGGATCGCCTGCTCGCCCCGCTCTCCATCGGCTTCACCGGCATGGCCGCCGCGTTCTTCGGGGCCGGTGCGGCTTTCGTCAAACTGCTCGGCCCGTGACGACCACCCTTTAAGGCGATGGGCGACAGGGATCGTAGAGGTGCTGGTGAGCGCCGTCATCTAGCTCGAAACGCCGGCTTGGCCCCATGAAGCCACGCCGACGACGGACTGGCGCAGGCGCGCCGCGATTTTGAGGTGATCTTTCGGAGGGCGATCAAAGCGCCTCGGCGCCCAGGAACAACTGAGTCGCGATCTGTCCGATCAGATGTCGGATGAGGGACGCGTGTGGGAAAGCCCAGCCGTCGTTGGTGAACACATCCACGGGATGCTGAAGGCTGTTCCGATCGCGAGAATGGCCGTGGCGTTGAAGAACGTCGCGGCGAGCTTCACATCTTCGTTGAAGCGTTTCGCGCGATGCGCGCGCTCCGCCGTCGACAGGACGGCGGCGCGACAGTCTGGTTCACCGATGAATCCCCGGGCCGACGTTTCGGCCCGGCGCGTTCAGCTCTTCTTCCGGAACGCGTCCAGGCTCACGACCTCGGCGCTGCCCTCCTCGCCGTCCTTCTTGGCGGCGGGGCGGGGGGCCTTCTCGTCCGGCTTGGCGCCGGGCTTGTCGCCCTGGGCGGCCGGCGCCGGCAGGACCTTCGGGGCGGCCGAGCCGATCGTGGCGAGCCCGGAGCCCTTCGGCCGGACCTCGCTCGGCTCGGAGCCGGCCCCGCGCGGGCCGGTCTTGGCCGGGGCGGCGTTGGCCTCCTCGGGCACCTCGCCGGCCTCGGTGAGGTCGAACTTCAGGCCGAACTGCACGGAGGGGTCGAAGAAGCCCGACAGGGCGTCGAACGGCACCAGCAGCCGCTCCGGCACGCCCGAGAAGGACAGGCCGACCTCGAAGGTGTGCTCGTTGACGCTGAGATCCCAGAACTGGTGCTGCAGGACGATGGTCATGTCCTGCGGGTATTTCTCGCGCAGGGCCTGCGACATCCGCACGCCGGGCGCCTCCGTCCGGAACGAGACGTAGAAGTGATGGTCCCCCATCAAGCCGTCCCGGGCGGCGTCGGTCAACACCTTGCGGACCACCCCGCGAAGGGCGTCCTGCACCAGGAGATCGTAGCGAATCAGGTCGTCTGCCATCTGCGGTCGCGCTCTAGCCCGGTCTGCGCCCGGCGCCCCGCCGCGGATGGCCGGACCGAGGAAATGAGTGAAGGCTTCTGGTGCCGGGCGCCTTCCTGCCCCGCCTACGCGATGCTAACCGCTAGGACTTGAGACCGATCTTGGAGACCGCTTACGCGGCCACCGCCACCGGAGCAAAGTTGTCGTTGGCAACTCTTGCAGAGGCCCGATAACGGCGGAACCATGCCGAGCGAAAGATCTACCTTTACGCCTTCGTCGATCCTAGCTTCGCCCCCGCCTGAGACCAGTCCAGCTCCGTCGGCCTTGCGGCCATCGGTCCTGGGCTCAGGTGGAGGCGCCGGGTACCGCCCCCGGGTCCGATAGGTTTATTTCGAAGACCGTTTATCGCCATAGCCGGCCTCGCGACCGGCTCCCAAGATATAGAGGGGATCGGTCCGGTTTTGAAGCCCGATCGTGTCGCGCCACTGTCTCAGGGCGAACCTCTTGATGCGGCTGTTGCCGGAAATGCGCAGTCGCGCGGTTCCGCGACCGACGAGTCGGGCCGGCTCGACCGGATCTGGAGGGCGACCTGGCGCCTCGGCGCGCTCGTCGCCCTCGTGCTGGTCTATCTCGGCGCCGCGAGCCTGCTGTCGCTCGCCAGCGTCCGGGTCGGCTTCGACCTCTGGGCCGGGATCGACCCGTTCCTGCCGCCGGAGCGGCGCCCGTTCCTCGGCGCGGTGGACCTCGCCCACCGCGCCTTCGCGGTCGACGCCCTGCGCCAGGTCTACCTCGCC
This sequence comes from Methylobacterium sp. ARG-1, assembly GCF_001262595.1. Classification (NCBI taxonomy): domain Bacteria; kingdom Pseudomonadati; phylum Pseudomonadota; class Alphaproteobacteria; order Hyphomicrobiales; family Methylobacteriaceae; genus Methylobacterium; species Methylobacterium sp. ARG-1. The sequence goes on from NZ_LHCD01000002.1 coordinate 143,595, forward strand.
GCCCTGGTGCTCGGCGGGGCGTGGTGGCGCGACCGGGCCGGCTGGCGCCGGCGCCTGGCGCTCGATCGCGAGCGCCCGAACGGGATGCGGCCCGTCGCGCTGCTGGCGCTCCTCTTGGTCTGGCCGGTGCTGCACATCGCCTGGGTCACCGGCACGGCCGAGTTGTTCGGCGCGAGCTTCGGCCGGAAGGTGACGCTGTCGCCGTTCATGAGCCAGAGCGCGGTCGTGGCCTGGCTGCTCTATCTCGCGGTGCTGGCCCCCGTGGCCGAGGAGCTGCTGCTGCGCGGCGAGGCCTTCGCCCGCGCCCGGGACGCGGTCGGGCCCGTCGGCGCGATCCTGGTCACGGCCGTGATCTTCGCCGCCGCCCATGTCTCGTCCTGGGGGCTCGCCCGGCCGGTCTCGCTGCTGCCCCTGGCGCTGGTGCTCGGCTGGCTGCGCTGGCGCACCGGCCGGCTCTGGCCCGGCATCGCCCTGCATGGCTGGTCGAACCTCGCTCTGGTGACCTACGTGCTCTGGCCGACCTGAGCGCGGGACGACGCTCAGGCGTCTTCGTTACCGGTGATGTTGGTGGATAGACGGGACGCGCGCTTGCCCGCGGCCCCTCTCACGCGCAGGACTATCCGATGGACGCCTATCACAGCCTGCTGCGGCGCATCCTCGACGAGGGCGTAGCCAAGGACGATCGGACCGGAACCGGGACCCTCTCGGTATTTGGCCACCAGATGCGCTTCGACTTGTCCGCGGGCTTCCCCCTGGTCACCACGAAGCGGCTGCATCTACGCTCGATCATCCACGAGCTGCTCTGGTTCCTGGCGGGCGACACCAACGTCGCCGCCCTGCGGGCCAACGGCGTGACGATCTGGGACGAGTGGGCGGACGAGCACGGCGATCTCGGCCCGGTCTACGGCAAGCAATGGCGCTCATGGGCCAAGCCCGACGGCGGCAGCGTCGATCAGATCGCGTGGCTGCTCGGCGAGATCCGGCGCAATCCCGATTCCCGTCGCCTGATTGTCTCGGCCTGGAACCCGGCGGATCTTGACCGGATGGCGCTGGCCCCCTGCCATTGCCTGTTCCAGTTCTACGTGAGCGACGGGCGCCTTTCCTGCCAGCTCTACCAGCGCTCGGCCGACGCCTTCCTGGGCGTGCCGTTCAACATCGCCAGCTACGCGCTCCTGACCCACATGATCGCCCAGGTGACCGGGCTCGGGGTCGGCGACTTCGTGCACACGTTCGGCGACGCGCATCTCTACCGGAACCACCTGGAACAGACCCGGACCCTGCTGGACCGGGCGCCGCGCCCGCTGCCGCACTTGCGGCTCAACCCGGAGGTCCGCGACCTCTTCGCCTTCCGGTATGCGGACATCGTCATCGAGAATTACGACCCGCACCCGGCCATCTCGGCCCCGGTGGCGGTATGAGCCCCGCCATCGCGCTGGTCGTGGCTGTCGCCCGCAACGGCGTAATCGGCCGCGACAACGGGCTCGCCTGGCACCTGTCCAGCGACCTGAAGCGGTTCAAGGCGCTGACGATGGGCAAGCCGATGCTGATGGGCCGGCGGACCTGGGCCTCGATCGGACGCCCGCTTCCGGGCCGCCGCACCCTGGTGCTTACCCGCGACCGCGGCTTCCACGCCGAGGGCGCCGAGATCGTCCACGACTGGGACGCTGCCGTCGCGGCCGCGGCCGCACCGGAGCTGATGGTGGTGGGCGGGGCCGAGATCTACGCCCTGGCCCTGCCGCATGCCGACCGGCTCCACCTCACCGAGGTCGAGGCGGAGCCGGAGGGCGACGTGCGCTTTCCCGCCTTCGATCGCGCCGCGTTCCGGGAGACGTTCCGCGAGGCGCACCCGGCCGGTCCGCGCGACGAGCACGCCTTCGCGTTCGTCGATTGGGCGCGCATCCGCTGAGGCGCGCCGCCGCGGTTGTCTTCCGGCCTGTGCGTGCCCACCTGCCAGCCTTGACAGCATGGGGCGCACACCCGCAGGTGCCTGTCGGGCATGCGTTCTCATGGGGCTCCGCGCCTCGCGAGAAGAGACGCCCGCGCAGGCGTTTAGCCGCCAAACCAACCCGCCCGCCCCGCGAGCGGGCCGGTGGGCGGGACTAGGCGGGTGAGCGTGGCCGTTCAGGCAGGGAGACGCAGCCCGGGGAGCACGCTCAGCGTGCGGACCGGGCGCGGGCAGGCAGGAGACGACGGCTAGGATGCTTTGGAGCAATCAGAGCGGCGGTGGCGGCGGCGGCCCGTGGGGTCGGCCCGGCGGCAACGGCGGCGGCCCATGGGGTGGCGGCGGCGGCGGCAAGACCCCGCCCAACCTTGAGGACCTGCTCCGGCGCGGGCAGGACCGCCTGCGCGGTCTGATCCCGGGCGGTGGCAACACCGGCGGTGGCTATGGCGGCGGCAGCCCGAGCGGCATCGGCGGCGGACGCAGCGCCGCGGTGATCGGGGCGCTCGCGGTTGCGGTCTGGCTCGCCACCGGCTTCTACACCGTCTACCCGCGCCAGGTCGGCATCGAGACGATCTTCGGCCGCTACGTCGGCACCAAGGGCGAGGGCCTGCGCTACAACTTCCCCTATCCGATCGGCGGCGTGGTCAAGCCGGATGTCGGCTCCCAGAACTCCATCCAGATCGGCTTCCGCGCCGGCCCCGGCGGCCAGGGCCGCAACCGCGACGTCCCGGACGAGAGCCTGATCCTCACCGGTGACGAGAACATCGTCGATCTCGACTTCGAGGTGCAGTGGCGGATCAACCCGCTCAAGGCCTCCGACTTCGTGTTCAACCTCCAGAACCCCGAGGGCACCATCAAGGCGATCTCCGAGAGCGCGATGCGCGAGGTGATCGGCCGCCGCAACATCCAGGCGATCCTGACCAACGAGCAATCGAGCATCGCCCAGGAGGTCAAGGAGATGGTCCAGAAGGCTCTGGACGAGTACGGCGCCGGCGTGCGCATCGAGGTGGTGCAGCTCGTCTCGGTGAACCCGCCGCCGGAAGTCCGGCCGGCCTTCATCGACGTGAACGCCGCCCAGCAGGACGCCGACACGGCGCAGAACGAGGCCAAGACCTACGCCAGCCGTGAGGTACCGCAGGCTCGGGGCCGGGCGTCGCAGATCTTCCAGCAGGCCGAGGCCTACCGGACAAAGGCGACTGCCGACGCCACCGGTCAGGCCGCGCGCTTCAGCGAGGTCTACGCCTCCTACAAGGCCGCCCCGGCCATCAGCCGCGAGCGGCTCTTCCTGGAGACGATGGAGAAGGTTCTGGGCTCCGTGAACAAGGTGATCATCGACCAGAACGGCGCGCAGCCGGGCTCGGGCACCGCCGCGGCGGGCGTCCTGCCGGTTCTGCCGCTCACCGAGTTCGGCGCCCGCGCCCAGTCCCCGGCCGCCACGGGAGCCGCCCGATGAAACAGGCTCTCCGCACCGGCCTGATCGCCATCGCGGCGATCGTCGCGATCGGGCTCTACGCCTCGATCTTCACCGTCGGCCAGATGCAGCAGGCCCTCGTCCTGCAATTCGGCCGCGTCCGCGCGGTGCTCAACGCCACCGGCGAGGAAAAGCCCGGCCTCTACTTCAAGGTGCCCTTCGTCGAGAACGTCGTGATCTTCGACAAGCGCGTGCTCGACCTCGACCTGCCGGTGCAGACGGTCCTCACCGCCGACCGGCAGAACCTGGAGGTGGACGCCTTCGCGCGCTACCGCATCCTCGATCCGCTGCGCTTCTACCAGGCGGTGGGCAATATCGGGCTCGCCAACCAGCGGCTCGCCAGCTTCACCAATTCCGGCCTGCGCAACGTGCTCGCCCGCTCGACCCGCGACGCCATCGTCAAGACCGAGCGCGGCCAGCTGATGCACCAGATCCAGGAGGACGTGAACCGTCAGGCCAAGGCGCTCGGCATCGAGATCGTCGACCTGCGCATGACCCGGGTCGATCTCCCGGCGCAGAACTCCGCCGCCGTCTACAAGCGGATGAAGACCGAGCGCGAGCGCGAGGCTGCCGACATCCGCGCCAACGGCGACCAGAGCGCCGCCACGATCCGGGCCAAGGCCGACCGCGAGGTCACCGTGATCCTCGCCGAGGCGACGCAGAAATCCGAGCAGCTGCGCGGCCAGGGCGACGCCGAGAAGAACCGGATCCTCGCCGAGGCGTTCAGCAAGGACCCGGACTTCTTCAGCTTCTACCGCTCGATGCAGGCCTACGAGACCGGGCTGAAGGGTTCCGATACGCGGCTGGTGATCAGCCCCAGCTCGGACTTCTTCCGCTACTTCAGCGACCCGCAGGGTCGGGCGACGGCCTCGGCGCCGCGCACGCCCCGCGGGCCCACGGACCCGACCGCCTCCACCGGCGCGACGCGCTGACCGCTGGCGCCCCGGCGCCAGCGGATTACGATGCGAGACAATCCGCGGGCGGCCGATCCCGGTCGGGGGCCCGCGCAACCGGAAACGCGTTCTTGAAGAGGTCGACCATGCACCCCGTCGCGAGCGCCCGCCGGGCGCCCTTCGGCCGCGCGCAGGCGCAGCCCCGTTCCCGCGCCCGCTCCTTCATGGCGGCGATCCTGGTCGGCGCCTCGTTCGCGACCGCGTCCCTGCCGGTTCCGGCCTTCGCCAAGGGCCCAGCCTCCCTCGCGGATCTCGCTGATCAGGTCACCGACGCGGTGGTGAACATCTCCGCCTCCACCACGGTCGAGGCGCGCAACAGCCGCACCATGCCGCAGCTGCCCCCGGGCACGCCCTTCGAGGACCTGTTCGAGGAGTTCTTCAACCGCCGCGGCGGCGGTGGCGGCAAGGGTGGCGAGCGCGGCGACAACGACACGCCCCGCCAGCAGCGCAAGTCGAACTCCCTCGGCTCCGGCTTCATCATCGACGCCTCCGGGATCGTGGTGACCAACAACCACGTCATCGGCGACGCCAACGACATCCAGGTGATCCTGCACGACGGCACCAAGCTGAAGGCCGAGATCATCGGCAAGGATTCGAAGATCGACCTGGCCGTGCTGCGGGTGAAGCCCACCGCCGAGCGCCCGCTGAAGGCGGTGCCGTTCGGCAAGTCCGACACCATGCGCCCGGGAGACTGGGTGATTGCCATCGGCAACCCGTTCGGGCTGGGCGGCTCGGTCTCGGCCGGCATCGTCTCGGCGCGCGGCCGGAACATCGAGTCCGGACCCTACGACAACTACATCCAGACCGACGCGGCCATCAACAAGGGCAATTCCGGCGGCCCGCTGTTCAACATGGACGGCGAGGTGATCGGCATCAACACGGCGATCCTGTCGCCCACCGGCGGCTCGGTGGGCATCGGCTTCGCGGTGCCCTCGGACACGGCCAAGCCCGTGATCGACCAGCTGCGCGACTTCGGCGAGGTCCGCCGCGGCTGGCTCGGCGTGCGCATCCAGAACGTCGACGACGCCACCGCCGAGGCGCTCAACCTCAAGGGCGGTGCCCGCGGCGCCCTGGTGGCCGGCGTCGACGAGAAGGGCCCGGCCAAGACCGCCGGGATCGATGTCGGTGACGTCATCGTGAAGTTCAACGGCGCCCCCGTGAAGGCCTCGGGCGACCTGCCCCGGATCGTCGCCTCGACCCCGGTCGGCCAGAAGGTCGACGTGGTCGTCGTCCGCAAGGGTGAGGAGCTGACCAAGCCGGTCACGCTCGGCCGGCTCGAGGATACCGACAAGCCGCAGCTCGCTAACCTGCGCCAGCCCGAGCCCGAGAGCGCGACCCGTCAGGCGCTCGGGCTCAACCTCTCCGGCATCACCGACGAGCTGCGCAAGAAGTTTGGGATCAAGGACACCGTGAAGGGCGTGGTCGTCACCCGGGTAGATCCGAACTCGACCGCCGCCGACAAGCGGATCCAGCCTGGCGAGGTGATCGTCGAGGTCGGCCAGGAGGCGGTGAACACCCCTGCCGACGTGACCAAGCGGGTCGAGGCGCTCAAGAAGGACGGGCGTAAGTCGGTCCTGCTGCTGGTGGCGAGCGCCACCGGCGACGTGCGCTTCGTGGCGCTTGGGCTGGACTGAGCGGCTTCATCGGACGAACGATTTCGGGCCGCCGCTTCGCCAGGAGCGGCGGCCTCTTACGTTCGGAGCATCCGCATTAACGTAGGGCTGCGGGGCGGCACACTAAAGCGGCGAGTCGGTGCGACTCGGACGATCCTGGACCCATGACTGCCGTCGCCTTCGATACGCTGAAGTTCGCGCGGGCGCTGCGGGATAAGGCGAAGCTGTCGCCGGAGCAGGCGGAGGGCTTGGCCGATGCGCTGGTCGATGTCTTCGACGGAAATCTCGCCACGAAGGCCGATATCCACGACGTGCAGGCGAATATCCAGCTCGTTCGCAGTGAGGTGGAGTCGCTGAAGGTCCAAACCCGGGCCGATATCGAGGCGCTGCGGCTTACGACCAAAGCCGATGTCGAAGCTGTCGAGGGCGCCATCGCCGCCGCGAAGGTCGAGACGGTGCGCTGGCTCGTCGGCGCGATCGGCTTTCAGACGCTGGCCGTGCTGGGCGTCGTGGTGGCTCTGACCCGGACTCTGCACTGAGCGCTCACCCCACGAACTCCGCCGCCGCGTAGCCCTGGAGATAGAGGAGCGCGGTGAGGTCGCCGTGCTCGACGCGGACCTGCGCCGCGGCTGCCACTGCGGGCTTGGCCCGGAACGCCACGCCGAGGCCGGCCTCAGCCAGCATGTCGAGGTCGTTGGCGCCATCGCCCACCGCGAGCGTGTCCGCCGGGTCGAGGCCGAGCGTTTCGCGGAGCTCGATCAGCGTGGCACGCTTCTCTGCCTTGCCGACGATCGGATCCTCCACGGTGCCGTCAAGACGGCCGTCCGCCACGCCCAGCACGTTGGACCGGTGCTCGTGGAAACCGACCATCCCGGCGATCGGGCCGGTGAACAGGGTGAAGCCCCCGGAGACCAGGCAGGTCCGGGCGCCGTGCGCGCGCATCGTCCGCACCAACGTCGGCCCGCCCGGGGTGAGGCTGAGCTGATCGACGATCAGCCTGTCCACCGCCGTCACGGGAATATCCTTGAGGAGCGCCACGCGCTCGCGCAGGGCCGGCTCGAACGCGATCTCGCCGCGCATCGCCCGCTCGGTGATCGCCGCGACATGGTCCTTGAGGCCCAGCGTCCCGGCGAGTTCGTCGATGCATTCCTGCTCGATCATGGTCGAATCCATGTCAGCCAGGAACAGCCGCTTGCGCCGATGCGCGTCGGCCGGCAGCACGGCGAGGTCGATTGGCTCGCCGGACAGCGCGGTCCGCAGCCGCTCCGTCATCGCACCCGCGTCAGCGGGATCGCCCGGCACCAGGATCTCGGCGGCGACCTCCCCGTGCAGGATCCGGGGCGGGTGCTCCGTCCCGAGCACGGCGCACGCCTCGGCCAGCACCGCACCGGTGATGGACGGCCGAGCCGGGTTTGCTATCAGGACCGCGACCAGCATCGTGGAGTTTCGCCTTGCCAGACCGGGAGGAGACCGGGGGGCGCCCGGCGGCGATCCTCATCGCAGGGCCCACCGCCTCGGGCAAGTCGGCGCTGGCCGCCCGTCTGGCGCTGCGCCACCGCGGCGTGGTGATCAACACCGATTCCATGCAGGTCTATCGCGACCTGCGCCGCCTCACCGCCCGGCCCGACCTCGAGGATGAGGCGCGGGTGCCCCACCGGCTCTACGGCCATGTTGACGGGGCGGTGAACTATTCCGTGGGGCAGTTCTCCCGGGACGCGACCGCGCTGCTGGCGGAGCTCGATGGCTGCCTGCCGATCTTCGTCGGCGGCACCGGCCTGTATTTCCGGGCCCTGGAACAGGGGTTTTCCGAGTTGCCGCCGGTCCCCGACGCGGTGCGCGCGCAGGTACGGGAGGCGGCCGAGGGTCGCCCGACCGAGGCGCTGCACGCCGACCTCGCCCGGCATGACCCGGAGGGCGCCGCCCGCCTGCGCCCGAGCGACCGCATGCGGGTGATGCGCGCCCTGGAGATCTTTCTGGCCACCGGCCGGCCGATCGCGAGTTTTTATGGCGACCCCGTGCCCGGGCCGCTTGCTGGCCTGAACCTCCAGAAACTGTTCCTGGCGCCCGACCGCGCGCTGCTGCGCGCCCGCATCGACGCCCGCTTTCACACGATGATCGCCGAGGGCGCCCTGGACGAAGTGTTTGGCTTGCGCGCGCGGCGTCTCGACCCGATGCTGCCGGTGATGCGCGCCCACGGTGTGCCGGGCCTGATCGCCCATCTCGACGGGGCGCTGGATCTCGAGGCGGCGATCGCCCGCGGCCAGGCCGATACGAGGGCCTACGCCAAGCGGCAATTCACATGGTTCCGCCACCAGATGGGCACGGATTGGCGCTGGCTCGATCCGGACGAGGCGGCTGGGTTGTGAGGACGATGTCTCAACTGAAACTGCAGTCGCGCAGCTTTCTCAGCGAGGCGTAGGCTCCCCTCTCCCCGCAAGCGGGGCGAGGGGAGATGTGCCAGCCTCAGCGCTCCAGCCGGGCCACCAGGCTCGACGTGTCCCAGCGGTTGCCGCCCATGGCCTGCACCTCGGCGTAGAATTGGTCGACCAGCGCCGAGACCGGGAGCTTGGCGCCGTTGCGGCGGGCCTCGTCCAGCAGGATGCCGAGATCCTTGCGCATCCAATCGACCGCGAAGCCGAAATCGAACTTGCCCTGGTTCATGGTCTTGCCGCGGTTCTCCATCTGCCAGGAGCCGGCGGCGCCCTTGGAGATCACGTCGAGCACCGCCTCCACGTCGAGGCCGGCGCGCTTGGCAAAGTGGACGCCCTCGGACAGGCCCTGGACCAGGCCGGCGATGCAGATCTGGTTGACCATCTTGGTCAGCTGGCCGGAGCCCACCGGGCCCATCAGCCGGCAGGCGCGGGCGAAGGCGCCGATCGCAGCCTCGACCTTGGCGTAGGTCTCCGGCTCGCCGCCGCACATCACGGTGAGCACGCCGTTCTCGGCGCCGGCCTGGCCGCCGGAGACCGGCGCGTCGATGAAGCCGAGCCCCTTGGCCTTGGCCACCTCGGCGAGTTCCCGGGCGACCTCGGCCGACGCGGTGGTGTGATCGACGAACACCGAACCGGCCGCCATGCCGGCGAGCGCGCCGTCATCGCCCAGCACGACGCTGCGCAGGTCGTCGTCGTTGCCGACGCAGGCGAACACGATCTCGGCGCCCGCGACCGCCTCCCGGGGCGTGGCCGCGAAGGCACCGCCATGGGCCTGCACCCAGGCCTCGGCCTTGGGCGTGGTCCGGTTGTAGACGGTGACGTCGTGGCCCTTCTTGGCCAGGTGCCCGGCCATCGGGCCGCCCATCACGCCGAGACCCAGGAATGCGACCTTCGCCATGGTTGTCCGCTCCTCCGAGGGCCGGACCGCGCCGGCGCCCTTCCTTCGCTCACGACAGGCGGCGACGGGGTCCACAGGCCGGCCCGTGAAGGCGGTCGGGGCCGTGCCGATGACCCGATGTGACAGATTGGGGCGTCATGCCGCCCGCGAAGCTGCATCACAGCTCGGATCGCTTGCGTCAACGCCGGACGAATAGGATAAACCGCCGGTGTAGCCCGGGACCCGCGAGTCCCAGCCGTCGGCCTTGAGCGGCCCCGAGCGCGAGGCGATCGAAGGGAACGCGAGATGGGTACGGCGATCGGCAGGCACGGGCCATGGGCCCTCGTGGGAGCGCTCGGCGCCGCGGCTCTGGCGATCGTGGCCAGCCAGCGCGGCGAGACGATCAACGCCCTCTGGATCGTGGTCGCGGCGGTCTGCGTCTACATGATCGCCTACCGCTACTATTCCAAGTTCATCGCCGAGAAGGTGATGCGCCTCGACGCGAAGCGCCTCACGCCGGCGGTGCGCCACAATGACGGGCTCGACTACGTGCCCACCAATCGCGGCGTCCTGTTCGGCCACCATTTCGCGGCGATCGCGGGCGCGGGCCCGCTGGTCGGCCCGGTCCTGGCGGCGCAGATGGGCTACCTGCCCGGCATGCTGTGGATCCTGGCCGGCGTGGTGCTGGCCGGCGCAGTCCAGGACTTCATGGTCCTGTTCGTGTCGATGCGCCGGGACGGCCGGTCGCTCGGCGAGCTGATCCGGGCCGAACTCGGCACCGTGCCGGGCATCATCGCGCTGTTCGGCACCTTCCTGATCATGGTGATCCTGCTGGCCGTGCTGGCGCTGATCGTGGTCAAGGCGCTGGCCGAGAGCCCGTGGGGCACCTTCACGGTGATGTCGACGATCCCGATCGCCATGCTGATGGGCGTCTACTCGCGCTACATCCGCCCCGGCCGGATCGGCGAGGTCTCGATCCTCGGCTTCGTCCTGCTGATGCTGGCCATCGTGGGCGGCGGCTCGGTGGCCGCGAGCCCGGTCTGGGGCCCGGCCTTCACCTTCACGGGCCCGCAGCTGTGCTGGATGCTGATCGGCTACGGCTTCGTGGCCTCGATCCTGCCGGTCTGGCTGCTGCTGGCGCCGCGGGACTACCTTTCGACCTTCCTCAAGATCGGCACCATCGTCGGGCTGGCCCTCGGCATCGCCGTCGTCGCCCCGCACCTGCAGATGCCCGCGATGACGAAGTTCGTCGACGGCACCGGCCCGGTCTGGGCGGGCGGCCTGTTCCCGTTCCTGTTCATCACCATCGCGTGCGGCGCGGTCTCGGGCTTCCACGCCCTGATCTCGTCCGGCACCACGCCGAAGCTCATCGCCAACGAGGCGGATGCCCGCTTCATCGGCTACGGCGGCATGCTGATGGAATCGTTCGTGGCGATCATGGCGCTGGTCTCGGCCTGCGTGATCGACCCGGGCGTCTACTTCACCATGAACTCGCCCGCGGCGCTGCTCGGCACCACCCCCGAGACCGCCGCCGCCGCCGTGACCAAGCTCGGCTTCGCCACCACCCCCGAGGTGATTACTCAGACCGCCGCGGATGTTGGCGAGCACACGATCATCTCGCGCGCCGGCGGCGCCCCGACCCTGGCGGTGGGCATGGCCCACATCATCTCCTCGGCCATCGGCGGCAAGGCGATGATGGCGTTCTGGTACCACTTCGCCATCCTGTTCGAGGCCCTGTTCATCCTCACGGCCGTGGATGCAGGCACGCGCGCCTGCCGGTTCATGGTCCAGGATCTCGTCGCTCTGGCGGTGCCCTCGTTCAAGAACACCACCTCCTGGGGGCCGAGCATCGCGGCCACCGCCATCGCGGTCGGCGCCTGGGGCTACTTCCTGTACCAGGGCGTGACCGACCCGCTCGGCGGCATCAACACCCTGTGGCCGCTGTTCGGCATCTCCAACCAGATGCTGGCCGCGGTGGCGCTGACGCTCTGCACGGTGGTGATCTTCAAGATGAAGCGCGAGCGCTACGCGTTCGTGACCATCATCCCGACCGCGTGGCTGTGCCTGTGCACCCTCACGGCCGGCTGGCAGAAGCTGTTCTCCGCCGACCCGAAGATCGGGTTCCTGGCCCATGCCGAGCGCTACGCGACGGCCGCGGCCGAGGGCAAGCTCCTGGCCCCGGCCAAGAACGCTGCCCAGATGGACCAGATCATCCTCAACGACCGGATCGACGCGGTGCTGGCGGCCCTGTTCATCGGGCTCGTGGTCGCCATCGCGGGCTTTGGCATCGCCGCCTGCCTGAAGGCGTGGCGGGCCGACCGCTGGACCGCGCTCGAGACCGAGCCGCGCCTGGCCGCGGCGGAGTAGGGCGCGCCATGGAGCCACAACAGAGCCTGCGCCGCCGCCTCCAGACGCTGTCCAAATGCGTCTGCGACGGCGCCCGGCTGATGGTGGGGCAGGGGGATTACGCGGCCTATGCCGCCCATATCCGCCGCACCCATCCCGATCAGGCGCCGATGTCGGAGCTGGAGTTCTTCCGCAACCGCGAGAACGCCCGCTTCGGCGTGGGGAACACCTCGGGCTTTCGCTGCTGCTGACGGGGAACCCAATCCCGACCTCGTCGTGCAAAGTGTATCTACGATCTGATTGACCGGCTCGGGCTCGGATCGTAGATAGGGCCATGCGCGTGGTCTGGGATGTGCCGCGGCGGGCGAGCGACCGCGCCAAGCACGGCATGGACTTCGCAGACGCGCGGGACCGGTTCCCATTCGAGGATTCGGTGGTCGTGCCGTTCCATCCGGGGCCGGATGGCCGCCCGTTCTTTGTGGCGATCGGCCTCCTGGACGGATGTCTCGTCGCGACCGTGATTGCGCCGCTTGGTACCGAGGCCCTGTCCCTCGTCAGCCTGCGTCCGGCGAGCCGCAGGGAACGGAGGATCTACGAGGATGCCTAAGCTCGGTCTCCCGCCCATCACCGACGCCGACGAGGCACGCATGCAGGCCGGGATCGCGGACGATCCGGACAATCCCGAGATCAGCGATGCCCAGGCGCGCCAGGCGCGTCCCTTCGCCGAAGCATTTCCGGACTTGGCGGCGACCCTGCGCCGGTCCCGCGGCCCCCAGAAGGCGCCGACCAAGCAGCTCGTGAGCCTGCGTCTCGATTCGGAGGTCGTAAAGGCGTTCAAGGCGACCGGGCCCGGCTGGCAGACCCGGATGAACGACGCGCTGCGAGCGGCGGCCCGCGACCTCGGGCCCGTGTAGAGACCGGCCCGCGAAACCATAAATTGCGCACAGAATGTCAGTCCCCGGCACAAGCGCGGCCGGATCTTGACTCGGCCGCCACAATATCCGCCATCTCCGACCGCACGGGAGGTCGGCATGAGCATTTTCCAGGACGCCATCCTTCGGTTCGGCCGCACGATCATGTCGTATGCGGGCGATGCCGTCTTCCTCCAGGCCGCGGTCTCGGCCGCGGCCAACGTCATCGTGGCCGACGGCGACGTCGCCGAGGAGGAGATCGAATCGGCGATCAGCGGCATCCGCGCCAACCCGATCCTCGAGAAGTCCTACGACACGCTGCGGGTCGAGCAGGAGCTCTACGAGGCCATCGCCCGGGCCAAGACCCGGGCCGGCCGCCTGGAGAACCTGCGCCTGGTGGGCGCCATCGTCGAGCGGCCGATCGACCAGCGCCAGGACGTCTTCCTGATCGGCGCTGACGTGGCCGATTTCGGCGGCATCAGCGAGGTCGAGCACAAGGCGCTCGATGAGATCGGCGCGGCGCTGCAGGTCGACAAGTCGGCGCTGCTACGCTGAGGCGGGCGTGACGTGCGCCTTCCCTCCCCCGCAAAGGGGGAGGGAAGGACCCGCCTGTTTGGCCGCCTACCTGTCGAGCCGCATAGCCATCGCCGCCCATAGCGCCCGCCCTGCGGCGTCGCGGCCCGTCCCTTGCTCTATCGAACATGATAGCGAAACAGGCTTGGCGTCCGGTGCGCCGGCACGCGACGCGAAGGGGCTGGCCTGGCGCCGGCCGGCGGAGACCGCATGGGCCTCGTCCTCTACGCTCTCAAGTTCCGGATCACGACCTACGTGCTCGCCGTGCTGATGATGCTCGGCGGTGTCGGCGCGATCGTGGTCATGCCCAAGGACGTGCTGCCGGTCGTCGACATCCCGGTCGTCGTCGTGGTCTGGACCTATACCGGCCTGTCCACGCCGGAGATGGAACAGCGCATCACGACCTATGCCGAGTACGGCATCTCGAACAACGTCAACAACATCCGCCGCATGGAGTCGACCACGCTCCAGGGCACGGCGGTCCAGCGCGTCTATTTCGATCCCGCGGTCAGCATCGATCTGGCCATCGCCCAGGTGGTGTCCTCGACCAACTCGATCCGGGCCGCGATGCCGGCCGGCACCCAGCCGCCGATCATCGTGCGCTACTCGGCCTCCTCGGTCCCGGTGATCCAGCTGGCCCTGACCTCGGCCAAGGATGGGCTGAACCAGGTCTACGACTACGCACAATACCGGATCCGCCAGACGCTCGCGCAGGTGCCGGGCTCGACCCTGCCGTCGCCCTTCGGCGGGGCGCCGCGCCAGATCATGGTCGATCTCGACCTCAACGCCCTCCAGGCGCTCGGCCTGACGCCGCTCGACGTCACCAACGCCATGACGGCCCAGAACCTCACGGTGCCGTCGGGCCTCGCCAAGATCGGCGAGCAGCAATACCCGATCCAGCTCAACGCCACGCCGCCCTCGATCGAGACCCTCAACCTCGCGCCGATCAAGGTCGTGGCCGGCCAGCCGGTGCTGATGCGCGACGTCGCCTATGTCCGCGACGGCGGGCCGCCGCAGATCAACGTGGTCCGGGCCGATGGCGGCCAGGCCGTGCTGATGCAGGTGATCAAGAACGGCACCGCCTCGACCCTCAACGTCGTCAACAACGTCAAAGCGGCGATGCCGACGATCCGGGCCGCCGCCCCCGAGGGGCTGACGATCAAGCCGCTGTTCGACCAGTCGGTCTTCGTCTCGAACGCCATCGAGGGCGTGCTGCACGAGGCCGCCATCGCGGCGGCGCTCACGGGACTGGCGATCCTGCTGTTCCTGGGGTCGTGGCGCTCGACCCTGATCGTGCTGATCTCGATCCCGCTCTGCGTGATGACCTCCCTGGCCGTGCTGGCCGCGCTGGGTGAGACCATCAACGTCATGACCCTGGGCGGCCTGGCGCTCGCGGTCGGCATCCTGGTGGACGACGCCACGGTGGCGATCGAGAACACCTACCGGCTGTTCGAGGAGGGCGAGGAGTTCCGCGAGAGCGTGGTCCATGGCGCCGCCGGCATCGCCAAGCCGGCTTTGATCTCGACCCTGTCGATCTGCGCGGCCTTCACGGCGGTGTTCGCGCTCACCGACACGCCGAAATACCTGTTCACCCCGCAGGCGCTCGCGGTCGTGTTCGCGATGCTGACCTCCTACCTGCTGTCGCGCACCCTGGTGCCGCTCATGATCGACGTGATCGTAGCGCCGGAATACGCCCAGAAGCACGCCAAAGACCGGGACGAGCGCGCCCCGCCCCGCCAGGGCCGCATCGCCCGGGCCTTCGGCCTCATCTCCGCCCCGGCGTTCCGCCTCGCCGGGCGCGCCCACGGGGCGTTCGAGCGCGGCTTCACCCGGTTCCACCGGGGCTATGTCGGGCTGCTCCACGCGGTGCTGGCCCGCCGGATCGCCACCCTGGCGGTGGTCGGCTGCGTGTTCGGGATGACCGGCGTGCTGTTCGTCTTCGTCGGGGAGGATTACTTCCCCGAGATCGAGGCGAGCCAGATGACCCTGCACCTGCGCACCCGCACGGGCATGCGCATCGAGACCACCCAGCAGGTCTTCGCCGAGGTCGAGGATACGGTCCGGGAGGTGATCCCGCCGGGCGAGATCGAGCAGATCCTCGACAATATCGGCCTGCCCTCGACCAACTACAACTTCGCCTTCTCGGACGGCTCGTTCGTCTCCTACAACGACGGCCAGATGCTGATCAGCCTCAAGGAGGGCCATGGCTCGGTGGCGCTCTACAAGAAGCGCCTGCGCGCGGTGCTGATGAAGCGCTTCCCCGACCTGATCGCCTATTTCCAGCCCGCCGACATGATCACCCAGATCCTGAATTTCGGCGTCATCACGCCGATCGACGTGCAGGTCTCCGGCCGGCACAAGGAGAAGGACCTGGAGGTCGCCCAGCGCATCGTCCAGCGGCTCAAGCACACCAAGGGCTTGGTCGACGTCCACCTGCAGCAGATCGTCAACGAGCCGCAATTCTACGTCGACGTCGACCGGCGCCTGGCCTCCGAGCTCGGGCTCACCGAGCAGCAGGTGGCGCAGAACATGAACATCTCGCTGTCGGGCAGCTACCAGGTGACGCCGAACTTCTGGCCCGACCCCAAGACCGGCATCCCCTACCAGCTCTGGGTGCAGACGCCGGAATACCGCAACGCCTCGCTCACCGACCTGCGCAACACGCCGATGTTCGTGCGCGCGGCCGCCACCGCCGGTACCGGCCCCGGCGTGCTGACCCTGCTGTCGAGCCTGGCCGAGCTGCGCCGGGTACCGACCCAGACGGTGATCAACCACGTCAACATCCAGCCGACCTTCGACATCTTCGCCTCGGTCCAGGACCGGGACCTCGGCTCGGTCGCCCGCGACATCGACGCGATCGTGCAGGACGAGCAGAAGAACCTGCAGGCGCCCGACAAGATCACGGTGCGTGGCCAGATCGAGAATATGCGCAGCGCGTTCTTCCGCCTGGAGATCGGGCTCGGCATCGCGCTGATCGCCGTCTACCTGCTGATGGCGGTGAACTACCAGAGCTGGGGCGACCCGTTCGTGGTGATCGCCGCCCTGCCGATGGCGTTCTGCGGCATCACCTTCGCCCTGTTCATCACCGGCACGGCCTTCTCGATCCCGTCGATCTTCGGGGCGATCATGTCGGTGGGCATTGCTTCGGCGAACTCGATCCTGCTCGTCACCTTCGCCAAGGAGCACCGGGAGGCCACCGGCTGCAGCGCCCTGGAGGCGGCGATCACCGCCGGCGAGACCCGCCTGCGGCCGGTGCTGATGACCGCCTCGGCGATGTTCTTCGGCCTGATCCCGATGGCGCTCGGCACCGGCGAAGGCGGCGAGCAGAACGCCGCGCTGGCCCGCGCCGTGATGGGCGGCATCGCCTTCGCCACTCCGGCGACCCTGCTGCTGGTGCCGTTCCTCTACGTCCTGCTGCGCAGCGGGCCCGCGCAGCCCGTGCAGGATTATCTGGAGGTTGAGGGCCACGCGGCGGCGTGAGGGCGATGTCCCACCCGCGCCCTCATCCTGATGTGCCTCATCCTGATGTGTGAGCGGAGCGCGCCTCAAAGGAGGCCTCGAGCCGGCCGCGCGTTCCCTGGAGGCCTCAGCTGGGCTTCGTCGCCTCGGGATGAGGGGAGATCGTTCGGACTGTCCGTCGTGTCGGCTGGTGCGTCCCCGTCGCCGCGATCGGGGTGACGGGGACGCGCCGGGGCGTCGCCCCTACCCCTCCTTGAAGCCGTATTCCGGCGTGTCGTCGTCGTTGCCGTAATACTTGTACGGCAGGAACTTGCCCGACATGGTCAGCTTCACCCGGTCGCCCTTGTTGTTGGCCTCCCGGGCCATCTCCATGTTGAAGTCGATCGCCGACATGATGCCGTCGCCGAATTCCTCCTGGATCAGCTCCTTGAAGGTCGTGCCGTAGACCATCACCAGCTCGTAGAACCGGTAGATCAGCGGGTCGGTGGGCGGCATCGCCGGGATCGAGCCGCGATAGGGCGCCTCGTTGAGCATCCGCTCCTCGGCGGCCGTCAGGCCGAACAGCTCCGCCGCCCGCCGCGCCTGCGCCTTGGGCAGCTTCATCTGGCCCATGCAGGCCGCGGTGATGAGGAACGGCGAGAGGCCGCCGATCGCCTCGTGGATATGGGCCCAGCTCCAGCCCTTCTCGCGTTTGATGTCGAGCAGCTTTTCGGTCAGGTCGGCGCGCTTCATGCGGGGCTCCGTGTGGGGATCAGGCGGGTTGGGGTAGGGCCGCGGGCGGTACGCGGCCTGCGGCCTCGGCTGGGCCGAAACGCGCGGGATCCGCGCCGAAGCAAGGGATACGCCAGCCAATTCTCCGCGGGGATGGCCAAGGGTGACCAAGCGCGGCCAACCGGCGGTTGACGCTTCGAAGCGTGGTTTCGATGCACCGGAGGGGCGGGAAGCGCGCCGCCGGGGCCGGAAACGCTTGCATCCGCGGCCCATTTTAAGACCATGCGCCCTCGGGTCTCGGAGGCGGGCTTTGGACGGGGACGATCGGGACGAACAGACGGCGGGCGCATCCGCGCCGCCGGTACCCTGGGAATTCGTGCTGCCGGAGGAGACGGCCACGGAGGATCTCGGCCTGTTCCTGTCCGAATTCCTGCTCCCGGGCGACGTCGTGGCGCTCTCGGGCGGCCTCGGCGGCGGCAAGACCACCCTGGCGCGGGCGGTGATCCGCGAGCTCGCCGGTGATCCGCGCCTTGAGGTGCCGAGCCCGACCTTCACGCTGATCCAGCCCTATACGGCCCGCGACGGCCGGGCGATCGTCCACGCCGACCTCTACCGCCTGCGCGACCCCGACGAATTGGTGGAGCTCGGCTTCGAGGAGATGGCCGAGGACGCCATCACCCTGGTCGAGTGGCCGGACCGGATGCCGCCCCGCGACGGCCCGGTGCTCACGATCGACCTGTCCCTGCGGGCGGAGTTCGGCGCCGAGGCGCGCCTCGCCCGGATCGACGGCACCGGCGGCATGCGCGCCCGGCTCGACCGGGCCCGGGCGGTGCGCCGCCTGCTCGAGCGCAGCGGCTGGGACATCGCCGAGCGCATCCTGATGCAGGGCGACGCCTCGTCCCGCGCCTACGAGCGCCTGACCAAGCCCGACGGCACCAGCGCCGTGCTGATGATCGCCCCGCCCCGGCCCGACGGCCCGGCGGTCCGCGACGGAAAACCCTACAGCGCCATCGTGCACCTGGCCGAGAGCGTCCACGCCTTCGTGGCCCTCGACCGCGGCCTGCGGGCGCTGAGCTTCTCGGCCCCCAGGATCTACGGCGAGGATCTGCCCGAGGGCCTGCTGATCCTCGAGGATCTGGGCAGCGAGCCCGTGGTCGAGGGCGGCGCGCCCCGGCCCGAGCGCTACACCGAGGCGGTGCGCCTCCTCGCCAAGCTCCACGCCACGCCTCTGCCGGCGGTGCTGCCGGTGGCGGACGGCATCGAGCACGTCCTGCCGACCTACGACGAGGCGGCTCTGCTGTTCGAGGCGGAGCTGATGCCCGAATGGTACGCGCCGGCGATCCGGAACGTCACCCTGTCGGCGGACACCCGGGCCGAGTTCGTGGCCCTGTGGCGCGCGGCCCTGCAGAACGCGATCCCCGACCGTGCCACCTGGACCCTGCGCGACTACCACTCGCCGAACCTGATCTGGCTGCCCGAGCGCGACGGGCTGGAGCGGGTCGGGCTGATCGATTTCCAGGACGCCGTGATGGGCCACCCGGCCTACGACGTCGCCTCGCTGCTGCAGGATGCCCGGGTCGATACCAGCGCCGAGTTCGAGCTGCGGCTGCTCGGCCTCTACGCCCGCGAGCGCCGGAGCCGGGACCCGGCCTTCGATGTCGGCGCCTTCGCCACCGCCTACGCCCTGCTGGCCGCCCAGCGGGCCACCAAGATCTTAGGGATCTTCGCCCGGCTCGACCGGCGCGACGGCAAGCCCGGCTATCTCGCCCACCTGCCGCGGATCGAGGGCTATCTCGCCCGCAACCTCGCCCATCCGGCGCTGGCCGAGCTGCGGGCCTGGCACGCGGCGCATCTGCCGGGCCTGGTCGCCCCTGCGGAGGAGGCCTGAGCCCGCAGGGCTCCGCCCTGCACCCGCAAAAGGTCCAAGACCTTTTGAAACCATGACGTGCAACGCCTGATCCGGATCCCCGCATGAGCGAGCCCGCCCCCGCCGTCACCCGTGCGTTCGTGCTGGCCGCGGGCCTGGGCAAGCGCATGCGGCCGGTGACCGCCACGGTGCCGAAACCCCTGGTGGAGGTGGCCGGCAAGGCGCTCCTCGACCACGCCCTCGACCGGGCCGCCGAGGCCGGGATCGAGACCGCGATCGTCAACGTCCACTACCTGCCCGACCTGATCGAGGGGCATCTCGCCCGCCGGACGGGCGGGCCCGCCATCCAGGTCTCGGACGAGCGCGCCGCGCTGCTCGAGACCGGCGGCGGCATCCGCAAGGCGCTGCCGCTGCTCGGCGACGCGCCCTTCGTAGTGCTGAACTCGGATTCGTTCTGGCTCGAGGGCCCGGCCCCCAATCTCCGCCGGCTGATCGACGCCTGGGACCCGGAGCGCATGGACGCCCTGCTGCTGGTGGCGCCCACCGCCACCAGCCTCGGCTACGACGGCGCGGGGGATTTCGTGATGGACGCGGACGGCCGCCTGGAGCGCCGCGGCGAGCGCGAGGTCGCCCCGTTCATCTATGCGGGCGTGGCGATCCTGCAGCCCGGCCTGTTCGCCGACACGCCGGAGGGCGCCTTCTCGCTCAACCTGCTGTTCGACCGGGCGATCGCGGCCGGACGCCTGTCCGGCATGCGCCTCGACGGCCAGTGGCTCCATGTCGGCACCCCGGACGCGATCCGCGCTGCCGAGGAGCGCGTGCAGGCGAGCGCCCGGGCCCCGTAAAGCCGGTCGTTTCGGGCGCGGCACAATCGGTCTTGCCAAGCCCGATCCGACCCTCTAGAAGCCCCTTCACACCGGCGGGCCAAGCCCCCGCCGCCGTGACAGGCGCCCGTAGCTCAGCTGGATAGAGCACCAGACTACGAATCTGGGGGTCAGAGGTTCGAATCCTTTCGGGCGCGCCATTCCCATTTCACCGCTAAAAACATCCGCTAAGACCTTGAACGGCAAGGTCAAATTTGCGGTTCTAAATCCTTCGCCGCGCTTGTAACGAAGCCGGTCGGCGAAGGTGAGTTTGAGCACCGCGCGGCGGTCCTCGATCCGGCCTGTACTCCAAAGATTCCAAGGACTTGCGACGAACGCCAAGGCGGTTCTAAGTCGCAGATCGAAGCTACCCTGCGGAACGACGCCGGAGGCAATCTTTTCGCGCAGGAGCAGCTTCTCGTTCTCCAGGCGTTGCAGCTTTTCTTCGAGCGCGCGGACCACCGCCGGGACGCTCGTTTCGACGATGCGGTCCACGAGTTGATCGACTTGCTTGTCGATCTGGGCAAGGCCTGCCTGAAGCGCCTTCGTTTCGGCTGCCACGTTCTTCTGCTTGCGCGCCCATAGCTCCTTCATCATCGCCGTGGCGGCCTGGAAGAGCTGTGGGCGGGGTTGAGCGCTTTTCAGGATCGCCTCGAACTCTCCCTCGATCAGATCGCGCCGGATCGTCCTGCCGTAGCTCGCGCAGCCTTTGTGGAAGCATTGGTAGTAAGGATGGCGCTTGCGCTGGCTGCTGCCGCTCGTGGACCAACAGGAGGTGAGGGTGCCGTCGCAGTCATCGCAGACCACGAAACCACGCAGCGGGAAATCGACGCTGAGGTCGGTCCGGTAGGTCGAGCGCAGGCCGTTGAGCCGGTCCTGGATGCGTTGATGCGTCTCCAGGCTGATGAGCGCTTCGTGGTGACCCTTGCGGCGCGGAATGTCCCACTTGGGCGCTTCGACGTAGCCCGCGTAAATCGGGTTGCGGAGCATGTCGCCCACGCGCTGGTGCGGAAGCTTGCCGGTCTTAGGCTTGGGGTAGGAGGGATGCTCCTCCAGGAAGCGAACGACATCGGCCTGTGATTCAAACCGGCCTGAGGCGTAGCCTTCAAGCGCTTCGACGACGATGGACGCTGCTGGCTCCTGGCGCACCAGCACCTTGCCGTTCAAGCCGGAGACGCGCCCAAAGCGATAGCCGCTCGGCGCGCAGAACACGGCAAAGCCATTCTGGAGCCGCGACTTCATGCGGTTGA
The DNA here is from genome assembly GCF_001262595.1 of Methylobacterium sp. ARG-1. Lineage (NCBI taxonomy): Bacteria > Pseudomonadati > Pseudomonadota > Alphaproteobacteria > Hyphomicrobiales > Methylobacteriaceae > Methylobacterium > Methylobacterium sp. ARG-1. Next base: position 164,863 of record NZ_LHCD01000002.1, read on the forward strand.
GCGTCTGCTCGGCGCTATTGACCCGGTGATAGTCCGCAAACGCGACCGTCACATTCTCCATGAGCCGTGACGACGACCGGCCATCAAGAACGCCCGCAGGCGTCTCCAGCAGCGCGCCGGTCTTGGCGACTGCGCGGCGCAGGTCCGCATGGAGATAGAAATCGCGCGTGAAGCGGTCGAGGTGATCGAAGAGGATGCGGTAGCTGTTTTTCTTATCGCCAGCTACGAAGGCGATCATATCGCGAAGGCCGGGGCGCTGGCTCTCGCTGCCCGTCAGCTTATCGCGGAACACTTTTACAATCTGGTAGCCGCAGCGCGCGGCATATTCGCGAAGGCGTGTCTCTTGAGAAGCAAGCCCATCGCCCTCACGGTCCTGCTTCTTGCTAGAAATCCGGCAGTAAATAACGGCAAGAGTCTGCTGGCTCGTTGCCCTTCTTGTTGTTCGTGTTGTCATATGCCGGTCTCCCTTGCGTTGAACGTGGTCTCCTGTGTGGGTTCGTTATTCTACCGGAGCCGAATCATCTTCGATGCCTTCGGTTAGATTGGCGACAATCTGCCCCCAGCTTTCTGGAGGTATGTCGAGTTCGACGAAGCAGCGCATGATATCCCAGAGCGTGCGTAACAGCTCGGCTTCCTGGGCTTCGTCGAGGTCGATGCCATCGAGATAGGGACGATAAGCGTCCAGGTGGAAATCGGCCATTGAGACCGATGTCGCTTCCTTTGTGATCCGCTCAGAAAAGCGGTGTTCGTCGTCCATTGTCATGGCCGTCCTCCTTCTTCGTTGCTGGGCGGGAAGAAGTGCATCGTACGCCACAAGACCGATTATTGCAAGAATATATTCCTATTAGTCCATCGAAGCTGAGACCTTGCTCAGAGCAATACGTTGCACCTCCGATTTACGATGTGCGAAGACCGCAAAGGAGAGTTCGCTGCGGGCGTTCACCCGAAGCTAGTCAAATGCAATCCTTTCAGATTACGAAGCTAATAAGCCTTCACATGCGCTCTCACGCCGCCTTTGGAAGCACTCTCATCACAAGGCCCCATGCTGCTCTCAATAGTGGTCCCTCGCCGAAAAGAGGCAAGTCCAAATCGCGCGCGAAATGAATGAAGCGCCGCCCCCCAGGAGCCACACTGACGCTTTGGGGCTCGGTTCGCGCAGCGCCCAATCCTGGCCGGCCGCCTACGGCCCTACAGCGCTGTGGGGCGCGGGCCTCCGGCGGCCTATCGTCGAGGAGGGGATTCACGAACGACGGCTTTGCGCGTTAGAATCCGCATCGGACGAACAGGAGCGGCCAGAATGACCGCGCAGCCGGACCTTCATACCGACGCCGACGAATGGCACGGCCAATGGGTCAACTTCTATCAGTACCGGACCGGGCAGCGCCATTTCGGGCAAGCCATAAGCGCATCTAGGCAAGCGGCCGACGAGGTTCGGGCCGCATGGTTCAAACAGGCGGCAGACCAAGCAAAAATCGGGAATGTGCTGGCCTATGACATAAATTCCCGTCATGCCTTCTGGATTGTCGAGAAAACGGACCTGATACCGGAAAACAGCCCCTATATCGTGAAGGCGCGTAACTGCACTTTTTCTATTGCCGTTCCTTATGTTCCACCAGAGGGGCCGCAGGATGACGATATTCCATTCTAATGAGGGGTTCTGGGCGAACGGAAAGAAGTACCTAGATGATGGCCGACTCCTGCCGTATGGCTTTTCACTCGCATTCGTGAAACGGCGGATGGCGGCGCACCGCACGGCCGCGGGGGAAGCCGAGAGCGACCACAAGGCGGCGTATCATGCAGGAGTGGCCGACCAATGGGAGGGCCAAATACGCGCCTTCATAACCCGCCATTGGGACGAGAAGGTGCGCATTCTCGACTTTTATCGGCCCCCGCCATGACCGCAGACAAATTCGGTGCTGACCTTAAGCAGGGGACCACGTCCCAACCTTCTAACTTATCCGATCCCATCGCCGGTTAACCTCGCGATAACAGTGCCCTGGCACCAATTAGTCTCGGTAGCGCAGTGCTTCTAGTACAACCGCGAAGGCGGGTGCGTGCTGCCGACTGCTTGGATAGTACAGGTGATAGCCGGGGAATGGTTCGCACCAATCTTCGAGAACGCGCACCAGGCGCTTTTTTGCGATGTGGTCTTGCACAAGGTCGTCCGGCAGATAAGCGAGGCCTAACCCTTCCAATGCGGCGTTGCATCCCATCTCCAGGCTGTTAACGGCCAGTTGCCCCTCGACCCGGACATTGATCTCGCGTCCGCTCTTCTCGAACTCCCACGGATGGTATCCCCCGCGTGTCACGCGCCGAAGGTTGATGCAGCGGTGGCCGGTCAACTCATCCGGCTGTTTCGGTGTGCCGTGCTTCTTGAGGTATGCCGGCGTGCCGACAATCGCTTGGCGCATTTCAGGGCCGATGCGGACAGCGATCATATCTTTCTCGACATATTCGCCAACCCGCACGCCCGCGTCGAAGCGCTCGCTGACAATGTCGGTCAGCCCCTCATCGGTCACGAGTTCGATCGAGATGTCAGGGTAATCCCGCATCACTTTCGCCAGGCGCGGCCACAGCACCGTCTGGGCTGCATGATGCGTCGATGTTAGGCGAACAACGCCTGAGGGCGTGTCTCGAAGCTCGGTCAGCGCGGTGAGGCTCGCCTCAATCTGCGTGAACTGCGGCTCGATGCTTCGGAGCAGCCGCTCTCCGGCCTCGGTCGGTGCGACGCTGCGTGTCGTGCGGTTGAGCAGACGCAGGCCAAGCCGTTCTTCCAGAGTCCGTAGCGTATGGCTGAGCGCGGGCTGGGAGACACCCAGTTTGATCGCTGCCCGCGTGAAGCTGCCTTCCCGCGCCACGGCGATAAACGCCACCAGATCACTCACATTGTCCCGGATCATTCATAAACCCTGCTTATAGGCTCATGCGCATTTTAGCATCTAATCCTATGAGTTGGCACGTTCTAAATTGTAGTGGCACGAAGATAGTTATTCCGATGGCGATGCATGCTTTTGTGAATTTAGAAAGCAGATAACCTGCCTATGACGCAGCCCCATGCGGACTTCTCTTCGTAAAACATGAAAGGAAGTTCCATGAAGATTATAGCTTTGCCTCTGGCAATCCTGCTTGTCTCGGTTTCAATCACAACAATCCCAACTCAGAAAGTTATGGCTCAAGACATGTCGAACGGTGCGAATAATTTCTACGAAAGCAAGGAGCTTACGGTTCAGAAAGTAAGTTTTAAAAGCCAGTACAACATGAAGGTTGTCGGCAATCTCTACACGCCAAAGAACCTCGACAAGAAAACCAAGAGCGCCGCGATCATCGTCGGCCATCCTATGGGCGCGGTCAAAGAGCAAAGTTCGAACCTCTATGCCCAGAAGCTGGCGGAACGGGGCTTCGTAACCCTGTCGATCGATCTGTCTTTCTGGGGCGAGAGCGAAGGCGAGCCACGCAACGCTGTCTTGCCGGACGTTTATGCGGAAGATTTCAGCGCGGCCGTCGATTACCTGGGCTCGCAAAGCTTCATCGACAAAGAGCGCATTGGCGTTCTCGGCATCTGCGGAAGCGGGAGCTTCTCGATCAGTGCGGCAAAGATCGATCCGCGCATGAAGGCGATCGCAACCGTCAGCATGTATGACATGGGCGGCGCGACCAGAAGCGGTATCAATAATTCGCAGTCACTCGAACAACGCAAAGAGATGCTCGCGCAGGCTGCCGAGCAGCGGTATGCCGAGTTCCAGGGCGGGAAGACCAAGTGGCTCAACTACCTGCCGAAAAAGCTCCCGGACGGTGCGGACCCCGTATCTCGTGACTTCCACGACTTCTACCGCACGGAACGCGGTGAGTTTGTGCCGAAGGGCATCCCGCCGGAACAGTCACAAAACCGGGCGCAAACGCAGGAAGTGAAGTTCGTCAATTTCTATCCGTTCAATGACATCGAGACGATCTCGCCGCGTCCGATGCTGTTTATCGCCGGAGAAAAGGCACACTCTCTCGGCTTCAGCCAGGAAGCTTACGAGCTTGCAGGCGAACCGAAAGAACTTCTGATCGTGCCGGGCGCGACCCATGTCGATCTTTATGACCGTGTGAACGTCATTCCGTTCGACAAGCTGACCGAGTTCTTCCGCGCTAATCTTAAATAACGACAGACGCAGACCGCCCGCAGAGGCGGTCTGTTTTTCCGACAACATGAGGAAGACCACGGCGAGGGAGTCTCGCACCCGCCGTGGCAATCCATTGAAAGCAGATAATTCATGAGTGGCCCGACCCTGCCTGCAAATTCCAGTGAAACCGTCGATCAAGCTTCGTGGGGCGCGGTCGTCGCTCTGAGCCTGTGCGCATCGACCCTCGTCGCATCCGAGTTCATGCCGGTGAGCCTGCTGACGCCGATCGCAACGGACCTGCATCTGACCGAAGGCCAAGCGGGGCAGGCAATCGCGGTCTCCGGTATCTTCGCCGTGCTGACCAGCCTGTTTATCTCGGCCGCGACGCCCAAGTTCGACCGGCGAACGGTCCTGCTGCTGCTGACCGTGCTGATGCTCGTCTCCGGGCTGATCGTGGCCTTTGCTCCGAACTACGCCGTACTGATGAGCGGCCGGGCCCTGGTCGGCATGGTGATCGGCGGCTTCTGGTCGCTTTCTGCGGCAACCGTCATGCGGCTCGTGCCGGCCAAGGACGTGCCGCGCGGCCTTGCAATCATCAACGGCGGCAACGCGCTTGCGACCACCGTTGCAGCGCCGCTCGGCAGCTTCCTCGGCCAGTATATCGGCTGGCGCGGCGCTTTCTTCTGCGTCGTGCCGATCGCAGCCGTGACCTTCGTCTGGCTGTATCTGTCGCTGCCGGCGATGCCGAACCGCACGAAAGCGAGCGCCTTTGCTGTTTTCCGCGTGCTGCGCAAGCCGCTCGTACCTGTCGGGATGGCTGCGGCGGCGCTGTTCTTCCTCGGGCAGTTTGCTCTGTTCACCTATCTGCGGCCCTTCCTCGAAACCATCACGCGCGTCGATGTCTCGACGCTGTCGGTGCTGCTGCTGGTTATGGGCGTCTCGGGCCTCGTGGGCACGACCTTCATTGGCCGCATCCTCGAAAAGCGGCTCTCTGCAGCTCTGATCGCCATGCCGCTCATGATGGCAGTTCTGGCTTTGGCGCTGATCGCCCTGGGCTCATCGCTCGGCGCTGTGGCCGGCCTGCTCGCCCTTTGGGGACTGATCGGAACGGCGGCACCTGTGGGCTGGTGGAGCTGGGTCAGCAAGGCGCTGCCTGACGACGCCGAAGCGGGCGGTGGGCTGATGGTGGCCGTGGTCCAGCTCGCGATCACAGGCGGCGCAGCCTTCGGCGGCGTTCTCTTCGACCATGCCGGCTACCAGAGCACATTCACCTTCAGCGCGCTGATGCTTGTGGCCTGTGCCGTAGCGGCTTTCGTGGCCGCTCGCGGCAGCACGGCCCAATCAGCAGTGCAACCAGCATCAAGGAGCATCCAACATGGCCAGGCCTAATCGTTTCGACGGCAAGACAGCCTTTATCACCGGTGCAGGAAGCGGCATCGGTCGCGCCGCCGCAATCGCTTTTGCAGTCGAAGGGGCGCACGTGGTCGTCAGCGACCGGGGCGAGGCGGCGTTGCAGGAGACTGCTGACCAGGTGAAGGCTGCCGGTGGTAAAGTTCTGGCGATCGCCTGCGACGTGTCGAAGCCCGACGAGGTCGAGGCTGCGGTCGCCAAGGCCGTCGAAGCCTTCGGCCGCATCGACTGCGCGTTCAACAATGCGGGCGTCGAGAACAAGGCCGCGCCGCTCCATGAGATCGAGCTGGAGGAATGGGATCGCATCCTCGGCATCAACCTGCGCGGCACATTCCTCTGCATGAAGCACGAGATCGCGCAGATGGTCCGCCAGGGCGGGGGCGTCGTGGTGAACACCTCGTCGGGTGCCGGCATCTGCGGCGTCGCGGGCGGTGCATCCTATGCCGCCTCCAAGCACGGCATGATCGGCATGACCAAATCGGCTGCGCTCGACTACGCCAAGCAGAATATCCGCGTGAACTGCGTCCTGCCCGGCAACATCGAGACGCCGATGATGGACCGCTTCACGGGCGGCGACATCCAGAAAGCGATCGACCTGGAGCCGGTCGGCCGCCTTGGAAAGCCGGAGGAGATTGCGGAAGCAGTCCTGTGGATGTGCTCGGACCTCGGCGGCTTTGTTACCGGCGCATCGATCGTGGTCGATGGCGGCTGGTCGCTTTAGGCGCAGGTGCAGGCATGGACACCGTCAAACAACAACAGAGGAAGCTCCTTCTGCGCACGTTCCAGCTCGCAGCCGCTGTCCTCGCAATTCTAGCAGGGGGGCCCGCCATGGCGCAGGAACGCATCCGAATTTCTTCTGAATGGGGCAACGTCACCGCAGAGCTGGCCGAGAACGAAGCGGCGCGCTCGCTCACACGAATGCTGCCGCTCACCATCGAGATGAGGGACCACATCAGGCAGGAAAAGACCGGCAACCTGCCTTCGCCCCTGCCAGAGGTGAAGCGGCAGCAGGACTTTGCGGCGGGCACTCTGGGTCTATGGGGCCCGGATGATTTCGTGATCTACTACAAGAAGGGCCGTGTTCCCCAGCCGGGCATTACAATCCTCGGTGATGTGAAGGGCGATGTCTCAATCTTTGACCGGCCAGGGCCGTCACCGTTCGCGTGGAAGCGCTAAAGCCAGAATGACATTATGAATTCCAGGAGAATATATTTTGCGATCGGGCTGTCACTTGCTCTCTTGTTGACAACTTTTCCGGTGGAAGCCGGCGAACCCACCACACAAAATGAGAAAAGAGGTATGACCATGGAAATTACTCGCGCCGGCACTCAACCCTCCCGCAAAGGACCAGAAGACTGGTTCACCGGCACCGTTCGAATTGATCCGCTGTTCAGTCCGCCGGAACCGGCCCGCACAAGTGGTGCGCTTGTGACGTTCGAGCCCGGTGCCCGCACGGCCTGGCATACGCATCCGCTTGGCCAGACGCTGATTGTGCAAAGCGGCTTCGGGTTGGTTCAGCGCGAAGGCGGACCGGTCGAGGAGATACGGCCGGGCGACGTCGTGTGGTTTCCTCCCGGTGAGAAGCACTGGCACGGCGCAAGCCCAACCACAGCGATGAGCCATATCGCCATTCAGGAGTCGCTCAACGGCAGCCCCGTCGAGTGGATGGAGAAGGTCACCGACATTCAATATGACGAGAAAACTCGCTGACATTGCGCTAGCCAGCTCGTAGCAGCCATGTCCGAGCTAGCCATGCATAGAGCCCGATAACGCGACGTGCAAGATGTGCGGTGTAGTACACCGCAATCTTGCCAAGGGGACCGCTGCGCGCCCCCGTTGGATCCCCCAGGCCTTGGCGCTCTTCGGCATCGAGCCTCATCACGCCAGCGAAACGTGCGCCGTTTCATCCGTTCAGGAGGAGCGTTCATGCCCCTCCCGAAACCCGCCCAGACCAAGCGTTTCGCCGCTGGACCACGACCAAGAGAAAACTTCGCTCTCCCCTGGACCCCATGACCAAAGGCGTATGCCGCCCTTGGAACCCTGCACCAGCTTGATCGCATCTGGACGCGACCAGGAGCCTTCGAGCCCCTGGACCCTGATCCTTCCGGAAGGCCAACCCCTCGCGCCGGGTTGGATGCGGCACCATCCGGTGCTGCCGTCTGCCCAACAGCGCCAGCCTAATCGGTAGGCTCTATCGGGAAAGGCGGCTTCGCCATGCTCGTTAGCCCATAGCGCGCTGTACGTAGCTCCGGTCTTACCTCCGCCGCCGAGCCTCCGGCAGAGCGCGGCATCATTCGAATCTGTGTTGAAGACGATGGAATATTAATATTGACCGAGGCGAAGGCTGCTACCATTGGGCAAATGTTACCATCGCGGCAACACTATTCGGTGTCTATAGGACGCCGCGCACGAGCCGGAAGGGCGCTTTGCACATCTTTAATTATTTCGCGTTCGAAAGGATGCATGTCCTTTCTGTTCACATCTACACTTGCCACCATATGCAATGCGGCATCGAGTGTTGAATAATCTTGTCCGGCTTGGGCTAGGCGACGAGCTATCTCGGGTGGCAACCCATACTCATCAAGCGCATAGAGGCCACTCGGCAAAAACAAACTATCGGCTTGCGCTGCAAAGAGACTATAATCGCCAAGCTTCCGCGGATTCACCTGCGGCGAAAGCGCCTCAGCCTGAATCCGCGAAACGGCCATGAGCTGTCGCCCAAACGCATATCCGACATAGTTTCTCAGAAACTTGAGGACTCGCTCAATAGCATCGGTAACGCTTTCGTCATCCCATCTCGATTGGACCTTTTCGTCGATATAGCCTCGAAAATTCGGGGCCACTCGGAGCGCTATTAATTCAGCGTGCAATGCATCGCCCGAAAAAACCCGATGCCTGTGTAAACGTGCGCCTTCGTCAACGAACTTGAAGATCAGATTGCAAACGGCCTTTAGTTGCTGCGGCTCGGGAACTCCTCTCCATGTCAAATCGGGGATCAACACGTCAGAATTATCTCTGATATGATAATATAACCTATCCTGCGATTGGATAGGCACATAGCGGTTGGCTTTGATTGTTCCCGGACTTAAGGGCGATGCAGCAAAAGCCTCTGCCAGCCGCTGCCGAGATCGCTCGGCAAGTGAGGTGTCTGGCAGATCCAGCAACAAGGACATGGGTGTCGCGTCGGTCTGGTTTTCGATTGGCAACTGGACTGCCAGGTGCGTCTCGGCCGGCGGTTCTTCCAAAACAAATACCTTTCCCACATAATAATGTTTCATTCGACCAGCGCGGCCTGCGATATTCTTGAAGGTAAAGTAGTCTAAATTGCTGTTATTGATTCTCTTATCATAAATAATTACATTTTCTGCAATCGTGTTTACGCCTTCTATGATTGTTGATGTGCATACAAGAAATCTGATGAGGCGCTGTTCAAATGCTCGAACCATGTATTGTTGAATTGATCGAGGAACATTACCATGATGAATGCCAATTCCTTTTTTTAGAGCTTGAGTTACAATCCACTCTGAAGGAAATTCTTGTTCCAGCCAATCGACAGCATCTTTGGTTTTCGGATCTGACTCCGGCAGAGCTAGCTCCGACATCAATACCTCCGCAGCATCACGAGCCTTCTGAGGTGACTGACAGTAAATCAGAGTCGGGGATTGCAATTTGCGACAGATTTCTACCAGTTTGGAATTTCTTTTTAGAACCTCGTCTCGCTTAATTTTAAAAATTTCAATGTCGACGGCGACGGTCGCGAATTCTGACGGCATGAAGCTATGTTTATAGCGCGCCGGTAGGCCCTCAACGGCATTAATATTTGGTCCGAGTAGATAGAACTGCGCTCCGTTCTCGGCAAATCGGTGAAAACACAAGTTTAGATCAATTGCTCTTTCGTCATGGGCGTCGCGGAGGTCAAGCTTATAAAATTCGTCAATAACTACAAATTCCACCAAATTCAGATCTTTGCGCGCAAGCGCCCGCTCCTGGGTTAGAACATAAATAGTGGGCCTTCCGTCGCCAAGAGCTACTTGGCTTGGATGCGTAATAATATCATGGCTTTCACCGAAATTCTGGGTGAGCCTCCTCCGAGTCTCATCTATTAGGGCAATTGTTGGGACGATGATGGCGACACATTTATGCTTTTGGGAGGCGAGTATCGCATCTACGACGCGGGTTTTTCCGACGCTTGTAGTGGCGCTCAGAACTACATTTCGACCTGTGATGAGTTCACGATATACATCGAGTTGTAGTCTATGAAAGAAATTATTCGATCCGAGGCCTGGCGCTCTATGGGCTTCAAGTAGGACGTGATCTTCAAGCGAAGTTACATGCTCGGAGTCGGCGTATGGGAACAGGCCAACTGAGCGGATCAAAGATTCTAAAATGTCGATATAGTCAGATGGTATGCTGTCTCTTACTGCAAGAGCTCTGATTACAAGTTCTCGAGCAGTTTTTAGTGTTCTTTGATCGTTTGCCAGCTTTGATAGACTTTGCAAAACATCAAAGATATTATCTGCCAGTTCATCTGGGTTGGCTAATAGGCCACGAAGCTTCAATTCGTCCATTTAGCGGCCCCAAGCTTAAGCATAAATTCGGATGCTAAAGTCGTTGAACACTCGACTGGAACAAGAATAATCGCGACGTCTACCTTTTGAAGGTTTGCTCCAAGTTTCGATTTCAGATCGGCATACGCCTTTGCCACTTCATCAACCAATTTCGCCAGATACGTCGCTTCATAGCCAGAGGCGAGAGTCGCACTATCGTAGGCAATCAGGATCGGCAACTTCATGACCGCCATCAAATCTGAGACCTTTCCCTTTTCATTCAGCGCGTGTCCAAGTCCGTCCGGCCGTAAGTGATTTGGCTCTCTCAGGCGTACGATAAGGTCGCGATCCTCCTTAATTAGATTGGGGTCTAATGAGGACTCCAATTCTTTGATCGCCTCTTCGACTACCTGAGCGTAGGTTGAGGCTGATACTAAGTGCGATCGGCCGAGCCAAAGCTGATCGCCGGAGCTCGTCTGTATAATATGTGCGTTTGTTGAACGAACCTCCCCGCCAACCCTGTAGTAGATCTTGCATGCAATAGGTTCTGAATCGAAATGGTGCCGCAATATGCTGTGGAGCAGAAGATTGGCAATAATCATCGGGCCATCGGTGATGCCCTGCTGCTGAAGAGCCTTCAAGGCTCGCGTGGACAATCTCCTCGCGGCTAGATGTGTATAGGTGGCTACTATCGATGGGGGCAAGGCAACTTCTGGAATCCAATCAATCAGATAGTCGATCAGATCCTCCCTACGCCATATTTCGCCATCATACTCCGCGTCATAGGAGTGCAATGACCGTCGCTCTTGTTCGTCAATTTGGACATGAAGTTCTGAAAAGAACGCTTCCGTTCCGGCTCTATAAACTTTTACGCTTGATGAAGCGTCCGTGGAAATGGATTTTACTTCTTCCTTCCACCAATCTAGGGCACTCGCTCGACCCCAACATTTCAATTGAGGCTTAGATTTGGAGGCGTCAGCCATGTCTGCTACGCGCTTGAGCAAGCGGTCATAAGCCTCCGTGATTAATGTCCAAGCTGGAACGGGACCACTGCCTTGCGCGAGGATCAGCAGTCGATTTATGTTTCGCGACTTAAGAGCCTCTTCATTTGCTTCTACTTGCCAGAACACTGCTGCCGCCCAATCGGCAAGGGTACGTCCTGATTGAGACTTCGTGGTCTTCCACTTTTTGCCGACTCTTGTTGCCAGTGCTGTGCGAGCGGGGTCGGCTAAAATTCGATCAGGCCAAGGTTTACAGAACGGGCGAAGATCTTTTCTTACATCTCGCGTGCTGACAATTCTGAACCGAACCGATCCCCCATGCTTGTCGCAAAGCAGCGAGCGCTCGCATATAGATGTAAGAGCTTTCCCTTTTTTCCTGGCTGTTAATTCAGTTATCGACCACTTGGAATCGCCATCGGTGGTTTTCACCTGGACATATTCGATATCTACGTCGGCCCCTGCGCCAAATTGTATCGCTATGTCGTCGGCAGTTTCGCACTCAACTTGAGCTATGGTGATGTCAGTGAGCATATCGATCACAAGTGAAGCGGCAACGTGATCCTGGAAACGGAAGCCTTTTCTGGCGGCAATGCCGCCTGAGTCACTTTCGTCCCCGACAACCACTAATGGCGGCTTCATTTTCAACCCGTGTACTCGCTTAACTGTAAAGCCCGAATGAGGGAGGATATATACAACTTTAAGTGTATTATGGCTAGTGTCTTGTTATTGCTATCAATTACTCGGCGGCTTATCGATATCTTTCTGATTAAGCTGCCGTACACTCCTCAGTAGTCCATTCATTTCGGGCCTGAGCCAGAAATCAGGATTGTGAACGACGTAAAACCCAGAATCTCGGGCATCCAATAGGGAGAAGTGACCGCTGGTTGCACGTCTTATATCTTCGACCTGTAACAATGCGCGGGGCTGCTCTACGAGGTTGTCGCCGGAGCCATTCACCTGGTTCGAGTTCACGTTGAAGCCTCGTACCATGACCGACGCTTTCCCTGAGCGATGCTCAATTTCTTTTAGCGTGTCATGATCCGGGAGCCCGCGATATAGCGTGTGCGCCACAGCCTTCTTCCAGATACGCGCGCTCTCGCGCCCATAGCGCGTTTCAATCTGCGCCGCCGCGTTCTGGAACACGCCAAGAAAGTTGATGCCGCCTTGCCGATAGAGGGTCAGGATCTCATAGAAATTCGAGACATAGAGCTGGCCCCATTCCTCACCGACCACCAGTGCGCGAAGCGGGCCCTGCGCATCAGCGAAGCGCTCAATCACGGCGGCTGTCATCGCGCCGACAAAAGTGCGGCTTGTCTCGGATCGCGCCGAGCCGATGATGAAGAGGGCCGTTCTCTCGCGCTTCATGTCGGCGGGATCGAACGTGTTTCGGCTTGTGAGTTCGCGGGCGGACATCCCCGGCTGGAAGCCTTGCAGCCGCTCGATGATGAGCGAGGCGTAGGCGTTCCATTGGTCGGGCGAGGCGGTCAAGCCAGCAACCAACCTGCACATTCCGGCTTCGTCCTGCATCCGTCGGTCTGAAGCCCAGAGAAGCAGATCGTCGGCGATCTCATCGCGCGGCCGCCCCCAAAAATCCCACAAGCCGCCCGGCGAGCAGGACCAGCGTTCCGACGGGTAGAGGGCTGTCACCTTATTGTAGAGCGTGAAGAAGCTGCGGACGCCCTGGCTTACCCAGCGGTTCTTCGAGTCCGGTTCCTGCGGCACCAGAAAGCTCGCGGCATCGTAAGCCGCTTCGCCAACGATACCGCGTAGGACAGGGTTGGCCGCTGTCTCCAAGAGCCGCGTGTTGATGTTGTAGCTCTCGGACGGGTAGCCGTGCAGGTTCCCTGCATTGATGAACAAGACGCGGTAGCCCTGGCGCTTGAGCGTTACCCACGACACCCAGGCCAGTTCGCCATCCTTTGGGTCAGTGATGATCTTGGTGAGATGGTCGGTGCGGGGCGAGACGAGGTTCACGCCCAGGAAGCGGGTGAGCTTCCCCTTTCCGGCCTGGGCATCAATCGCGACCGGCTCCGTACCATCATAGACGAGCGGATATCCGTCGATGAATCCGAGTTCGATCCCCCGGCGGATATTCCGATAGGTGCGAAGGGCCGGGACGCTCATAGCAGCCCCGACCGGATGAGGGCTTCGAGGTCGTTGAGCTTGGCGTTCCCGAGCTGACCGCTTGGGTTCGCATCGAGCATCTGGCGGAGGCGAGCAGCCGCCACAGCCTCCGCGCGCGCTCTTGCGATCCGCGCCTGCTCGGCATCCTCCCAAGCGAGCCGCTGGGCTGCCTGGGATTCGAGGCTGAACAGGAATTGATGGATTTCGACGAGATTGCGCAGGCTCATTTGCGCAGCTCCTCTTCATCGTCCCAGGTAGCGAAGCGGAAGGGTTCACGCTCGGTCTGATGCTCACGCGCCGCGTACGCGGAAGGCAGTGGCTCGACGGTGTGAGACGAGCGCGGGGACGTTTGCGGTGTGATGACCGCTTGCATCGCTTCGGCTGATTGCGCTGCTTCGGCCTTGGCCTTCTCGATGTGATAGGTGACGACCACCGACCCTAGTGCGTAACCGCCAATCGGCAGGTAGATCACGAAGTCGGGCCTGATTGCCACGCCAAACAAGGCTGAGGTGAAGAAGGCAAAGGCGGGTACGAGACAGGCCCCGATCAAGCCACGCCGCACGAAAGCGCGGGCCTCCTCAGGCGTGATCGTTCCACCGAAAAACTGAATTGGCTTGTTCCAAGCCGCGAAGCACACGATTGTCAAAACCAGCGAGGCAAAGGCCAAGAGTGCAAATAGGAGCGCGCCCGCAATCAGAGCGCTCGCCGCAACGAAACCGAAGGCCATAGCCGCGCCGCTGTTGTCATTGTTGGTCGCCATAAACGCCTCCTGTTGAGAAGCTATCGCTCCAGGCCCAGCCCGACAGACATCTCGCGCTTTCGGGCTGGCCCAGGATCAAGGCCGCGCGAGAATTTGAAGAAGCGTCCAAGCTCACGCCGCAATTCCAGCAGCTCTTCGGCTTGGCGATTGCGCAAGGATTTGAACTCGATCTGGAGGCGGGCACGCTCTTCGCGCTGCCGGTCGATAAGTTGCTGGCGCTCTTGCGCTTGCCGCTCGCGGCTTGCCTTGGCTTCGGCTTCGTTCTGCGCGCGGACCTTTTGATATTGGCCGGTGATCCGGTGCCACAGGCCGCGCAGGCCTTTGGGCAGTCGTGCCGCTCGCGCCTTCGTCTCAGCGTCCAACGTACGCGTCTGGTCCTGGGCAAGCTTCGCGCGGCCATCACGGTGGCGATGGGTCATTTCCATCTTGGCGTGAGCGAGGGTGGCAACAGATTTCTGGAACTTGGTCCGCGACTCCGCGACGTGGCGCTTGATCGCTGGTGTCATCCGCTTGGCCAGCGCCTTGCGGGTGGCCTCGACGGAGGGCAGCGCATCGCCATCCCCGAGCCGCGCCTTCACATCCTTGGTTTTGAGACCGAGGACGCGCGGGAGCGAATGCACTTCGCCGTCATGGTCGATGATGACGTGGCCGCGCCGGTCCCCGCGCGCGAGGAAACAGCCGTGATCCTCTAGCGCTCGGGAGAAAGCGGGAGCGCTGTCGGATGCTTGCCAGCAGGACTGCACGGCTGCCTTGAGCCAGCGCGGGTCTTGCTCTCGGCGCTTGGCCTGTTGCCATTCGGCCAGGGTGAAGTTGCGCGGATCGCGCATCCCCTCGCGGGCGATACCGCGCGGCATCTCCCAGCCGTGTTCGAGGTAGAGATCGCGCGAGAGACCAACGAGCTTCTTTTTGAAAAAGGACATCGGCCGCGCTGTCATGGTGGCCGCGTCGATGCGGCTCCAGACAGCATGAGCGTGGCGGCGGCCTTCCTTCTCGTGGAAGACGATGGCGCGCGGCTGCCCATCCAAGCCGAGGCGGCGTTCTGCGTCGTCGATGGCCCTCTCGAACTCGGCCTCGGTGACGGCCGCGCTCTCCGGCGGGCTGAGTGACAGCGAGAAGAGATACTGGCGGCACTTGGTCCCGCGCGAAATCGCTTCGGCTTCTTTGAATGCGCCGCGCAGATTGTCGGAGGCGAACTCGCGCAACTCGTGGACGCGCACATGTTCGTTGTCGTCCATCCGCATGAGGTGGGCGGCCAAGTCCTGGCCGCCGCCGCGTTGCGAGCCCTTCAAGATCATGGCTGCGCCTCCGGCTTGAG
Organism: Methylobacterium sp. ARG-1; assembly: GCF_001262595.1. Taxonomy (NCBI): domain Bacteria; kingdom Pseudomonadati; phylum Pseudomonadota; class Alphaproteobacteria; order Hyphomicrobiales; family Methylobacteriaceae; genus Methylobacterium; species Methylobacterium sp. ARG-1. Next base: position 180,126 of record NZ_LHCD01000002.1, read on the forward strand.
GCCGAGCGCGACCAGCAGCAGGCGGCGAATCTCGTGGAGGTCGGAAAGCGCCTGAACCAGGGCGGCTTCGGTTTCTTCCGTCGCGGGAAGCGAGCCGGTGTTTGCCGCATGGGCGAGCTGGTTGAGGTTGCTGAAAACCCGCGACCGGCCGAGCAGGGCAATGAGCTGGGCCAGCACTTTCCGGTCGGCAATCGAGATGCCGCTCTTACGGACCCTAGCGGGGACCGGCTCACCCAGAACCTTCGCGCGGATGTAGGTGCCGAGCGGAGCGCCCGCGGCCTCACAAGCCAGGCGGGCGCGCTCGGCCTCCGAAAGCCGCAAGCTAAAGGGTGCCGGTGCCTTGGCCTTTCTGATTCGGCGGGGTTTAGCGGGAGGCGGGGCTGCCGCTTCGGCCTGAAAGGTGCTGCCTAGGGACATGGCGGCACCTGCAAGTCATGCGACTGGCGGTGCTCCAGGAAGGCGTTCCACTGCGCCAGCGTGTTGAACAATTCGTTCGAAACGGCGCTGGGCGGGCGCGCCATCACTTAGCGATCATTTTAAAACCTTCCGGATGCGCCGGGGTAACGCTGTGGGTAACAGCAAAACCGCCCGGCGACGGCTGCCGCCCGCACAGGATGCGCGAGGGGCCGCGAACCAGTGATCCCTGCCATGTCAAGGTAACGTGCATGCAGGCGCCGTCCTGGCATCTGCATGCGCTGGCGGAGGGTGCAGGATTCGAACCTCCAATCAGACCGTTATGAGCGGTCGGCTCGCATCGTCCGATGACGGACTGGCACCGCCGGGATGGATGGACAGCGGGCCCACGCCGCCTACCATCGGAAGTTGCGACCCCGGCGATGGAGCTCAGAATGCACCCCGAAGAGGAGGTCCAATGGCTGCGGCTGCGTATCCTCGCGCTGGAAGCGAAGGCCTCCGAGGCGGAACGCCAGATCCGCAACTTAGGCTGGGGAATGCTGTTTCTGTTGGCCGTCGCCTGCGCGGACTTCATCCGCATCTTCGTCGGATAGGCGACCCCTCGCCTTCGATCGGCATTGCCAACCGTCAGGCGCATGGCGTGCCCGCCGCCAACTTCATCACCGCGACGGCGAGCGCCACCGACATATCGTCCAGGTCGGCGTAGCCGTTGATGACCTTCTTACCTGTTCCTCGGCCTCAGGGAGCGGGCCGAGCCTCGCGAGGCATCCAGCCTTGGTGAGGATGTCCGGCAGCCGCCAGACGGAAAGCCCGCCACGCTCGCCCGGATTGCCCCTGCGCCCTGTCCCGCTTGTGTCCCACCACCAGCACACTGCGGCATCGAGCACGGCGCGACAGGGTGTGTCGGTGATGCCCTGCGCCGTCCGCCTGCCGGGACGACGCGGCCGGGCGCAGTGGCGCGCTCAGGCGACCCGTAGTGCGGCTGAACCCAGGCCAAGCTCGGCGCGGAACAGGGCTTCCATCTCGCGGCGGACGCGGATCGCCGGGTGGTTGGCGTCGTAGGTCACGTCGCTCCAGCGCACCACCCGGCCGGCCGGGACGTCGTGGGTCAGGACCAGGTTATGCGCGAGCCCGATCGGCAGTGCATCCTGCGCGAGGGAATCGGTCGTCGGCATCAGCTTGCCGTAGACCGTGAAGCCGCCCTCGCCGTCGAGGCGCTCGCCGGCCATCAGGGGGCGCTTGGCGGTAGCGGCCACGTCGCCGCGCCAGGCGCCGGTGGCGCCCGTGGCCTCGCCGCGGACCGCGATGGAGGCGACCGAGATCCCGAGTTCGAGGCCGATCAGGTGATACGGCTTGTAGGTGGCGGCGTAGCGGCCGCTGGCGTCGGTCTTGAGCCCGTATTGCGCGAAGCACTCCTGCACGTAGCGGCTCGGCGCCGCGAACACCGCGAAGACGCCCCAGCGCAGGTCGCGGAACACCGGGCGCCCGTCCCGTTCCAGGGAGGACACGACCTCGACGGTGCCGCGCTCGGTCAGGATGCCGCCATCCGCCACCGGCCGCAGGAGCGTGGGCAGGTCGTCGACGCCGCAGGCCGGGAAGGCCAGCCCGTCGCGCGGCGGGGTCAGGTCGCAGGCATTGGCCACCGCGGCCATCTCCAGCGCCGACTTGGTGCCGTCCAGGAAGGAGTTGAACATCTGCGGGTTGAAGTCGCCGCCCGCGACCTGCTCGGCGCTGAAGCCGTAATGCCCCCAGACCGTGTCGGGCGTAGAGGCGTGATAGGCCGGCAGGTACTTCGTGCCCTTGCCGGCGCAGACCACCTCCAGCCCGATGGTGCGCGCCCAGTCGACCAACTCGGCGATGAGGGCCGGCTGATCCCCCGAGGCCATGGAGTAGATGACCCCCGCCTCCGCGGCCCGGCGGGCCAGGAGCGGGCCGGCCAGCACGTCGGCCTCGACGTTGACCATGATGATGTGCTTGCGGTGTTCGCAGGCCTTGAGAGCGTGGTGGATGCCGGCGGCGGGGCTGCCGGTGGCGTCGATCACGATGTCCACGAACGGGCTGGCGATCAGGGCGTCGGCATCGTCGGTGACGCAGGTCGCGCCGGTCCGCGCGGCCTCCTCCGGGGTCGGGGCCGCGAAGCGGGCCTCGTCCCAGCCCACCCGGCGCAGCGCCTGGCGCGCCCGGTCGGGCGAGAGGTCGGCCAGGGCGGTGAGGTGGATGCCCGGCGTCCGGGGGGCCTGCGACAGGTACATGGAGCCGAACTTGCCGGCGCCGATCAGCGCGACGCGGACGGGGCGGCCCTCGCTGGCGCGGCGCTGCAGCTTGGCGAACATCGACATGGCGCTCTCCCTGCGGTGTCCCGCGGTCGGTCGAGCCCCGGGGGCCGTACCCGCCGCGTTGCATCCTCGTGCGAGCTTGGCATTATCATGCATTCCCGTACGTGCCCATGCGACGGCGCCGGCGCCCGGCCCCGGACGGGCGGCGCCTATCCCCTGGCGCGGCTCTCCTGCTCCCGCTCCAGAAGCCATCGGCGGAAGGCGCGGATCTTCTCTAGGTCCCGGTCGCGTTCGCGGTAGCAGATGAAATGCAGGTGCCGGTACAGGCTCGCGAGCCGGCCGTCGCCGAGCCGCACGAGCTGGCCGGCGCGGAGTTCGTCCTGCGCGAACCGCAGGCTCTCCAGCGCGACGCCGAGGCCCTGGACCGCCGCCGCGATCACCAGGGAGCCGCGATCGAAGGCCGGCCCGGAGGCCGCGGCCGGGGCGGAGAACGCGTTGCGGGCGAACCAGTCCGGCCAGCGCACGGGGCTGAACGAGGAATCCAGCCGGGGGAAGCGCTGGGCCGTGGCGGGCTCGATCGGCCCGAGGGATCGGGCCAGCTCCGGCGCGCACAGGGCCGCGATCTCCTCGCGGCCCAGGGCCTCGACCGTCAGCCCCGGGCCGCGCGGCGGGCGACCATAGGCGATCAGGATGTCGATCTCCGCGTGCCGGCCGAGGTCGATCGGGTCGGCGTTGCTGGACAGCCGGATGCCGATGTCGGGATGCGCCTCCACAAAGGCATGCAGCCGGGGGCCGAGCCACTTGGCGGCGAAGCTCGGCGTGCAATGCACGGCCAGCGCCGAGGGCGGCGGCGGGCTCAATTCGGCGCAGAGTGCCTCGATCGTGTCGAAGGCCTGCGCGAGGCCCGCGCTCAGGCGCTCGCCGTCGGCGGTGAGCGTGGCCTGCCGGTTGGCGCGCCGGAACAGGGCGCGCCCGAGGCTGCGCTCCAGCGCACGGATCTGATGGCTCACCGCCGAGGGCGTCAGGTGCAGCTCCTCGCTCGCCCGGGCGAAGCTGCCGAGGCGCGCGGCCGCCTCGAAGGCCCGCAGGGCAGAGAAGCTCGGGATGCGGCGCATCGGGCGGTCCGTGAATTGGATTCACGAAAACGGTGAAAACGCGTCGTTTGTCAATGTTGGGGTTCGGCACGATAGTGCCTGTCAGACCGCGAAGACGGGTGAGGATGGTCTTCGCCCAGCCCATGAGAGGACGCGTCATGCTCGACGACCCTGCCCACGGCAGCGACATCGCCATCGACCTGCCCAATGACAGCGCCGGCCGCAGGCGCACCTCGATCTACCAGCCCGAGCAGGCGGGCCTGATCTTCCCGGAGATGCCGGAGTTCGCCAGCCACGCCGAAGCGCGGGAATACCGCAAGCAGCACCTCGTGGCGGCCTGCCGGGCCTTCGCGCTGCACGGCTTCGATTACGGCTTCGCCGGGCACCTCACGATCCGCGATCCGGAGCGTCCGGAGCTGTATTGGACCAACCCGATGTGCGTGCACTTCTCGCAGGTGCGGATGTCGAACCTGATCCTCGCCGACCACAAGGGCGACGTGGTCGAGGGACGCTACGCGATCAACCGCGCGGGCTTCGTGCTGCACGCGGCGGTCCACGACGAGTATCCCGACGTCATGGCGATGTGCCACGCGCACACGACCTACGGCACCGCGTGGTGTGCCACCGGCCGGCCGCTCGACATGATCAGCCAGGACGCGGCCGCCTTCCACGACAGCCACGCGGTGATCGGCGCCTCGGCCGGGGCGGTCGCGGTCGAGAAGGCGAGCGGCCTTTCGGTGGCCCAGCAGATCGGCCGCAACCGCGGCGTGCTGCACCAGAACCACGGCCTGCTGACCTGCAGCCGCCACAGCATCGACGACGCGGCGTTCTGGTTCATCGCCCTGGAGCGCGCCTGCCAGCAGCAGCTCCTGGTCGAGGCGACCGGCATCAAACCGCAGCTCCTGTCGGAGAAGACCGCCCGCTACAGCCGCGAGCATGTCGGCAGCGATTATATCGGCTGGCTGCACTTCCAGACGCTCTACAGCCACATCGCCGCGACGCAGCCCGACATGTTCCAGTAACGCCGGCGCGGTCCGGCCGCGAACGCGTCACGATTCTCCGAAGGGCCGGCCGCCACGCCGGCCCTTCCGCTGTCGGCGGCCGATTTGCCTGTCGACAACCTGGAATCGCGGCAACCTTCCGGCTCTCGCGATCGTCGTCCTCGCGTCGCCGGGGCGACGCGGAGGCCGTCATGATGGGATTGGGCGTGTTCTGTGTGGTGGCTGGCGCCGGCCTGGCCGCCGCCTCCCTGTGGGCGCCCCGGCACCGGGCCCTCCTCGAAGGGATAGGCGGATGCCTGTTCCTGGCCGGGCTGGGCTGCGCCGGCGCGGACCTGGCGTTGGCGTCCTGATCCGGGCGCCGGGCGGCCGCGATACAGGGGCGTTTGGGCCGGTGGGGTTGCCAAGCTTGACCATATAGGCCAGCCTGTACGTAAGTAATGCGTCCCGATTGGAACTGCCTAGGAGTGCCAATGCTGGTCAATCACGAGCGCCGCCTGCTCAATAAAGCCGCCGGGTCCGACAACTATCGGATCTCCATTCAGCGGAAGCCGGACGCATCCTGGCCCGGTGATCACAGCAGACTCACGGCTCTCGAGAGTATCGGCCATCTGGAGCGGGTCGGGGTCAGCGACGGCCTCGCCATCTGGCAGATCACCGCCACCGGGCTGACCCAGCTTCAGGCGCTCGCCGGGGGAGCCGCCTGATGGCCTCGATCAAGATCCGCGCGACCGATGACGGCACCTTCGTGGTCTATCGCAACGGCGCGGCGGTCGCTTCCGGGCTGACCCGCGACCAGGCCGAGCGCTGCGCGTCGATCCTGGGCTGGATCGCGCCGCATTCCTGAGCGGGGCGCCGGTAAGGGACCGTTAACCCTGCCGTCCTACCCAAGTCGGACCAGCCGATCGCTGGCCTTCCACGCCCATCCGATCTCGCCCCTCAACACGGATGGGCGTGGAAGCCGAATTCCGCTCAGAGCGCGCGCGCGTAGCCGGGGCGCAGGTCGATCGCCTGGGCGGTGGCCTGCGAGAGCCGCACCTCGGTCAGCGTGACCTCGGCCCCGTCCTTCACGGCTTCCTTGACGATCTGGACCCCGCTGTCGGGATCGTCCGCGATGACCGCGTAGAACACCGTCAGCAGGTTCTCCGGGGCGTCCTCATCCCGGCGCGCGACCTTCACGATGAAGGCGGTTTGATTCGGCTCGATCATGGTAGGCGTTCAGTTCCGTCCTGGGCCGCGCCGAGGGCGGCCGCCGCCGAACGCGATACTGCGTCGGCGAAAGAAAATGGATCCCGACGAAGATTTGCCGCCCAGGCCGGTCGACCCGGCGCCGGACGGCACGGGACCGTCAGGCCGCGGTCAGGCGCTTGGTGTTGAACGCCACGTGCTCGCGGTAGCGGGCGATCACCGTCTCGGGCGAGCCGCCCATCATGAGCGTCGTCATGGCCTCGCCGGCAGCGTGCATCTTCTCGGTCACCATGGATTGCGCCTCGGCCAGCCCCTCGCTGCCGCCCCAGGCAAGACGGACCAGGCGCAGTTCGATTACCCGCTGGGCCTCGATCGCCAGCATCATCGATGAGAAGAAGGGATTGTACACGGCGCACTCCGAACCGCGGCAGATGCGGCGCGGATGGAACGCGGTGCTCGCCCGGAATGATCCACCGGCCGCACGCGGGTCCGGCCCGCGTTTCGGGCCGGACCCGCGTGCCGGGGCGACTCACCCGCGGGCGAGGCGGTCGCGGATGAGCGCGTGGAGCGCGCGCAGGTCGCTGCCGAACTGCCGGATGCCCTCGGCGAGCTTCTCCGTGGCCATCGCGCTTTCGTTCATCTCCCAGCGGAACGAGAACTCGTCGGTCGCCGGCACCTCAAGCGCCTCGCCGTAGGATTCGGGCGACAGGGCGCGGGGGAGGTGGCCCTCCGTCGCGGCGAGCTCTTCCAAGAGCTTGGGCGAGATGGTCAGGCGGTCGCAGCCGGCCAGCGCCTGGATCTGGCCGATGTTGCGGAACGAGGCGCCCATTACGACGGTCTTGATCCCGCGCGCCTTGTAGGCGGCGTAGATCGCCCGCACCGACTGGACGCCCGGATCCTCGGCGCCCGTGTAGGTCTTGCCCTCGGCCTTGGCGTACCAGTCGGTGATCCGCCCGACGAAGGGCGAGATCAGGAACACGCCGGCATCTGCGCAGGCCATGGCCTGGACCAGGGAGAACAGCAGCGTCAGGTTGCAGTCGACGCCCTCGCGCTGCAGCACGCGGGCCGCCTGGATGCCCTCCCAGGTGGAGGCGATCTTGATCAGCACCCGGTCGCGCGCGATGCCGCGCTCGTCGTAGGCGCGGATGATCGCCCGGGCCTTCTCCACCGTCCGGTCGGTGTTGAACGACAGGTTGGCGTCGACCTCGGTGGAGACCCGGCCCGGCACGAGCTTGGTCAACTCGGCGCCCACCGATACGGCGAGCCGGTCGGCCACCGCCTGGACGATGTCCTCGGTCTCGCCGCCCTGCTTCTTGCCCCAGGCCACGGCCTCGTCGACGATCGGGGCGAGCCCTTCCATGCTGGCCGCCTTGAGCAGCAGCGAGGGATTGGTGGTGCAATCGACCGGCTTGAGCTTCTCGATGGCGCCGATGTCACCGGTATCGGCAACCACCACGGTCATGGTGCGGAGTTGATCGAGCAGCGATGTCATAGCGTACCTCGTGGATTGGCGCCCGGCCGACAAGGCCGCCGCACCCGTGCGCCCGGAGATATAAGACGCGCCCCGGAGCGCTTCGACGCTCGTTGGTCCAGCCGAATCGCCCAGCGAGCGCGCCCGGGCGGATCCGTACCACGGCGGGGCCGGATCAGCCGACCGAGCGCCAGTCCCGGAGGGAGAGAGACCAGGCCTGGGCCTCGTTATAGGCCACGGCCACCCGGCCGTGACTGAGGATCTTGGCGAGCATGACCCGGTCGCCCACCGCGGTGATCTGGATCACCGTCGGGCCGTAGCCGGCATCGCCGACCAGGCAGGTTCCAACCTGCCAGCCCTGCTCGCGGCAGATCTCCGCCGCGCAGCGGTGATCGTGCCGGGTCACGGATTTGCGCTGCGGGCGGCCGGCTGCGGATAGGCCGGGTTGCCGCCCGGAACCGCGCTGGTGTCGGAGGGCGAGGTCGCGCCGCCCGTGCCGCTCTCGCTGCCGGTGACCTGCTTGCGCGAGGCCGCTTGGCTCTGGCTCGCGTAATCCGTGGGCGAGCTTGCGCCCTGCCACATCATCAGCCCGGCGAGCGCGGCGACCATGAGCCCGACGCTGGCGACCAGCACGTAGAGCGCCGGCCGGCCACGCTTGCCCTGCCGGCCGTCCTGACCGGAGAGTTGTTCTGCCATCTTGGAACCTCGTTGACCCGCCGTTGCGGGGTCTAAGCGCTCGCCGCCGACGGGGATGCCGGTTCGGCACCGGCAGGCGCGGTGAATCGAAGGTTTGGAGCCGGGTCCGATCGCAACGCGACCGGTTCGGGGGAGGAACAGGCCGCCGGACGGATAGGTCCACCCCTGTGGCCTTATGCATCGGCTCGGCGGTGCAGAGGGTCGAAGCTCAGGCGGTGAAGACCAGCAGGAGGGCGCCGAGGCTGCCGAGCGCGGTGACGCTGATGCCGCTCACGAAGGCGACGTCCCAGCCGGCGAACTTGTTCGTGACCGGCGCGAGCCGATAGGCGGAATGCGTCACCAGCGCGCCGAGCACCGCGAGTGCCAGCGCGACCGACATCAAGATTGTCATGGGGTTTGATCCTTGCCCGCCAGTGGCGGGACTGACCGACCCTCCGCGGATACGTGCAACGGGTCAACCCGCTCAAATATCCGCCCGGCGCAAAACTGTTGCGTGTTGCCGGCTGTCGAACGCGCGCATCGGCTGTGGGCTGCCCGGCCCTGCGATTTCCGCCCTCCATCGGCCACTGCCACGACGGCGCCCGCGAGGGTGAGGCCGGATCCCGGGCGCTGATACCACCGCTTCAAAACGGCGAAGACTACTTCTGGTCGATAACAACCGCCCCGGTGGTGCAGGTATACCAGGAAAAATAACGTAGGTCAGGGAACCAGCTTGTGCGCAATCCGTTTTTGCCCCGCTGCCGATACGGTAGGTGCAAGCGCCAGGGGGCGAACGCGAAAGAACAGGCCATCCGGCGCCAGCGTCCAATGTCGGTCCGTACAAATATCGGAGGAGCCTTCTGACCGATCTGCAGCGGATCACACAGTCGTGATCGGCTAAGTCATCTCGCAATTATAGTTCTTTTGTACCATTGATTGTGCGAGCGCGGCGCACATCTGATGGCCGATCCAGGGTCTTCTCAGGAACGGCGAGGTGCCCGTGATCGAGCGCTTGAAAATACCGTCCGCCGAGCACCTCAAGGCGTCGGTCAAGGAGGCCATCGGCAAGCTCACCGGGGACGCCCGGGTCGAGGCCGAGGGCCGGCGGCAGAAACAGGCGGCCCGGCCCTCCAAGCCGGCCAAACCCCGCTCCGACTGACCCCGGTCTCAAGCCGGCGGCCCGTCCGGGCGCCATCCCCATCGAACCCACACCCAACGGAGAACGACATGGTCGACATCGACAGGATCACGGGCGCCGCCAAGGACCTCGGCGGCAAGGTGCAGGGCGCCGTCGGCGACCTCGCCGGCTCGCGGAGCGACTCGGTCGAGGGCCGCTTCCGCGAGGCCAGCGGGCAGGCCGAGAACCTCTACGGCCAGGCCAAGGACACGGTCCGGCACGCGGCCGACGAGGCCGCCGACTACGCCGAGGACGCCTATGAGCGCGGCGGCCATTACCTGCGCCGGGGCACCCGCGAGGTGAGCCATCAGGTCGCCGAGTACCCGCTCGCCTCCCTGCTCGTCGCCGGCCTCGTCGGCTTCGGCCTCGGCCTCCTGGTCAGCGCGAGCCGCGACTGATCCCGGCTTCCACTTCCACAGACGACCGACGACCCGGAGCAAGAGCGTGACCACCATCCAAACCACCGCGTCCCCCCTGGCCGCAGGCGCGTCCGCCGACACGCGCGCAATCCTGCTCAACCAGGTTTCCTGGGGGGCGATCTTCGCCGGTGCCGCCACCGCCCTGGTCACCCAGGTGATCCTGAACCTGGTCGGCGCCGGCGTGGGCCTGGCCTCCTTCGGGCCCAATGCCGCCGACAACCCGGCCGCCTCGACCGCCTCCATGGGCGCCGGGATCTGGTTCGTGGCTTCGGGCATCGTCGCCTCGCTGATCGGCGGCGCCATCGCCGGGCGCCTGTCCGGCAAGCCGCTGCCGGGGACGGCCGGCCTGCACGGCCTGGTGTCCTGGGCGGTGACCACTCTGGTGGTGCTCTACCTGCTGACCTCCGCGGTCGGCGGGCTGATCGGCGGCGCCTTCAGCGGCGTGACCGCCACCCTGGGCGGGGCCGGATCGCTCGTCGGCGGCACCGTGCAGACGGCCGCCCAGGCCGCCGCGCCGTCGCTCGCCAAGATCACGAACCCGCTCGACGGGATCGAGAGCACGGTCCGTCAGCAGGCCGCCGGCCAGGACCCGCAGGCCGCCCGCGACGCCGCCGTGGCGGCCGTGAAGGCCCTGTTCACCGGTGACCCGGCCCAGAAGCAGCAGGCCGAGAGCCGCGCCGCGGACGCGCTGGCCAAGGCGCAGAACATCCCGGTCGAGCAGGCCCGCCAGCAGGTCCAGGACTACGAGAAGCAGTACGACCAGGCGGTCGCCACCGCCAAGCAGAAGGCCGAGGCCGCCGCCGTCGCCACCAAGTCGGCCGCCACCCAGGGCGCCTTCTACGCCGCCCTGGCCCTGGTCCTCGGCGCGCTCGCCGCCTTCCTGGGCGGTCGCTTCGGCGCCCCCAAGCCCGTCACCCTGCTCGGCGCCTACGAGACCCGCCGCGCCTGATCCCCATCGGTCCCCGCCCGCCGGCGGGGACCCCTCTCGACCGGCACAAGCCGGCCATTCCGCAACCCCGAAGGAGATGTTTCGATGAGCAGCACCACCGACAAGATCAAGGGCCTGGCCAACGAGGCCGTGGGCAACGTCAAGCAGGCCGCCGGCAACGTGACCGGCAACGACAAGCTCGTGGCCGAGGGCAAGGCGCAGGAGCTCAAGGGCGAGGCGCAGAAGACTGTGGGCGACGTCAAGGACGGCGCCAAGAACCTGGCCGACAAGGTCACCGGCCGGAACTGAATCCGTTCGGCGGGGCCGGCAGGACCGGTCCCGCCCCGACCAACCCCACAGCCAGGAGAGCAGCATGAACCGCGACCAGATCCGGGGCGCGTCCCGCCACGTGAAGGGCCGGGCCCAGACCACCCTCGGCGGCCTCACCGGCGATCCGGGTCGGCAGGTCCGCGGCGCCGTGAACCAGGTGGCCGGCGGCGCGCAATACGTCTACGGGCGCGCCCGGGACCGCGCGGAGGATCTCGCCGAGGATGGCCGCCACCTGGCTCACGCCGCTTCCGAGCGCGCCGACCACCTGATCGACGACGGCCGCCGCTACGCCCGCGAGGCCCGCCGCCGGGGCGAGACCTACGGCCGTCAGGCGGTCCGCTACGCCGACACCAACCGCACCAGCACCCTGCTCGGCATCGCCGCCCTGGCCTTCGCGGCCGGCTGGCTCACCCGCCGCGGCCACTGATCACGCGCGTGACGCGGAGACGTGGATATCGGTTTTCCGAAACCATCCGGCGGTAAGATAGAACCGGCGCCCGACGATCGCCCGGCCTCCGCGAGGGACCGGGCGGGTTCCGGCGCGGGTGGAGGAGAGGGCCGATGAGGCGGTTCGGCAAGCTTCTCCTGCGTCCGGAGATCGTCTTCCTGATCCTCGCCATTGGGCTCGGGCTCGCCGCCGCCGGGGCCTACTGGGCCTCGCGCGCCACGGTGCTGACGGTGGCGGTCGCCCCGCGCGACGGCACCGAGCCGGCGGTGATCCAGGCCTATGCCGACGCCCTGGCGAAGCGGCACAAGGAGATCCGGCTCAAGATCCTGCCCTTCGACGACGTGCGCGACAGCGCCGAGGCGCTCCGCGACGGCCGGGCCGACCTCGCCGTGGTCCGCCCCGACGTGGCGCTGCCGGATAACGGCCTGACCCTCGCCATCCTGCGCGACCAGGCCATGATCATCGCCTCGCCCGAGGCCTCGGAGATCACCCGCTTCCCCGATCTCGACCGCAAGCGCCTCGCCATCCTGGCCCACCGGGACGCCGACGAGACGCTGATCCGGTCGATGCTGGCCCATTACGGCCTGACGCTCGCGAGCCAGGACAAGGGCGGCCCGCTACCGCCCCGGCAGGTCGCCCTCGTGGAGGTCGCCGAGGCCGACCTCACCGCCGCGCTGACCCGCAAGGAGGTCGATGCCGTGGTCTCGGTGATCGCGCCCACCGCCCCGACGGCGCAGCGCATCGTCGAGAGCGTCCAGGCGGCGAGCCGCAGCCGGAAGGTCGCCTTCGTCGATGTGGAGAATGCCGACGCCATCGTGGCCCGGATGCCGCGCCTCCAGATGGTGAGCATGCCGGCCGAGACCTTCGGGGGCAGCCCCAAGGTGCCGGAGGAGGACGTGCACACGGTGGGCGCCTCCTACCGGCTGATGGCGCGCGCCAGCCTGTCCCGCTCGGTGGCGGCGGACGTGACCCAGCACCTGTTCGAGCTGCGCAGCGGCATGGCGAACGTCACCGCCGCCGCCGACTACGTCCAGGCCCCGGCCTACGAGAGCACGTCCGGCGCCACCAGCGCCCGGCTGCCGATCCATCCCGGAGCGGTCGATTATTTCGAGCGCGAGCAGCAGAGTTTCGTCGAGCGCTACGAGACCTGGATCTATCTCGTCGCCTTCCTGGGCGGCGGCATCGGCTCGGCCTTCGCCTGGGTCGGGCAGCGCCTGTCCCGCCTGCGGCGCGAGCGGATCGAGGAGGCGACCGACCGGCTCCTGGCGATCCGGCAGGAGGCGCAGGATTCCCCCGATCCCGCCCGTCTCGTGACGCTCGCCCGCGAGATCGACGACCTCGCCGGCGACATCGCCCGGCACGCCCTGGAGCGCCCCACCGAGGGCCGGACCCTGTCGGCGGCGGCCATCGCCATCGACGCCGCCCGCTCCACGATCAAGCGCGCGATCGCGGTCGGCCGGCACGGCGACGACGCCCCGGCTCTGGCCGGCCAGACCGTCACGGCCGGGCCCGAGCTCTCCTGACCGGCGCCCCTCAGGGCGCCTTCCGGCGGGCCTGGGCGGCGGCCCATTCCCGGTCGCGCTCGGCCTGGGCGGCGCGCTGCTCGGCGGCGTAGGCCTCCTGCTCGGCCCGTTCGCGTTTCCGCTTGAGCTCGGCCGAGGCGGCGGCCCGCTTCTTCCAGGCCTCCGTCTCGGCCTTCTGGCGCCGCAGCTCCTCGACGGTGATCGGCTTCACCGGCTCCTTCGGCTGCGCCCAGGCGAAGGGCCGCCGCGGGGAGGGCGGCGGCCGGCGCGGCGGCTCCGGTTCCGCCGCAGAGAACCGCGGATTGCGCAGGGCCGCCGCGGCTTCGGCCAGCGACAGGCCGGCGCCGGCCGCGATGCGCTCGGCGGCGGCCCGCGCCGCTTCCCGCTCGCCCGCGGTGGCCCCCCGATTCGCCAGGGCGAGGCACTTCTCGAAGCGGTCGCGCTCGGCCGGCGTCATGGCGGGTTCCGGATCGGCAGATTCGGCGCGGTCTTAGAGCCTGCCGGGGGCTCTGTCCCGCCCCCGGCCGTCGCAGCGGTGCAATTCGGGCCGGCCGCAGTCCTCTTCCGTCCCGTCACCGGTTGTTCAGGAGCGACCGGGCCAGGAGGTGGAGGGTCGCGCCGAGGCCGAGCGCGCAGGTCGTGACCACCAGGACCTGAAGCCCGCTGATGCCGGGCCGCGGGCCGAAGCTGTAGGCCAGCAGCGAGCCGCAGGACCCGGCCGAGACGACGCCGGACGCGATGGTGTTGAGCCATGTGGCTGAGAGGCGGCGCCGTTCATCGTTGATGTCGCCCATGGCCGGCTCCCATCGCGGGCGAGGTCTGGTTTATTGTCATAGGAAAGGATTTATTACCAGAAGTTGCGGTCTCCTGCAAGGCCCGGTGCCGAACCGGGCGCCGTCAGTTCGCGCCGATGCAGCAGCGGGCGTAGCCCCGGGAGATCAGCCGGCCCTGCTTGGCAGCCCGCTGCTCGGCGTCGTCGAGATCGACCAGCGCGTCGGCGATTGCCGCCACCAGGGCGCTCCAGGCGTCGCCCCGGGCGGCCCGATGATAGGCCAGCGCGATCGCCTCCGCCTCCGTGAGCCGAATTTCCGCAGGCGGTTCGTGCGGGTGTGCGAGCATGGCCAATCCGTTCCGTTGAGAACATATGGCGAACAAAGCGCAGGAGCCGCCGCGGTTCAACCGTTCAGGCGCGGTCTAGCCCGATTCCGGTGGAGGGCTGTTGATCGATTCCCGAAAGCGTAATCCCGGCGCGGGCTTACCGCGCCCGCCCGGATCGCGTCAGCCGGCGTGGACCGGCAGCAGCAGGGTGACGGTGGTGCCGCGCCCGGGCTCCGAGGTCAGCTGCAGGTCGCCCGACCAGCCGACCACGATGCTGCGGACGATGGCGAGCCCCAGGCCGGTGCCCTGGCCGGTCGCCTTGGTGGTGAAATACGGGTCGAGGGCGCGGGCCGCGACGGCGGCGGACATCCCCTGGCCGTCATCGATCACTTGAAGGCGCATCCGCGGCCACGCCCCGCCGGCTGCCCGATCGCCGTCGATCCGGTCGACCTCGACCCGCATCCGCGTCGCCCCGGCCTGCACGGCGTTCTGGAGCAGGTTCAGCAGGATCTGGGTCAGCTCGCCCTGCAGGGCCAGGACCTCGGTGTCCCGGTCCCGGATCGCAACCGCGAACGGCTCGCGCAGCATCGGCCGGATGAAGGTGCAGGCGGTCGCGACCGCGGCCCCGAAGGCCAGGCTCTGGGGCGCGATCGTCTCGCGCCGGACATAGCCCAGGATGCCCTGGATGACGCCGACCGCCTGGATCGCGCAGGCCTCCACGGTTTCGAGGTCGGCCCGCTCGGGCGATCGCCCCTCGGCGAGATCGGCCAGCATGATCTCGGTCATGCCGCGCACGGGCTGGAGCAGGTTGTTGAGCTCGTGCGCCACCGAGCCGACGAACTGGCCCAGCGTCTCCAGGCGCTGGCGGTCCCGCTCGGTCCGGTCACGCTCCTGCTGCCGATGCTGCTCGAGCAGGTCGATCTTGGTCCGGTAGGCCACCGCCGCCGAGACCATCAGGGCGCTCAGGCAGGCCGACATGCGCCGGATGATCTCCGGCCGGTTGATCGGCACGCCCCGGTCCGACAGGGCCAGCGCCGCGCCCTCATGCAGCCCGGCGATCTCGTCGAGGGAGATGTCGTCGGTGATCGCCAGGCGGCCGAGTTCCTCGATGTCGAGGAGCGGCGCCTCGTCCGCGGTGGCGACGTAGCGCGCCATGCCGTCGGTGTAGCGCAGCAAGAGGTTTCGCATGCGGCCTCACGCCCGGAAGGCGACGCACAGGACGCCGCAATCGTCGCTCTGGCGTCCGTGGCTGGCCATCAGGTCCGCGGCGAGCCGCTCGGGATCGGCGCGCGCCGCGTCTGGCTCCAGGTCCACCGGCCGGAGCCCGTCGGTCCACAGGACCAGGATGTCGGCGGCGGTGAATGGGACGACCAGGGGCTTGAGCGGGCGCAGGCCCGCCCCGACGATCCCCGGCATGCCGTCGAACCGCAGGGTCCGGGCGGCGAACAGCGCGCCCTGGATGTTGCCGACGGCGGCCGCGGTGATGGTCCTGGCGGCGGGATCGATGCGCACCAGGGCCGCCGCGGCGCCGCGGGTGTGGCGCATGGCCCGGTCGGCGGTGGCGAGCCGCTGGGCCGGCTCGAGTCCCACCTGGCCCTCGACCAAAGCGAGCAGGCTCCGGGCGGCGTGATGGGCGTCCGGCCCGTGCCCGAGGCCGTCGACGATGCAGGCGAAGGTCGCGTCCCCTTCCTGCCACCAGGCCACCAGGTCGCCGCAGGCGGTCTCGCCGGGATAGACCCGTGTGGCCGCGGCGATCCGGGGGATCGGGATCACCGGATCCGGGCTCACGGCCGCCGCACCAGGCAGACGATGCGGGTCCCTTCCCCGACCCGGGTGGTGATCGTGAAGCTATCGACCAGGCGGCGCGTCCCCGGGAGGCCGCAGCCCAGGCCGCCGCGGGTCGAGAAGCCGTCCTCCATGGCGAGGGCGAGATCGGGGATCCCCGGGCCGTCATCCTCGGCGACGAGCTCGATCACGGACGCGTCGGGCGTATCCTGCGCGGTCAGGCGGATCAGCCCGCCGCGCGTGGTGTGGAGGACGAGGTTCATGGCGAGTTCGGAGACCGCCGTGGCCAGGCCGTGCGCCCGCACGGTGCTGAAGCCGTGGCGCAGGGCGAGCCGGCGCGCCTCCTGGCGCACCTCGGCGGCGTCGATCTCGCTCATGACCCGCAGCGCCACGATGTCCGGCCCCGGGATGGCCGGTTCCGGGAAGCCCGGCGACCGGCTCATCGCCGCCTCGTCATGCCGGCCCGGACCAGGGTGTGGCCCGGACAGGTCTCGATCGTCAGGTCGTCCATCAGCTTGTGCACGGCGGCCAGGCCGAGGCCGAGGCCGCCCCCGGTCGAGTATCCGCGCGTCAGCGCGCCGGCGACGTTGGCGATCCCCGGCCCGCTATCCTCGACCTCGATCACGATGCTCCGCTCCAGGGCCGTCAGCCGGGTCAGCACCCGGCACGCGCCGCCGCCGGCATAGATCAGGGCGTTGCGGGTGAGTTCGGAGACCACGGTGGCCAGGCGGGTCTGATCGACGGTGCCGAAGCCGATCGCCGCGGCGGCGCCGCGGCTGGCTTGGCGTGCCCGCAGGATGTCGTCCTGAGCCCGGATGTCCACGACGGCCCGGGTCTCGTCGCCCGGGGGCGGCTCCGGTTCGGAGCGATCAGGCGGTCGGAACTTCGTCATGGCGACCTCCGCGGGAAGCCACCATCCGCCCGACCTTGGCCACCCCGCCTTCGAGATCGAAGGCGGTCTCCATGTCGATCATGTCCCGGCCCATCTCCACGAGCGTCAGGGCCACGGCCGGCTGCATGCCGGCCAGGACCGCGACGCCCCCCATGATCTTCACCATCTTGGCCGTCTCCGAGAGGATCCGGGCCATGTACGAATCCACGACGTCGGCCGCCGTGATGTCGATCACGAGACCGTCGGCCTTGCCGGCCTGGATCAGCGCCAGAGCGTCGATCTGGAGATCCATCACCTGCTGGTCCGTCAGGTCAGCCGGCAGGGAGGTGAGGAGGACGCGGCCGAGCCGCAGGATGGGAACGCGCATCAGAGCATCGTCTCGTGCGCGCCCTTGGCATGCGGGCCGAGAAGCCGGAAGGCCTCGGCCAGACCTGCCCGCAGCGTCCCCCGGGTGATCATATTGGACAGATCCACGTCGAGCTTCACGAGGGTCTGGGCCGCGTCCGGGCTGATGCCGGTCACGATCACCTGGGAGCCGAGCAGGCGCGCGGCCTCGACGGTCTTGGTCAGGTGCAGGGCGACGCGGCTGTCGATCAGCGGCACGCCGGTCACGTCGAGGATCGCGATCCGCGCCTCCTCCCGGGAGAGCGCCTCCAGCAGCCATTCCATCACCTGACGGGCGCGCTGCGTGTCGATGATCCCGACGAGCGGCATCAGGATGATGTTGCGCCAGATCGGAAGGGCCGGGGTCGCCAGGTCCAGCAGCGCCCGGCCCTGGCGCTTGATGATCTCCTCGCGGGTCTCGACGAAGGCCGCGAAGGTGATGAGGGCGAGCCGGTCCACCACCGCGTCGAGGGCGGTGCGCATCCTGTAGAGCTCGGTGGCCTTGGCGCTGGTCTCGCGATCCAGCATCTCGCCCGCGATCGTCTTCAGCGACAGGATCAGCGTGGCGGTCTCCATCGGCGTCAGCCCGTCGCGGACGCAGGCGGCGCTGATCGTGGCGGCCTGCTCCTCCACGGCCTTGAAGGCGGGCCCGGCGCCGGCGCCGTCGTCCAGGAGGAAATAGGCCGTGAGCTTCTCGACCAGGGTGCCCAGCTCGAGCTTGAGCAGCTGGAGCGAGCCCGGCTGCGCCCCCGGCGCGGTGTCTCGCAGCTTGGCGAGCCACGCGTCGAGGACGCCCGCCCGGTTCTGTTGGAGGATCTGTCCGACGCCATGCATATGTTCGATCACTCCTTGGCGTCCGATGGGGCGAGGGCGGAGATGGCGGCCAGGAGTTCCTGCATGCCGACCGGTTTCATGAGCACGCGGTCGGCCCCGACGCGCGCGGCCTCCTCCATCGAGAAGAGCTGCGGTGCCCGCGGGGCGCCCCCGGTGATCGCGATGATCGGCAGGCCGGGCTTGTGCGCCTTGACCCAGCCGATCAGCGTCAGCCCGTCCCGCCCGGGCATCCAGAGGTCGGTGACGAGGATGTCGAACGGGCGGCTGCCCAACAGGGCCTCCGCCTCGGCGGCGGACCCGCATTCCTCGACCCTGTGCTGGCCCCGCTCGAGAAACCGCCGGACCGTCATCCGCACGACGGCCACGTCATCCGTCAGTAGGATCGATGCCATCGATCAATCCTCCTGTCATGAATGCTGAAAGGGTGCATCACAAGCCTGACCTTCAGGGTAGATGCATCTCGTAGAATGCAATGTTTCAAAACCAACTAAAATAATTCGATATCCTTATTTTGTTTTTCTGTGCTTCTTGGGGGTGACGGTCCCTCGGAAAGTGCAATTTCTGCAAATGATCTAGCGTCGGGCCAAGATTTCGTCAATGGATTCGACAGATCCAGTGCGCGAAGATGCGTGCGGGCGGCGGCGAAAATACTCTCGAGATGCTGCAGGCGCTGGCGCGTGACGTCCTGAAACTGAATCGATCCGATGAGCCGGACGATCGGCTGGGCGATGCGGGCGCTCTCTTCCTGGACCTTCACCAGCGTGTCGCGCTGGTGGGCGACCAGGCGCTCCATGTTCTCCGTCAGGCTGGCGATCGCCGAGGCGATCTTCATCAGCTCCCCGCGCTCGCTCTCGACCCGGTCGGTCACCAGGCTGGCGAAATTCTCGCGGATGGAGACGCGCAGGCTGGCGAGATCCTGAGCGATGCGGGTCGCGGTCCCCGCGGAGGCGCTCGAGAGCTCCTTGACCTCCCGCGCCACCACGGCGAAGCCCGCGCCGGCCTTCTCGGCCCGGGCCGCCTCGATCGTCGCGTTCAGAGCGAGCAGGTTGGTCTGGCGGGCGATGGCCTACACGCCGTCGGTCGCCCGGGTGAGCTGGGCGGTGGCGACGTCGAGCTCGTCGAGGCGCTGCCGGCAGGTCACCACGTCCTCGTCGCGGCGGACCAGGAAGTCGCCGATCAGCTGGCGATTCTCGGTGAGCTGCCGGTCGGTCTGGTCGACGATCTCGACCACCCGGGTGTTGGAGCCGGACAGGTCCAGGAAGGCGAGCAGCTCGCTCATGGCACCGTCGACCTCCCGCAGGCTGGTCATGATGTCGTAGGCGGCGGCCTCGGTCTCCGTGGTGACCGAGGCCGTGTCGGTGGTGGCGCGCTCGAACAGGCGGTCGTAGACCGCGAGATGGTCGGCCAGGGTGGCCTGGATCTCGGCCGGAATCTCGGCCGGGACCGCCGCCCGTCCCGTCGCCTCCTGCGCGCCGGGATCGTCCTGTTGCGATTCCGCTTGCGGCGCCTCCGCGGGCGCCCGGTGCGCCGGCGCCTCCCGGCTCGGCGACGAGCGGCTCAGCACCGCCGAGACCCAGCTCGCCCCCCAGCTCGCCGCGAAGCCGAGGGCCGCCAGGGCGGCGACGCCCGGCACGGGCCCGAACGCCACCGTGCCGGCGGCGGCGAGCATCACGGCCGACAGCCCGGCGCAGAGCGGTCCGGACCATCGGAGCGCGAGGGGGGGAGGGGCCCAGGCCACGATCAGGCTCCGGGGACCAGCTGGCGGATCACCTTGAGCAGGGCATCCGGGTCCACCGGCTTGACGATCCAGCCCGTGGCACCCGCCGATTTCGCCTCGTTGCGCTTGTCCTGCTGGGACTCGGTGGTCAGCATCAGGATCGGGATGAATTGCAGGCCCGAGAGCTTGCGCACCCGGCGGATCAGCTCGATGCCGTTCATCGCCCCCATGTTGAGGTCGGTGATCAGCAGGTTGGGCTTGGTGCCGCCCTGCAGCGTCGTGACGGCTTCCTCGCCGCTCGCCGCCTTGACGACGCCGAGGCCGGCCTTGCTCAGGATGCCCTCGATGCTCATCAGCATGGTCGGGGAATCGTCGACAATCATGATCGTCGTGGCCAAGAGTGTCTCCTAGGACGGTGCGTGGGATGCGGGGGCCGTGTCGGCCTGCCAGACGGCGGTGAGCTCGTCGGTCAGCAGGGCGTAATCGGCGGCGCCGCGGCTGGAGGGCGCGTAGTCCCGGATGGGTTTACGGGCGGCGAACGCCTCCGCGAGGCGGATGTCGGTCCGGATGCCGGTGAGCACGCGCTCGATCCCGAATTCCCGGGCGATGTCCTGCATCGTCTCGCGGTGGTGGTTGGTATGCACGTTGAGCATCACCGGCAGCAGGCCGACCACCTTCAGGCCGCTGTTGATCGTGGTGGCGATGCGGAAGAACAGCCGGGCCAACTGGCGCACGCCCTCGGCCGACAAAGCGTGGGGGATCATCGGGACCAGGACACCATCGGCGGCGGCCAGCGCATTGACCAGGATCATGTCCAGCGAGGGCGGCGTGTCGACGATCACGAGGTCGAACCGCGCCGCGATCTCCGGGCCGCGCAGGCCGCGCTGCAGGGCCGAGACACTGCGGTCCACGACCGTCATCCCGTCGAACAGCTGGTCGGCGGGGGCGACCGAGACGCCCGCGAAGGCGGTGGGCCGGATCGCCGCCTGCAGGTCGAAATCCGGGCTCGTGAAGATGTGGTGGGCGGTCGGCGCGTCGCGCTCCGGCACGATGCCGAAGCCGAGACCGGCATGCCCCTGAGTGTCCAGGTCGACCAGCAGCGTGCGCCGGCCGCGGGCGCCGCACTCGGCCGCCAGGTTGACCGAAGTCGTGGACTTGCCGCTGCCGCCCTTCCGGTTCGAGATGGCCAGGATCGTGGTCAAGCGGCCGCTCCGGAGGCCGGTGGGGCGGAACGCTGCGGCGCGGCCTGCCGGAACGCCTCGAGGAACGGCATGACGAGCCCGGCCAGCGCCGGGTCGGCGGGCGGCGCGAGGGTGGCCGGCCGCGCGGCGGCCAGGACCTGGAGGATGGCGGTGTGCAGCCCCTGGCACTTGGTCAGCACGACCTTGTGGGCGCCCGGCTTGCGCAGGGCCTCCAGCAGCGGCAGGGCCTCCTCGACGCTGCAATGCCCTTCGAGGTGGATGGTCTTTCGGGCGATCCGGATGGCCATCACAGCAGCTCCCTGAGATCGAGCACTAGGAGGACCCGGCCGTCCCCCAGGAGGGTCGTGCCGGCATAGCCGCCGATGCCCGCAAGCACGCCTTCCAGAGGCTTCAGGATCACGTCCATCCCCTCCCGGAAGTTGTCGATGATCAGCCCGACCCGTCGGCCGTTGACGTGGCAGACCAGCACGGCGGCGTCGGCCTCGCCCCGGGGCTGCTCGGGCAGGTGCAGCAGGCGCGACAGCCGCAGCAGCGGGATGATCGTCTCGCGCAGCACGAAGGTCTCGGCCTTCTTGATCATGCGGATGCGCTCGCGGGGCACCCGCACGGTCTCGACGATCATGTCCATGGGCACGCCGTAGAGGCTGCCGGCGGTCTCCACGATCATGATCCGGGTGACCGCCATGCTGAGCGGTAGGGCCAGGCGCGTCGTCGTCCCCTCGCCGAGGCGGGAGCTCACCGAGACCTGGCCCCCGAGCTTCTCCACGGTGGTCAGCACCACATCCATCCCGACCCCGCGGCCGGACAGGTCCGAGACCTCCAGGGCCGTCGAGAAGCCCGGGCGGTAGATCAGGTTGATCGCCTCCTGGTCGGAGAGGCGGTCCGCCTCCTCCTGGCCGACCACGCCCTTGGCGACCGCGGCCGCGCGGATCCGGGCCGGATCGATGCCGCGGCCGTTGTCCTGGACCTCGATGACGACGCTGTCGGCCTCCTGGCGGGCCTTCAGGAGGAGGCGCGCGGTGGCGGGCTTGCCGGCCGCCCGGCGCTCCTCCGGCGCCTCGATCCCGTGATCGAGGGAGTTGCGGACGATGTGCAGCAGCGGGTCGCCCAGGGCCTCGATGATGGTCTTGTCCGCGGCCGTATCCTCGCCCTCGAGGACGAGGTCGATCCGCTTGCCGAGCTTGCGCGCGAGGTCGCGCACCAGCCGGGGGAACCGGTCGAAGATCTCGGCCACCGGCAGCATGCGGACCTGCATGATCGCGCCCTGCATCTCCTGGGCGAGCCGGTCGATGACCGCGTATTGCTCCTTGATCTCGCGGGACATCTCGCGCGAGGCATAGGTCTCTTCCGCGCGCTTGGCGAGGAACGGCAGGGCGTTCTTGGAGACGACCAACTCGCCGATCAGGTTCATCAGCAGGTCGATCTTCGCCTGATCGACCTTCAGGGACTTGGCGGCCAGGCGCCCTTCCGGCTCCTTGCCCGCGACCGGAACCGACGCGGCGTCCTCGGAAAAGCCCTGCGGCAGCGCCTCGGCCGGCGCCGGCGCGGCCCCCACCCGCTGGAGCGGCGCGCCGTCCAGCACGGCGGACAGGGCGCTGAGCACCGGCGCGACCGAGCGGGTCTCCCGGGCCTCGTCCAGCGCCGCCTGGATCGCCGCCCGCTCGGCGTCGCGGCCGAGGCTGAGAAGGACGTTGCCCATCACGGTGCCGACCGAGGCGAGGCGCTCCGCGTCGTAGCCCATGCGCTCCAGCGCCCGGTGCTGGCTGGTGAGGACGGTGCGGGCGACGTCCTCCCGGGGGTCGGCGGCCTGCGAAGCCAGCTGCTGCGCCGGGGCCTCGCCGGCGGGACGCGGGCCGGCCGGGGCCGGATCGAACCGGCCGGTCCCGGCGGCCGCCACCAAAGCCGCCACGAGATCCCGATCGGGCTCGCCCGCCGAGAGGGCGACCTCCAGCCAGTCCAGCGCCTGGCGGCGCCAGAGCGTCGGCCCGGCGACGCTGCGCAGGGCCGCCACGGCCTTGCGCAGATCGTCGTGGCGCCCGGCATCGAGGAACGCCGAGGCCGCCGCGCGGAAATCGTCCCAGATCGGCCCGTCGCTGGCCGCGCCTTCGATGCGCACGAGGTCCCGGGCTCGCACGGGGGCGATGGTGACCCGGTCGAGCTCGTAGCGCATCGCCTGCTCGATCTCGGGCCGGGGCGCGGTGCTCAGCAGGGCGAAGTGCAGGTTGCACTGGTAGGGGTCGAGATCCTCCAGCGGCCCCCAGGGCTGGTCGGGTGCGATGTCGAGGGCGAGCGCGCCGGGGACCTGCTGGATCGCCTGCAGGGGATCGGTGCCGTTGAAGAAGCAGCCCGGCTCCGGCGCGTAGCGGACGAGGTGGACGGTCTCGCCGCGGCAGGCGCGCCGGAACGCGTCCAGGCAGGCCGGGGCGGGAAGCCGCGCCAGGAGCGCGGGCGGCAGCGTCGCGGTGTCGTCACCCGGCGCCGGATCCGTGCCGGGCTGCGCGGCCGCCTGCGGCGCGTCTGCCGGCTCCCCGCCGGGGGCGTCGTCCGGCGTGCGCAGCCGCTGGCGCAGGAGCGTGGACATCCGGTGCGCGACCGCGTCCGCATCCGTCGGCAGGACCGCGCGCCGCTCCAGCTCGTCGATCCACTGGCCGACCTGGTCGAGGCTGTCGAGCAGCATGTCGACCAGGGCGGAGTCGATCTGGAGCGCGTCGGACCGGACCTCCCCGAGGAGATCCTCGGCGGCGTGGACCAGCCGGGTCAGGGCCAGCGCGTCGAACAGGCCGGACGAGCCCTTGATCGTGTGGACCGCCCGGAACACCTCGTTGATCGCGGTCCCGTCCGTCGGGTTGCGCTCCAGCTTCAGCAGGCCGCTCGCGGAGACCTGCAGCAACTCGCGCGCCTCCGGGATGAACCGGGCCAGCAGGGGGTTGGTCATGCCTGCGCACCCGTCAGCAGGCGCGCGGTCTCGACCAGCAGCACGGGGTCGGCCGGCTTGACGATGTAGAAGTTGGCCCCGACCGCGTAGGCCCGGCTCGCATCCGCGTCCTTGGCCTCGGTGCTGATCGTGACCACGGGGATCGCCTGGAGCGACGGCTCGCGGCGGATGCGCGTCACCAGCTCGTAGCCGTCCATCTTGGGCATGTTGATGTCGACGATCATCAGGTCGAAGCCGCCGAGCAGTGCCTTCTCCAGGCCCTCGACCCCGTTGGCGGCCTCCTCGACGACGAACCCGGCCCGGCCGAGCACGTCCTGATAGAACAACCGCATCGTGATGCCGTCTTCGACGACGAGTATTCGTTTGCCGGACATGCCCGCCTCAATCCTAATCGATCGGTCTTTGGTAGACGATCGTGTCGCCGAACTTGCGCGGCAGGAACATCGACGACATGCGGCTCATGCTCTCGGAATGACCCAGGCAGATGAAGCCGCCCGGGGTCAGGCATTCGTAGAGCGCTTCGACCGCGGCGCGTCGGGACGTATCATCGAAATAGATCAACAGGTTGCGGCAGAAGATCACGTCCATCGCGCGGTAGCGATGCATGTGGATCGGGTCCGACAGGTTGGCGATCGAGAAATCGATGGAGCTGCGCAGCTCCTCGTGGATCTCGAACTGGTCCTCGCCGACTGATCGGAAATACTTCTTGCGCAGCTCCGGTGACAGCCGTTGCAAGGAGCGGTTGCTGTAGATCCCCTTGCGGGCATCGGCGAGCACCCGGGAATCGATGTCCGACCCGGTGATCTCGATGTCGAACTCGTCCGCCCGGGACCAGTTTTCGAGGATCTGGATCGCGATCGAGTACGGCTCCTCGCCGGTCGAGCACGGCATCGACCAGATCCGCAGCGTCCCGCCGGGCCGGCGCGTCCGGGTGATCTCCGGCAGGATGCCCCGCACCAGGGCGTCGAACTGGTAATCCTCGCGGAAGAAGTAGGTCTCGTTGACCGTCATCAGGTTGACGAGATGCTGCAGCTCCTCGCCCGAGGCCTGGAAGCGCAGCAGGGTGAAATACGACTTGAAGCTGTCGCTCCCGGTCTTGGCGATCCGCTCCAGGAGACGCTTCTCGACGAAATACTCCTTCTTGCCGCTGAACGAGATGCCCGTGCGGCGGTAGAAGTATTCGTAGAACTTCTCGTATTCCTCCTCGGTCACCAGGATCGCCGGGGCGGTCTGGCCGAGGGAACGGGGCGGCTGCATCACGCCCCCCCGATCCGGCGGATCGCCGCGCCGGCCGCGAAGCGGATGAACGGCACTTCGGGGAAGCGCGCGGCCAGGGCCTGGAGCGGTGCGATCGCGCGCTCGTTGCCGATTTCGGCCAGGCCGTCGACCGCCGCGGCGCAGACGTTGATGTGCGCCTCGCGCGCCACGACCTCGGCCAGCCAGTCCGGCGCCTTCGGGTGCGGCAGCAGGCTCAGCATGTTCACCGCCAGGATGCGGACGTCGCTGTCGGGATCGGCCAGCAGGTCGGCGACATGCGGCTCGACCTCCATGGGCATCTCCTGAAGCGCCTCGATCGCGGCGTTGCGCAGGGCGCTGTCCTCGCTGCGCAGCAGCGGCAGCAGGCCCTCCACCACGGCAGGCGACTTGAGGCGGATCAGCGTCGTCAGGATCACGGCCCGGACGCTGGCGGCCGGCTCGCGCGCGAGATGCGCGCAGAGCAGCGGCCCGGCCTCCGGGAACGCGCCGAGCTCCCGGGCGGCCCGGCGGCGCTCGCTGGCCCCCGGGGCGGCGAGCGCGGCCTTGAGCCCAGCGAGATCCGCGTGCGGCGGCGCCTCGGGCTCGGTCTTCGGCGGAGCGGTCGGCTTCTTAAGTCCCACGGCGGCGTCCCCCGGCTAGAGCCCCGGCCTCCGGGGCACCGAGCCATTCGATGAGCTGCTCTGCGATCGCATCGCTCGGCAGGACCACGCTGGCCCCGCCGCGCTTGATCAGTTCCTGCGGCATCCCGAAGACGACGCTCGTCTCCTCGTCCTGCGCGATGGTCAGGCCGCCGCCGGCGCGCAGCCGGGCCATGGCCTCGGCGCCGTCGTCGCCCATGCCGGTGAGCTGCAGGGCGATCAGCCGGTTGGCCGGGAGCAGGGCGAGCGCGCTCTCGACCATGCGGGCGACGCTCGGATGCCAGATATGCGTGTCGCTCTGCGGGAGCGGCGTCGCGGAATAGCCGATGCCGCGGCGGGTCACGACGAGGTCGGCATCCCCCTTGGCGATGTAGACCGTGCCGGGCTCGACCGGCATCTGCCGAGCGACCTCCACCACCGAGACCGCGCAGAGGTCGTTCAGCCGCCGGGCGAAGACCCCGGTGAAGCTGCTCGGCATGTGCTGGGCGACCAGGATCGGCCAGGGGAAGTCCGCCGGCAGGCGCGGCAGGATGTCCTCCAGCACCCCGGGGCCACCCGTTGACACGCCGACCAGCACCAGCCCGGGGCGACCGCCCGTGAAGGAGACCCTGGCCGACGGCGGCAGGGCGGGACGGCGGCGCTGTGCGGCCAGGCGCCCGCGCAGGCCGGTGCTGCGGCGGACCCGGGTGGTCGCGGCGCTGCGGACCTTCAGCAGCAGCTCGCGGTGGATCCGGTCGATCGACAGGGAGATCGTGCCGCCGGGCTTCTGGACGAAATCGACCGCCCCGAGGCTCAGCGCCTGCAGGGTCGTCTCGGCGCCTTCCTCGGTCAGCGACGAGACCATCACCACCGGCCGCGGATCCTCGCTCATGATCCGCGACAGGCAGGTGATCCCGTCCATCTCCGGCATGTTGACGTCGAGGGTGATCACGTGCGGATCGAAGCTCTGGAGCGCCTCCAGGACCTCGACGCCGTTGCGGGCCGTCTGGACCGTGAAGCCGCCCACCGCTTCGAGGAGCTGCGTGAGGTGCCTGCGCATCAAGGCGGAATCATCGGCCACGAGGGCGCGGATCATGCGGGATCTCGCCAGGGTTGCGGGGTGACGGGGCGCAGGTCCGGGCCGGGGCTCGGACGCAGGCTCAATGGGCCGTGAGCCGGACGGCGGCGGCTTCCTGCGTGTCGAGGAGCTGCATCGTGTCGAGCAGCAGCACCATGCGCTTCTGGCTCTCCAGGTTGGCGACCCGGCGGATCAGGCGCTGCTGCGCGTCTGAGAGGTTGGGCGCGTCGCCGATCGCCTTGGCCGAGATCTGCATCACCTCGGAGACCGAGTCGACGATGAAGCCGGTCCGGACGCCGCGGACGGTGAAGACCATGATCCGCTGCCGGTCGTTGCGCTCCGCCTCGGCGAGGTTGAAGCGGCGGCGCTGATCGACCACCGGCAGGACGACGCCGCGCAGGTTGATCACCCCCTCCACGAAGGACGGCGCCTTGGGGATGCGGGTCAGCTCGTCCGGGACGCGGACGATCTCCTGCACCGCCTCGATCGGAACGCCGTATTCCTCGCCCATCAGCCGGAACACGACGAACTGCTCCTCGTCGGCGGCGTCGTGGCGCTCGTCCCCGTCCTGTCGTCCCTCGGCCCGCATGCCCTCGTCCTCCGTGACGGCCAGCTTGCGCAGCGCGCTGGTGTCGAACATCTTCTCGACCGACAGGACGGAGACGAGGCGCCGCCCCTCCTGCAGCCGGCAGATCGCCTGGATCTCGTCCATGCCGCCGTCCTGTGACAGCAGCGCCGGCATCGGCTCGACGAGGGTGCGGCTGACCCGCAGCACCTCCTTGACGCTGTCCATCACGACGCCGACCGACAGGGTCCCACCCTCGCCGAGCGACACCACCACGACCTTGTTGGTCTCAGTGAATGCCTTGGCCTCGAGGCCGAACATCTCGCGCAGCGACACGAGCGGCAGCAGGCGGTTGCGCAGGGTGATCACCCCGAGCACGTGGGGCGGTGCGTTCGGGACGTGGGTGAGGCGCTCGGGCAGCTGCACGATCTCCTGCACCCGCTCGATCGGGAAGGCGTATTCCTGCCCCGCCACCTCGAAGCTCACGAGCTGGTCCTCGTCGGCCTCGATCTCGGCCCGGTCGGCTGAATCCGCGTCGGCGGCCTGGACCTGGCCGGCGGCCCGGCGGACCTTCGCGGCGATCTGGCTGAACTCGCGGCTCACCAGCTGGGCCGCGTCCAAGATCATCACCATCGAATGGCCGTCGTCGCCCTTGATCATCCCGGTCAGGAGCGCGGTGTCGACGCTGCCCTCGATCGCCGAGGTCGGCTCGATCCGGTCGGGATCGACGGTGACGACATTGGCCATCCGGTCGACCACCAGGCCGATCGGATTGCCCTGGTCGAGCACCACGACCCGGGTGGCGTCGTCGTCCAGCACCGGCGGGAAGGCGAACACGTCCCGCAGGTTCAGCACCGGCAGGACCGTGCCCCGCAGGTTGGCAAGCCCCAGCAGCGAGGCGGGGCTGAACGGCACCCGCACCACCTCGGGGATCCGGATGATCTCCTGCACGTCGGCCAGCGCGACGGCGAACATCTCCGTCTCGACGTGGAAGATCACGAACTGACGGGCCTCGCTGCGGTCGTCCGCGTGGTCTGGCCGTGCGGCGGCCTCCGCCGGATCGGGCGTGAACCCGGGATCCAGCGCCTGCACCGCCTGAGCTGCTGCGTCTGCCATGGTCGGTCTCTCGCTCCCCGGGCGGTTCGGCTCAGGCGGCCTGGAGCTCGTCGGCGAGCGAGGCGATCTCCTCGATCGCGGCGGCGAGCTGCTCGGCGCCCTTGCCCTGCTCGCTGGCGGCGATCCCGGCCTCGGCGGAGGTGCGGGCCGCCTGCTGGGCCGCGGCGGCGACCTGCTCGATCGCGGTCTGGACCTCACGGACCATGCGGACGATGCCGTCGGCGCCGGTCAGGATCTCCCGGTTGCCGGACAGCACCTCGGCCATGTCCTTGGCCACGGCGTCAAGGTTGCGCGAGATCGCGCTGCTCTTCTCGACCTCGGTGGCGGCGCTCTCGGCGATCTCCTGGAGATCGCCGCGCACGAACACGATCGTGTCCTGGATGGTCTTGACCGTGTCCTTGATCCGCTCGGCGTTCTCGGCGGAATCCCGGGCGAGGTTGCGGATGTCGGTCGAGACCACCGCGAACCCCTTGCCGAACTCGCCGGCGCGGGCCGCCTCGACCGAGCCGTTGACCGCCAGCATGTTGGTCTGGATCGAGACCGTGGTGATCGCGTCCACGATCTTGTCGATGCGCCGGCTGACCTGCTCCAGGGACGCGATCTGATCGCGGCTGACGCGGCCAGCCTCCACCGATTGCTCGAGGCCCACGATCATCCCGTCGACCAGGCCCTTGTTCTCGACCAGCAAGTCCGAGATCCCCTGTGCCTTCTCCACGGCGATGCCGGCGAGGGTCTGGGACACCTGCGCCCAGCGCTCGATCTGCGCGATCGCCGCCGAGGATTGCTGGGTCGCGGCCGATTGCTGCTGCGCGCCCTTGGTGATCTCGTCGAGGGCGATCGTGACCTGCGCGGCGGCGCGGTTGATCTCCTCGACGGCGCTGGACAGCTCCTCGGCCGCGGAGGCGACCTCCTCGGCGCTCTTGCCGATATTGGTGCTGTTCTTCAGCTCCTCGGCGAGGCCGGACAGCTCCTGGGCGGCGTCCTCGCTCTGCGACAGCGCGGTGGTCTGCTGCTCGACCATCTTGCCGGCCTCCTGACAGGCCGCGCTCTGCTCCTCGGCCGCCGCCGCAATGATCTCGGCGCCCTTCTGCGCCTCGGTAGCGGCGGTGGCCGATTCGTCGGCCGCGCGGGCCAGGTCGCCGCAGCCCGCGATGATCTCGGCCATGTCGGCGCGCACCCGGTCGAGCTGGGTGGTCACCGTCCGGCCCTTCTCGACCTCGGCCCGGGCCGAGACCGCGGACTGGCTGATCCCGTCGGCCGCGACCTTCACGTCGGCCTGGATCTGGGCCACGAGCGCCTGGATGTCGCGGGCGGATTTTTCGCTGGTCTCGGCCAGGGTTCGCACCTCGTCGGCGACCACCGCGAAGCCCTTGCCGTGCTGGCCGGCCCGGGCCGCCTCGATGGCGGCGTTCAGCGCCAGCAGGTTGGTCTGGTCGGCGATCCGGGCGACGGCCTTCACGATCTCGCCGATGGCGCTCGCCTGCCGGTCGAGCTCCTCGACCAGCTTCACCGAGGCTTCCTGGCGCTCGGAGGCCTTGGCGATGGCTGCCACCGAGGCAGCGATCTGCGCCGCGGTCTCGCCGATCAGCCCGGACAGGGCCTCGGTCTTGCGCAGGGAGGTTCCGGCATTCTCCTTGGCGGCCTGGATCAGGATCCCGCCCTGGTTCACCGCCTTCATGGTCTCCTGGGCGGCGCCCGCGGCCTCCTCGGCGCCGACGCCGATCTGCTCGGAGGCCTTGCGCAGCTCCTCGGCCGCGGCCGAAGCCTCGGCGATCCCGCTGGACAGCTCGGCGGTGGCCGAGGCGATCCGCTCGGCGGCCTTCTGCTGGCGCGCGAAGGTCCGGGCCTTGCGCTTCTCCGCCTCGGCGACGAGGTGCGACCGACCCGCGGACGCCGAAACGCGCTCCCTCGGGACGGCCGGGGCCGGGATGGAGTGGATGGCGGATTTCTTCGCGAGAGCCATGTGTCGACGCCTTCAGTCGGGGGCAGAGGATGTCCCGCCGCTCGGGAGAGGCGGGTGTGTTGGTATTCAGGTGAGCCGTTGATCGAAGATCTTGTTTTCGATCCTGTCAGAGATGTTATTGCATTGATTACTATAGAAAACCGCCACGCGTCACGTCATATGAATATAATATGACAGACATAAACTAATGAGATCATAATCTTTATACGAAAGCGGCCGAGCCACGAGTTTTTTTCTGAGTGAAATCTGCTCAGCACAGGCGCAAAACGTTTCTGTTCGACTGAACTTGATCAGAATCGGTTCACTTTGCCGGACTGCCCGTTCGGGATCTTGGCGATGGCCTGGACGAAATGCAAAACTTTAAGTAGACGGCGCGCCATGCAGGCCTGGGTGGCGTCGGCCAGGCCGCGTGCCGGCTTCGGGGGATGGGGCGCCCGGCGCCATGTCGGCACCGCAGCGAAGCACTGCTTAGCTTGACCTAGCGAAGGCGGCCGCCGCTGCGTTACAAGATCCGGGGACGGAATACTGTCCGATGGAAAACACTGCGGATTGAATATAGATCTTTATAAGGCCGGCTCCGATCATTATGTGCTCAGTTTGAGTTCGTTTAGATGAAACATAATCAAATTTCAGCGTTCGATAACGATAATATCATAGAGGGAATTCCTCTTTCGTCTTATCAGATGCTGAAGCTGGTCGAGGAGCGGGGCGGGGTCGGCTTCTGGTCGTTCGATATCGCGACCCGCCGCCTCTGGGGGTCCCAGGGCTTTCACCGGGTGAGCGGGCTTCCGCTCGCGGACGATCTGCGCAGCCTGTTCCGCCGGCTGATCCATCCCGACGACCAAGCCGAGCAAGCGGACCTCTGGGACCTGATCCAGCTCGGCCATGCGGTCGATCGGGAATTCCGGATCATCCGGCCCGACCACACGGTCCGCTGGGTCGCCCTGAAGACCGACGTCGTACTCGGACCCGATGCGCGGCCCGCGCGCACGGACGGCGTCCTGCTCGACACCACGGCGCCGCACGAGGCCCGGGAGATCACGGCCTGGATGCAGGGCCGCCAGACCGGCGTCCTGCGGGCGGTCACCGCCGCGACCTGGTCGGCCCATCCCGCCGGGGAGATCGAGATGGCGGCCGGCTGGGAGCAGCTGACCGGGCAGAGCGCCGCCGAGATGGCGGGGCTCGGTTGGCTCCACGCGCTTCATCCCGACGACCGCCGGTCCGCCCTGGCCGCCTGGCAGGCGGCCCGAACCACCGGCACGCCCTACCACGCGGAATATCGCATCCGCGGCGCGGACGGGACGTATCGCCGGTTCAGCAGTCGGGGCGCGGCGCAGGCCGAGCCCGACGGATCCGTGCGCGAATGGTTCGGCCTCGTGCTCGCGGTCCCGGAGGACGCGCGCGACGCGGTGCCGGATGCCGCGCTCGGGCCGCTGATCCGCGGCGCCCGGGCGGTCATCGGCTGGTCGATCCAGGGCCTCGCGGCGGCCTCGGGGGTCTCGGGCTCCAGCGTCCGCCGGATGGAGGAGTTCGGCGAGAGCCCGCGTCCGCGGATCCGGCAGGCGGTGCGGCAGACCTTCGAGAGCGCCGGGATCCGGTTCTCCGCGATCGGCGCCGACCGGATCGCCATCGAGATCGACCTCCGGCGCTTCCCGCGGAGCTAGCGCGTCACTGGGGATACCGGCTCGGCGATCCGCGTGGACCGTTCGTTAAGGCCGGCGCTGCATCCTTATGCGGACCGAAACCGTTGCGCGTGTCCGAAGCCCGGCCGCTGGAGGCGCCTGTCATGACCATCCTGAGCGTCCTCTGCCTCGT
Source organism: Methylobacterium sp. ARG-1 (assembly GCF_001262595.1). NCBI lineage: Bacteria > Pseudomonadati > Pseudomonadota > Alphaproteobacteria > Hyphomicrobiales > Methylobacteriaceae > Methylobacterium > Methylobacterium sp. ARG-1. The sequence goes on from NZ_LHCD01000002.1 coordinate 212,325, forward strand.
CACCGGCGCGACCCTGGCGGGCATCGCCCCGAAGCGGTCGGTGCAGCAGGCGACCCTGGAGAGCGCGGGCGGGAGCCTGATCGTGCTCGGGCTCGTCATCATCGGCGCGGGCCTGCCCCTGTTCGGCTGAGGCCGCCGCGGACCCGGCACACCGGACCGGTTTTCGCGGCCGAGACCGGCGGATCGATCGACCAGCGTCGCCCTTCATGCCCGGCGGTGCAGTCTTCCCCCGCCGCGGCGGCGACGTAGCGCAGCGAAGATCAATCTGACTAGACTGGATCTGCGCAAGGTTATCCCGGCTGGGCCGGCTCTGGTATTTGCCGCAGATCGCCCCTATGGTTCGGCCTCTGCCACGTGTCTTTGTATTTCGAAGTGTTACAAAGAACGAATCTGAGGCTTCCTGAAGATGTCCGGTCTGGACGGGGATGAGAACCGGGTTGCGCGCGCCGACGGTCGCGGGGATCCGCATCTGGCGCTCCGTGCCGTAGCTTCGGAGCGGGACGAGGAGATCGTGTCGGCCAGCCTCCTGCGGGGGCGCCGCGAGATCGTCATCCGGCATGCCGGCCAGCGGTACCGGCTCCGCATCACCGCCAACGACAAGCTGATCCTGACCAAATGACGATCGCCCCCGCTTGGTCGCGCCGTTCCCTCCTGGCCGCCGCCGCCACCGTGGCGCTCGCCCCCCGCGGAGCCGCCGCCGCGGCGACCGCCGCCCGGATCGCCGCCCTGGGGGGCGCCGTCACCGAGATCCTGTACCGGATCGGCGCCGGCCCGCGGATCGTGGCGGTGGACACCACCAGCCTCTATCCGCCCGAGGCCCTGCGCGAGAAGCCGAACGTCGGCTACCTGCGGGCGCTCTCGGCCGAGGGCCTGCTCGCCTGCGGGCCCGATCTGGTGATCGCCGCCGACGGCGCCGGCCCACCCGCCGTCCTGGCCCAGCTGCGCGAGGCCGGCCTGCGGGTCGAGACCGTCGCCGAGCCGCCGAGCCCGGAGGGCGTCCTCGACAAGATCGCCGTGATCGGGCGCCTCGCCGGCCTCACGACCGAGGCCGATTCCCTCGCCGCCGAGGTGCGCGCCCGCTTCGCCGAGGTCGCGGCCCGCCGCGCCCGGATCGGGACGCCCGCCCGGGCGATCGTGGTCCTGTCCCTGCAGGGTGGGCGCACGGTCGTGGGCGGCACCGGCTCCACCGCGGACGGCATGCTCGCGCTCACCGGCATCACCAACGCGGCCGCCGGCGTTTCCGGGTTCAAGCCGATGACCGACGAGGCCATCGTCGCCGCCGCCCCCGACGCGGTGGTGATGATGCAGAACGGCCCGGAGCCGCCCAGGCCCGAGACCATCTTCGCCCCCGACACCGCCCTGGGCCGGACCCCGGCCGGCGCGCAGCGCCGCCTGATCGCCATGGACGGCCTCTACCTCCTGGGCTTCGGGCCGCGCACCCCCCAGGCCGCGATCGAGCTGATGCGCGCGATCTATCCGGGCCTGCCGGGTGAGTGAGCTTTTTTTTGACTACGGTTTTCCCCATCTCGACCTCATCCTGAGGTGCCCGGCGATCGAAGATCGTTGGGCCTCGAAGGAGCCCTCCAGCGATCGCGGTGACATCTGGAGGGCTCCTTCGAGGCTTCCGCTGCGCGGAAGCACCTCAGGATGAGGGGGCGATTGGGAGATCCCCGGGGTCTGCTGAACCCCCGCGTCGCCCTGCCATGGGTGCTGGCGGGGCTCACCCTGCTGATGCTTGCCGTCGCACTGCTCTCGGTCAGCCTCGGGGCGATCCGCATCCCGCCGGAGCGGGTCCTGGCGGTGCTGACCGGTGGCGGCGCCGATCCGGCCCTGGCGCGCGACGCCCTGGTGGTGCTCAACATCCGGCTGCCCCGCACCCTGCTGGGGCTGATGATCGGCGCCGGGCTCGCGGTCTCGGGCGCGCTGATGCAGGGGCTGTTCCGCAATCCCCTGGCCGACCCTGCCCTCGTCGGGGTCTCGTCGGGGGCGGGCTTTGCCGCCGCCTGCATCATCGTGCTGGGCGACCGGCTGCTCGCCTATGCCGGCCTGCCCGGGCCGCTGCCCTATCTCGCCCTGCCGGCCGGCGCCTTCCTGGGGGGCTTGAGCGCGACCCTGATTCTCTACGCTCTGGCGACCCGGTCCGGCCGGACCGCGGTGGCGACGATGCTGCTCGCCGGCATCGCCCTGGGGGCGCTGAGCGGCGCGCTCACCGGCCTGCTGACCTATGCGAGCGACGACCGGCAATTGCGCGATCTCACCTTCTGGTCGCTGGGCAGCCTTAGCGGCGCCACCTGGGGCAAGGTCGCGGCCTCCGCGCCGCTGATCCTTCCGGTTCTGGTCGCGGTGCCGTTCCTCGGCCGCGGCCTCAACGCTCTGGTGCTCGGGGAGGCGGAGGCGTTCCATCTCGGGATCCCGGTGGAGCGGCTCAAGCGCGCCTGCATCTTCCTGGTCGCCGTCGCCGTGGGGGCGAGCGTGGCCGGCGCCGGGGTGATCGGCTTCGTCGGCCTGGTCGTGCCCCACGCCCTGCGCTTGGCGATCGGCCCGGAGCACCGCCTGCTGCTGCCGGCCTCGGCCCTGCTCGGCGGCGCGTTCCTGGTGCTCGCCGACGTCGTCGCCCGGCTGGTCGCGGCGCCGGCCGAGCTGCCGATCGGGATCGTCACCGCGCTGGTCGGCGCGCCGGTCTTCCTGTGGCTGCTGCTCGGCCGGGCGCGGGTCGCCGCCGATGCCTGAGCCGGCCCTGCTCTCCGCCCGCGACCTCACCGTCACGGTGGCCGGGCGCGACCTCGTGCGCGACGTGTCCCTCGACGTGGCCGCCGGCTCCCTGCAGGTGGTCGTCGGCCCGAACGGCGCCGGCAAGTCGACCCTGCTGCGCCTGCTCTGCGGCGAGCTGCGCCCCACCCGCGGGCAGGTCGCCTACAGGGGCGAGGCGGTGGGTGCGATCCCGGCCTGGCGGCTTGCCGCGATGCGGGCGGTGCTGCCGCAGGCCGCGCGCCTCGCCTTCCCGTTCGCCGCCGCCGACGTGGCCCGGATCGGCCTCGACGGCATCGGCCGGGGCCTGACCGCGCGCGACCGGGACGCGATCCTGGCCCGTGCCCTCGACCGAGCCGACATCGCCCATCTCGCGGCCCGGGCCTACCCGACCCTCTCGGGCGGCGAGCAGGCCCGGGTGCAGTTCGCCCGGGTGCTCTGCCAGATGGAGGCCGGCCGCACGCTGTCCGACCGGCAGGTGCTGTTCCTCGACGAGCCGACCGCGAGTCTGGACCTGCGCCACCAGGGCGCGCTCCTCGACGCCGCCGCGGCGCTGGCGGCCTCCGGCGTCGCCGTGGTGGCGATCCTGCACGACCTCAACCTCGCGGCCGCCTATGCCGACACGCTGCTGGTCCTCGAAGGCGGCCGGCTGGTCGCCACCGGGCGGCCCGCGGACGTGCTGCGGGACGACCTGATCGCCCGGGTGTTCGGGGTGCGCTGGCCGGTCGGACACATTCCCGGCCCCGATCAGCCGTTCATCCTGCCGCACCGGACTGTTGCCAGCTCGCAACAAAGCTGAGCCGCGATCGCGCGGTCTAGAAGTGTTGTGAGCTGACGCAGGGGCAGCTTCGAAGCATTGAAAAGCAAGCCGTCGCAGAGACGGTTGCGTTGATCGGTCGCGTCCGCACAAGAGGCAGGCCGCAAGCCAGCCATCCGCCAGCCAGCGCTCCCCTTAGACTGTGCTTTCGCGGATCGCGTCATGCCCTATGCTTCCCGCCGTGCGCTCTTCGCGCTCGGCGTCTCGTTTCTGAGCCTCACCGTCGCCCAGGCGCAGCAGGCCGCCGCGCCGCCGGACGGGCGCCCGCAGCCCGAATCCGAGATCGCCCTCGACACCGTGTCGGTGACCGCCACCAGGACCGGCGGCGCCGCAATCGACGCGCTGTCCGGGACCAGCGTGGTCACCCAGGCGCAGATCCAGCGGCTGCAGCCGAGCCGGCTCTCCGCCATCCTGCGCGACGTGCCCGGCGTGACCACCCAGGAGAGCCAGACCAACCCGGCCCAGGCGATCAACATCCGCGGCCTGCAGGATTTCGGCCGGGTCAACGTGCTGATCGACGGCGCCCGCCAGGACTTCCAGACCTCGGGCCATTCGGCCAACGGCGTGTTCTACCTCGATCCCGAGCTGGTCGGGGGCGTCGACATCACCCGGGGGCCGACCGCGACGATCTATGGTTCGGGCGCGATCGGCGGCGTCGTCGCCTTCCGGACCCGCTCGATCGACGACATCCTCGCCCCCGACGAGACGGCTGGCTTCGTGCAGAAGCAGGGCTTCGGGACCAACGGCCAGAAATTCCTGAACACCTCGGCGCTCGGCGCCCGGATCGGCACCGCCGCCGACCTGTACGGCCAGTTCACCTACCGGACGACCGATCCCTATCGCGACGGCCTCGGCACCCTGGTGCGCGACACCGGCAACGCGCTGACCTCCGGGCTGGCCAAGCTCTCGGTGCGGCCGGCGGACGGCCACGCGATCCGCGGCACGGCTCTGCTCCAGCGCTTCGATTTCGCCAATGCCGGCAGCAGCGGCGCGGGGGCGCGCTTCGCCAACGCGGTGCAGGCCGACACCTACAGCCTCGGCTACCGCTTCGCCCGGCCCGACGTGCCGCTCGTGGACCTCAGCCTCAACGGCTACACTACGACGACGCGCAACGCCTTGGTCTTCCTGGCGGATTCGCCCCGGGGCACCTACGGCCGCCTCGGCACGAAGGCGGGCGACCGGCTCACCTACACGATCGACACCTCCGGGTTCGACGCCCACGACACCGCCCGCTTCGAGACCGGGCCGCTTCTCCACGCCGTGACCTTCGGCGGCGACCTCGTCGAGAACCGGGTCCGGACCAGCGACCGGGCCGGCGGGTTCGGCGCGGCCCTCACGCCCTCGGGGCGGCGCGAACTGGCCGGGGCCTTCGTGCAGGACGAGATGCGCTATGCCCCCTGGCTGCGGGTGGTCGGCGCGCTGCGCTACGACACCTATGTCCTGGATGGCGGCGCCTACCATGCCGGCGGCGACCGGATCTCGCCGAAGATCACCCTCGGGATCTCGCCGGTCGCCGGCTTCGAGGTCTACGGCACCTATGCCGAGGGCTACCGGGCGCCCTCGATCACCGAGACCCTGGTGCAGGGCATCCACCCGTTCCCGGCGTTCAGCATCCTGCCGAACCCGGCGCTGCGGCCCGAGGTGGCCCACACTGTCGAGGGCGGCATCAACCTGCGCACCGATGCCGTGCTGGTCCCGGGGGACGCGGTGCGAGGCAAGCTCGCGGTGTTCGACAACGCGGTCGACAACTTCATCGACATGCGGAGCGTCGGGCCGACCTACTACGCGCCGGCGATCCCCGGTATCCCGGCCGCGCTCTGCGCGGCCCGGCCCGGGCGCTTCCCCTGCGTGATCCCGGTCCGCTCGTACCAGTACCTCAATCTGGCCCGGTCCGACCTGTCGGGCGTCGAGCTGGAAGGCACCTACGATTGGGGCGGCGGCTTCGTGACCCTCTCCGCCACCCACACCGACGGGCGCGACCGGACCACCCGCGAGAGCCTGCTCTCGGTGCCGCCGGACCGGATCAGCACGACCCTGGGCTTCCGCCTTCTCGGCGACCGCCTGGAACTCGGCACGCGGCTGAACCTCGTGGATGCGCGCACCGACCTGCCCAAGGGCGCGAAGGACCGGGCGTCGAAGGCCTACGGGCTGGTGGATCTCTTCGCGTCCTACGACCTCGACGACCGCGTGAAGGCGGATTTCGTCGTCCAGAACGTCTTCGACAAGCGCTACCGGCAGTATCTCGACGCGCTCGCCAGCCCCGGCCTCGTCGCCAAGGCGGCGCTCAGCCTCAAGTTCGCGACGCGGTAGCGGGGGGCATCGGAGGCGTGGTGCCGTCCGCTTGGGGTGGTTTCCCGCCCGTCCGCTTTTGGACAGCGGTTCCATCGAAGCGGACATCGTCGTCGCGCCCTTACAGGAAGAGAAAATATCATCGGCGCTTGTCTCCTCCGGGTTTCAGTTCGTCGATGTGGTAAGCCATCGACGGTGCCAGTCGCGCGATGTGTGGCTGCCATCGAGCCCGCAACGAGAGATAAATCTCGGCGCCTGCCTCGCTGGGCATCGCCTCGATCCCCGCCGAAGAGAGATACCTGACAGTTTCTGCGAAGCGCGTGCGCCATGCTTCCCTTTCAGCGCTGCTGACGTCAGCTGGCGTCGGCAGGTCTCCGCGCAAAAATGTCGTTTCGAGCGTGACCACGAGCAGCATGGCAACGCGCCAGATTGCGTCGACGGCGGCGGCGTCCTTCAACCATGCTGCCTGACGGCCTCCGATCCCGCTGCGGATCAGCGACACCGTGTCGAGGGCGACGAAGACCTGGGCCGAGACCGAATAAAAGGGCTGACGGAAGCGAAAGTAGAACAGCACGGGATAGAAGTGATGCGCCTCCTTGATCTCGGAAAGAGACGCCGCGAGGTCGGCCAGGTGGGTGTAGCCTGAACTAAACTGTCCCTGCGGCCCGAGCCGCGCCAGGAACTCGGCTGCATCGGCGCTCTCACCCGTCAGGAGATGCAGCTTGAGCCCAAGGGCATTGCGCTGCCGGAGGGCGCTGTAGACCTGCATCACGTAGGTCAGGACCAGCGATGTCGCCGACATGCCGACGAGGGAGTTCACGAGATAGAGGACGCGGTAGCTGTCGGTGACCGGCTTGAAGTCGCTGGCCCCCACGATCGCCATGCTGCTGCCGCCCGCGTAGAGGGCGGTCATGAAGTCAGTCGGCGTCTCGCCGCTGCTCGCACGAACCGCCACACCGAGCGCAGGGTGGATGATCAGGCCGGCTCCGAGGGTCAGCCCCAAGGCCCAGAGCAGGACGTAGACGACGAGGATGACCGGGCCGCAGAAGGACAGCACGGCGCCTCGCTTCTGCCCGGCCGCATCGGCGGCGGCACGGAAGAGCGCCCAGGTGAGATGGGCAATCCTGTCCGCGACCAGACCTGTCCCGATGCGCGCGTAGAGAACCGTCAGGAAGATGTCGGCGAGGACGAGGCCCATGACGAGCGCGCCCGATGCCTGTTCGAGGACGGACAGGATCAGGCCAGCCATCCTTCCGACCTCAGGCGTTAGTTAGTTTCCAAGGACGCATCGCTTCTGGGCCGATGATGTCGGGCGGCGGTTTGAAGCCGCGTGCCGCGCCCCGCATCGCCTCGGCGCGACCGCGGAAGCCGCTGCGGCGGCGGTAATCGCGTCGGACTTTCTCTGACGGAGCAAGGGGGGCTTCCGAGAGGCTACGCGCGCACATCACGTCGACTGCGGTGACGCCGGCCAATGCCACAAGCGCTATCAGCACGTTGTCCTTGCGCGGGTTGTGGCCCTCAAGCCCGGGCAGTACCGTGGCGATATCGAGCGCATCTCCGACCACGCGTGCCGATATCCACGGGGTCGGATCACTCGCACCCAAGATCCCGACCCCCTGCAGGAGCTCGCGCACGCCGTAGGCTCGGAGGACTGGGGCTGAGCGCGGCATTCCAAGCCAGCGAGCGATGGCGCCTCCGCACGTCACCTCGGTAAGCCCAAGGGCGATCGAGAACCAACCTAAGCCTTGGGCCAGTTCCCTGGTTGCGGGATCTGGCCTGCGGCGCGGATCTGAAACAAGATAGCTCGGCAACTCGGAGTGATCAGGAGCGCCGCTCCGGCGGCGTTGAGACATAACGTCGGACATGCTGACTTCCTCGCTGCCGCAGGGAGGGCAAAGTGAGCAGGCCCGCCGTAGCGCGACGGGCCGCGGAACCCCTCAGGGTCTGAGCACCACCTTGAAGCAGTTGTCCTTCTTGTCGCGGAAGGTCTTGTACATCTCAGGCCCTTGTTCGAGCCCAGCCCGATGAGTGATGACGAAGGAAGGGTCGATCTGACCATCGTCGATGCGCTTGACGAGGTCGTCGGTCCATCGGTTCACGTGGGTCTGCCCCGTTCGAATGGTCAGTCCCTTGTTCATCAGGGCTCCCATCGGCACTTTGTCGATGAGCCCGCCATAGACGCCTGGGATCGAGAGGATGCCGGCGGGACGGCAGACATAGATCATCTCGCGCAGCACTGAAGCGCGGTCGCTCTCCAGCATCACCGCCTGCTTGACGCGGTCATAGGCGTGTTCGAGCGCGCGTGGCGAATGCGCCTCCATGCCGACGGCATCGATACACTTCTCCGGGCCCTTGCCGCCCGTGAGTTCGTTTAGCCGCTCGACCGTGCTTTCCTGGCTATTGTCGATGGTGATCGCACCGCCGGCGCGCGCCATCTCCAGGCGCTCGGGCACGCTGTCGATGCAGACCACCTGCTTTGCCCCGAGCAGCAGCGCGGAGCGCAGCGTCATCTGACCGACGGGACCAGCGCCCCAGATCGCGACCGTATCGGTCGGCTGGATATCGGCCTGTACGGCCGCCTGCCAGCCGGTGGGGAAGATGTCGCCGAGGAACAGCACCTGCTCGTCGGTCAGGTTCTCCGGCACCTTGATGTGCGTCTTGTCGGCAAACGGCACGCGGACGTACTCGGCCTGCCCACCCTGGTACCCGCCGGTGAGGTGGGTGTAGCCGAACAGTCCCGCAGTGGTGTGCCCGAAGGCTTTGTCGGCGATGTCCTTGTTGCGGTTCGAGCGTTCGCAAACGGAGAAGTAGCCGCGCTTACACTGGTCGCACTCGCCACAGATGATCGTGAACGGCACGACGATGCGCTCACCTTTCTTGAGCGCGCCATTGATGCCCTTGCCGGTCTCGACGACTTCGCCCATGAACTCGTGGCCCATGACGTCGCCCTTCTCCATGCCGGGCATGAAGTGGTCGTAGAGGTGCAGGTCCGAGCCGCAGATCGCGCAGGCGGTGACCTTGATGATCGCGTCGCGATCATCCTGGATCTTGGGGTCCGGGACCGTGTCGCAGCGGATGTCCTCAGTGCCGTGCCAGACCAGCGCTCTCATGGACCATCTCCTAACAGGTATGAATTTTTTCGTCCCTCGATTTTAGATCTACTTGTCCGAAGGGATCTTCGGACCAAAAGGTTTCACGCCCTAACTGCACAAAATTTGAGCAAAACAACACTCACCTCAACGTTTGCCTTGGCAGTTATAGATTTCGATGGCGGACTTTGAACGTCATACGAATTGGGAACAAGCAAGTTTGGCAAAATTATTGAGTGAGTAAGGTCATCAGCCGCTAACGAGCTAATCTGGCGATGTGAAGGAATACGGCCCCGTTGGAGCGGCCCGGCGCTGGCGAAGTCTGGTTCGGCGCATGCTGGAACCACGAAAGCGACCGCCGCAAGCCAGAAGTAGAGCGTCCGCTTCGGGTCGAACGGCCAAGGTCCGGTTACCGCCCGAGCCGAAGTTGCCGGAGATTTGACGAACGGCCGCTTTTGAGAAGCGCCGACGGCTGTCCGGGTGGCCGAGTTGGGTCGTTCACGGGCCTTCGCGCGCCGGTGCAGGACGTGCCGCCATCGCTTGCCGGAATCACGCATCGATGCGATAGGCCGCCCCGGGTGTACGATCCGGAGGTCGGATCGGCAGGTTTCTGCGTTGGTCGGGCCGCCAGCGGCGGAAGACCTGTGCGCATGCCGTCACGCCTTCGTCCCCTGTCGTCTCTGCGCAACCTGCTCACGAGCGGAGCGGGGGGCGGGCTCGTGCTTATGGCGAGCGCCGCGCTGGCGCTCGTCGTCGCCAACGCGCCTCTGGCCGAGACCTACTTCGCCGTGCTCAAGGCCCATATCGGCCCGCTGTCGGTCCTGCACTGGGTCAACGACGGCCTGATGGCCGTGTTCTTCCTGCTCGTCGGCCTGGAGATCAAGCGCGAGCTGCTGGATGGGCGCCTGCGGACCTGGCCGGACCGCATCCTGCCGGGTGTGGCCGCGCTCGGCGGCATGGTCGTCCCGGCGCTCGTCTATGCCGCCGTCAACTGGCATTCGCCCGAGACTCTGCGGGGCTGGGCCATCCCGGCGGCCACCGACATCGCCTTTGCCCTCGGCGTGCTGGCCTTGCTCGGCTCGCGCGTGCCGGTGTCGCTCAAGGTCTTCCTCACCGCACTGGCGATCATCGACGACCTCGGCGCGGTGCTCATCATCGCGCTGTTCTACACCGCCGACCTGTCGCTGCCGATGCTCGGCGGCGCGGCTCTGACCCTGGCTGCGCTCTACGGGCTGAACAAGGCCGGCATCGGCCGCCTGTGGCCGTACCTCACCCTCGGCGCGGCGCTTTGGGTGTTCGTGCTCCTGTCGGGGGTCCACGCGACCATCGCGGGCGTCCTGCTCGCCCTGACGGTGCCGCTTCGGCTGAGCGCCGGCAAACCGGATGATCCGACCTCGCCGCTGCACCGCCTCGAACACGCCATCAGCCCGTGGACGGCGTTCCTGATCCTGCCGGTATTCGGGTTCGCCAATGCCGGGGTCTCCTTCGCCAATGTCAGGCCGGCGATGCTGCTCGATCCGGTGACGCTGGGCGTGGCGCTGGGCCTGTTCGTCGGCAAGCAGCTCGGCGTCTTCGGCTTTGTGCTCGCGACCGTCCGGCTCGGCTGGGCGCAGCGCCCGGGCCATGCGAGCTGGGCGCAGGTCTACGGAATCGCCCTGCTCTGCGGGGTCGGCTTCACAATGAGCCTGTTCATCGGCCTGCTTGCCTTCGCGCAGCAGCCGGAGCTGGAGGCCGAGACCAAGATCGGCGTGCTGCTCGGGTCGCTCGCCTGCATGGCCGCCGGAGCGCTGGTGCTCCGCCTCGCGCCGCCTCTCCGCGCCCGAAGCTGAGCCGAGACCGGCTGCCGCGGCGTGACCGGGCCGCCGAAGGCGTGATCCATCTCCGTTCCCTGAACCAGGTGAAACACGATGCGCCGTCAATTCCCGAGGCGTCGTCCCGGCACCATCGAGGGCCGCCTGTCCGATCTCGTGATGGCCCTCTCGGGTGTGCTGCTCCTCGGCATGCTGATCCTCCTGCTGCTGTCCCGGCTGATGGGCGATGCCGAAGGCCCCGTTGCCTGGTAAGGGCCGATGCGGAACGCCTGACCTTCCTTCTCCCAAGCCGACGAGCGATGACGAGAGCGGCCACGACGCTTCGCGAATTGTATGAAGGGGACACGCGGCGGGCCCATCGCTTCCGCTACGGGCTGCTCGTCTTCGACGTGGCGACGGTCGCGTTCGTGATCGTCACCTCGTTCCTGCCGCTGACCTCTTGGATCATCGCCTGCGACGTGGCGCTGGGCGTCTGCGTCCTGCTCGATTTCGCCGCCCGCCTCGGCATCAGCCGCGCCCCGCTGCGGGAGTTCCGGCACCTGAGCACCTGGGCGGACGTCGTGGCCGTCGCCTCGTTCCTCGCGCCGGTGATCGTCGAGGGCGTCGGCTTCCTGCGCATCCTGCGGACGCTGCGCCTGCTGCGCACCTACCACCTGCTCGAGCGGCTGCGCCAGGACAGCGCCGTGTTTCGTCGCAACGAGGACGCGATCCTGGCCGCCACCAACCTCGTGGTGTTCGTGTTCACGATGACGGGCATCGTCTACGCCACGCAGCACGGCAGCAATCCGGCGATCCAGACGCCGGTCGATGCCCTGTACTTCACGGTGACATCGCTGACGACGACGGGCTACGGCGACATCACCCTGCCGGGACCGATGGGCCGCCTGCTCTCGGTCTTCGTGATGATCTGCGGCGTGACGCTGTTCTTCCGCCTCGCCCAGGTGGTGTTCCGCCCCTACAAGGTGCGGTTTCCCTGCGACGCTTGCGGGTTGATGCGCCACGAGCCGGACGCCGTGCACTGCAAGGCCTGCGGCAACCTCCTGAACATTCCCGACGAGGGCGGCGACTGACGACGGAGGAGGCGCCCCGGCGCCCTCAGGTCTCCGAAGACCCCGCCAAGGGCCGGGCTCTTCGGAGACCCGCGCCTACTGATGCCGGGACGGGTGGTATTCCCGGTAGCTCAGGCCGAGCACCGCGGCGAGCAGCCCGGCGCCCCGGCATAGGGTGTAGAAGCCGCCGATCAGGGTGGCGGGCCGGAGCGACAGCCCGGCGATCGCGAGGCGCGCCAGGCCGCCGCCGAGGCGGGCCAGGCCCCGGGCGGCGTTGGTGAGCCGTCCGCTCACCGTCTCAGGCCGGAGGCGGCCGAGATAGGCCTCGACGCTGCCGCTGCGGTACCAGCGCGCCAGCAGCCAGCGGACCCGCATCCGGTGCGCCGGGATGCTGTCGTACACGATCGCGTCGGGCGCCCAGGCGATCCTATGCCCGGCCAGCAGCAGGGCGCGGAAGAAGAACGTGTCCTCGCCGCCCAGCGTGTTGAAGCGCATGTCGAAGGACAGGCCGAGCGCCCGCACTACTCGCAGGTCCAGGAGCGCGTTGGCCGTGTAGCCGTCCGCCACCAGCCCATCGCGGACCGGTAGGGTCTTGGCGAAGAAGCCGCCGGCCACCGCCCAGGCCGGGGGAACCCGCTCGAACAGCGGCACGACCGGGCCGACGCAGGCCGCGACCCCGGCCCGCCGGGCGGTGTCGAGCAGGCTGCGCAGCCAGTCCGGATCCGGGACCTCGTCGTCGTCGATCAGGGCGATCCAATCGGCGCCGAGCGTGGCGGCCGCATCGAGGCTGCGGTTGCGCACCGCCGCCAGGCCCCGGACCGGCTCCCGCACATAGGTGATCGGGAAGCGGCCCTCGGCCCGGTAGGCCTCCACCACCGGGATGGCGGCATCGCTGCGGCCGTTGTCGACCACGAGGATCCGCAGCGCGGCATCGGCGAGGCTGCCGAGCCTCTGCCGGTCGATCGCCGTGAGGAGCTGCGCGAGGCCCGCCGGGCGCTCGCAGGTGCAGATGCAGAGGCACAGGCGCATGGGGCTCACCTCTGTCCGACCGGGAGTGTGCCCGGCAGGGCGGGGCGCAGGCGTTTGCCGAAGCGCTTGCCGGCCGCCGCCATCAGCGAGCCGGTCAGGAACCGCCAGGCCCGGGGGCGGGCGAGCGCCAGCCCGGCGCCACGGAGCCACCGGCCGCCTTGCGCGGCCTCGATCACCCGGGCGATGATCTGCGCGGTGGCTAGGCTGTCGCGATAAGCGTAGGCGGCCTGCCGGATCTCGGCGGAGAGCGCGCCCTGCACGGCCCAGGCCGCGAAGGCGGCGTCGAGGCGCTGGATGTCGGCGAGCCGCAGCCGGTGGGACAGCGAGGCCGCCCCCCGCCGATAGCCGTAGCCGGCATAGGAACTGACGACGAAGCGAGCGCCCGCCGCGAGGGCGGCCACGCAGAACAGGAAATCCTCGCCGATCCGGACCTCCTCCGCGTAGCGCAGGCCGTGCCGGCGCACGAGGTCGGCCCGCAGCATCGGCTTGAGATAGCCGAGCTTCACCCCGGGGGTGAGCATCCGGTTGCAGGACAGGTATTGCGCGAGCGCAACCGTGAACAGGTAAGGCTCACGGCCGCGCTCCAGCATGCCGGCGCCGCCCGGGTCGAAGCTGCCGGCGAACGGGATCGGGTTGTCGGCGATCACGTCGGCATCGGCGGCGGCGGCCAGATCCAGCAGGGTCCGGGTCCGATCCGGGACGATCAGGTCGTCCGCGTCGAGAATTGCCAGCCACCGGCCCCTGGCGGCCCCGAGGGCGGCGTTCCGGGCGGCGGACGGCCCGCGCGGCGCGCCGGCCCGCACCGCGTCGAGGAGGATCCGACGGATGCGCGGCTCATCCGCCGCCAGCCGCGCCAGCACGGAGGCGGTCCCGTCCACCGAGCCGTCGTCCACCACCAGGATCTCGACCGTGACGCCGGTCTGGTCGAGGGCCGAGCGGATCGCCGCCTCGATCCAGGGGGCGGCGTTGTGGGCGGCCATGAGGAACGAGACGTCCACGGGGGCCATCCGCGCAACGGCCACGATCTGATTCGCCATCGCTGTCCTGCCCGCGGCCCCCGGAAAGCCCGTCCCGGGCGGTTCGGGCCGAGCATGCCGCGAAGCGGGCCCGGCGCACGACGCTCAAAGGGCGTAGGGCGGCGGCCGTGGCATCTCACTGCGGGGGATGGCCGGGCCTGGGCAGGGCGGCGTCTCGGTCATCGGCCGAAACGTCCCCAGGCCTCGCGCCGGCTCCCGGACCTGTACGTTACCGCCTTTCGCCGCGCTGCCCCGTTCAAATGGGCAATGATCGATACCTATATTGTGCTATTCCAGCAAAAATCAGACATTATTGCCACGCGTGCAGAGAAATTAGCTTTGATATTTGTTAAACTTTATATCTCCAGATGATTGCAGTCGGGCGCAGCCGGGCCGCGCAGCCAGGAACGGACGGCCCTCCGAGGGCATCAATCGCGGGGGATCTCGGTGCCCATCCGGTTCTATTTCGATGTTGAGAGTGGCCGGGAGACGATCCGCGACCTTGAGGGCGTGGAGGCCGCCGATCTGGCCGAGGCGCTGGCCGAGGCGCGCAGCGTCATCCGGGAGATGGCCGACGCGGTCTGCGCCGACGATCCCGGCACCGCCTGGACGCTCGTGGTGCGGGACGCGACCGGCGCCGTGGTGGCGCGGTTGCCGATCAGGCGTTAGGCAACTTCAAATGCTGGAGAGACGCAAGCGCGATCTCCCAATCGGACGTATCGGGCCAGACGACGAGAACGGCATCGTTGCCGAAGTAGACGGGCGCGATCAGCAGGCCGGGATTAGCTTTCTTAAAATATTCGAGATAGGTCGGATCACACTCCGTACGTCTGACTGTCCCAATGTAATCGCTCTTATCATTGTACATATCATAATACCCAGATAGTAATTTTGCGCCTGGAATGTCGGATTTATCTAGTATTTTTGCGGATTTATCAATAAATATGGCCTGCGCCATGGAGTTCGTTTTTTCGAAATCGCGGGGGATGGCCAAAGACATGGCTTCGAAGAAATTGACGCCTGTGGGATGTACCTCCGGGCGCCAGACCCAGCGAGCCGCACCCAGGCCCCTCATGGCGGCGGCGTAGCGCGCGGGCGTGTTCTCTAGCGTCTTTGCGAAAGCCTCATCTGTGAGCAGAGCGCTCTCGTCGATGATTCCGCCGGGGCCATCCATGGTGCTCTTCCGACGGGGATGCTTGTGAACCAGAGACAAGAGTGCATCGGCAGTCTCTGTTGACAGGGTCATAGCGGAGCGCGGATCGAGCACCTGAAGGGCTGTCGTGGCTGCCAGCGTGGTCGGATCGGTCTCCGCATCGTCCCGGCCGGAACGGGGCTTCAGGGAGGTGTCGACCTGCATCAGCGTCAGCGCGGTGGATGGATTGGACGTCACAGACCCTAAGGGGTTCATCGCTCCACCTCCGAATCATTGCGCTTCGGCACGCCAACCGCGCCTATCGCGTCGTGAAAGACATGCCGGCGGCCGTTGGAAGACTTTCCCGGTCCATCGCCGCGCACAGCGCAGTCGGGGACGTGCAAGTCTCGAAGTCCGCGCGATCTTGCGATCTCGACCGACGCGGTCCGAGATCGACGGATCTCACGATCCTGCCGGCGGTCGAACGCGGCGCTGCCGGCATCGCAGCTGCGACTGGGCGCGACACGTCGGGATGCCGTCGGGGAGGGGATCCCGCGTCACAGTCGCGTTCAGGACCATCATGATCCAGGACGGGCCGGCTTGCGGCTCCGTGCCTCGCTGGCACCTATGGAGGCCGAGAAGCTTCGGCAAGTCAAGGGAAAGATGTCTCTTGAGATGAGACTTTGATTTGTCCGTCGCTGTGCCCGCAGGATCTTGGGTGTTGCTGGGCGTCTCCACACGTCATGCGGCCACGTCCGGAGTGTATTTTCTATTCAGGCGCGCGGTCCGGCGTGTCGCGCTATCGGTGGTTGCCCCGATCGGAGCCCGGGCGCAGCCGATCCTCCGGCCCGCTACGCCCTTCGGAGGAGGCCCGCTCCCGCCAAGGGAGATAGCGCCGATCCCCGGGGCGCAGGATCGGCTGCGGCATCCCTCCTTTTGCGCGGCCGCAATCGTCTCTCGCCGCGGGCGAAGCGGTGGCATGGCTTGCAGGCGCCACGTTCCGGTGCGTGTCCGTGCGAGGCCCGATCATGCGTCATCAGATGGCCCGTCGCGGGCGAACGATCGGGGGCGCCCTCGCGGCCGGCGGCGGCTATGGCGGCGGCTTCGACACGCTGCGCCTCGTGCTCGCCCTACTGGTCATGGTGTTCCACGCCGGCGCTACAGTGGGCAGCCGGCTCTGGACCAATACGCTCACGCCCCTGACCGGCAGCCTCGTGCCGCTGTTCTTCGGCGTCAGCGGCTTCCTGGTGGCCGGAAGCGCGTCCCGGCTCCCGGTCGGGCCGTTCTTGGTCAACCGGGCCCTGCGGATCCTGCCCGCGCTGACCGCCGTCACCCTGGTCACCGCCCTCGTCCTCGGGCCGCTGTTCTCCAGCTACGGCCCGGCGGCCTATTTCGCGCAGCCGGCGGTGTGGCAGTACGGCGCCAACAGCATCGGCCTGTTCCGCGCCCAGCTCCCCGGGGTCTTCAACCAGAACGGGCAGCCCGGCATCGTCAACGCCGCCCTCTGGACCCTCGCCTACGAGCTCGCCTGCTACGGCCTCATGGCGGGCCTGATCATCCTTGGGCTCCTGCGGCGGCCCCGGCTTCTCCTGGCGCTGGCCGTCGCCGTCGCGGTCACGCCTGCCCTGCTGGAAGGGCTCGGGCTGCTGCCCCTGTTCGCGCAGAACGGGCTGTTCCGCCTCGTCTTCCTCGGCCGGGGTGCGATCCTGTTCGCCGCCTTCCTGGGCGGAGCCCTGCTCTATGTCTGGCGCGACGCCGTACCCCTGGACGGGCGGCTGTTCGCGGCGGCGCTGGCGGGGATCGCCCTCGTCCACGGGCTCGGCCCGGAGCGGTGGCCGCTCGTCGAGACCACCCTGTCGGGGCTCTGCCTGGCCTACATCGCCGTCGCGATCGGCGTCACGAATTTCGGCGGACGGATTGGGCCCTACAAGGTCGATTACTCATATGGCCTGTATCTGTATCACTGCCCGATCCTCAACGCAGTGTATTCCCTAGCCCCGCAAATCGAATCGGCGACCGTCCTGGTCCTGCTGGCCCTCGGCCCGACGCTCCTCGCCGCCGCTGCCTCGTGGCACGGGCTCGAACGCCCGATCCTGGATGCGCGGAAGCAGCTCGGCCAGACCGCCGCAGCCCTACACTCTGTCATCTCAGGGAAGGGACTGGGTTTCCAGAGGGCGCGCCCTTCGGCGGGGTATCGGGGCGGAGCCCCGTTGGACCCGGGCTTCGCCCGGCCGCAGGGCTCTGCTCGGCACCCGCAAAAGGTCGAAGACCTTTTGAATCCCTGACGGCTACAGCGGATTGACCAGCGCCGGCTCCCGCGCCGCCCGCCGCGGTGCCCGCAGGAGCCGGCGGGCGGGGGATTCGAGGAGCCTCCACGAGGCTTCCGCCAGGAGCAGGGTCAGCGCCAGGTCGAGGGCCAGGGTGACCGCGCGCGGACCGGCCAAGGGCAGCCCGAGCGCCGCCAGCACCGGTTCCGCATGCAGGGGCACATGGAACAGGTAGGCGGCGTAGCTGATCACGCCGATGCGGCGCAGCCAGGGGCTGTCGAGGATGGCGACGGTACGGCTCTCCGGGCACTGGACGATCTGCAGCAGCAGCAGCGCCGCGAGCACCCCGCTCAGACGCCCGACGACCAGCCAGAGGCCGGTCTCCCCGGCCAGGAGCGGCAGGGCCAGGAACAGGGCCAGCACGGCGATGAGCGCGGCGTCCCGCCCGAGCCAGGCCGCCAGGGGCTTGGTCCGCAGGCCGGCCAGCCCCCCGAGGGCGATCAGCCCGAGATTGGCCAGGGTGTCGACGTCGAAGCTCACGAGCCAGTCCCCGGCCGACCATAGGACAACGTGCATCAGCACGCTGGCGCCGATCAGCGCGCCGCACAGCGCCCCGTGATGGCGCCGCGGCAGGATCAGGGCGACGGGGGCGAACAGCAGGTAGAATTGCTGCTCGACCGCCAGGCTCCAGAGGTGCCCGAGTTCCGTCCCCCAGCCGTGCCGCTCGATATAGAGATTCGTGAGATACAGCCAGGTTGCGCGCTTGAACCCCGCATCGCCAAGATCCAGCGGGCTGCCCAACGGGGTCGCGTAGAGCACGAACAGGAACGCGTAATAGACCGGCACGATGCGGGCGAAGCGGTTGCGGTAGAACACCCGCAGGCTGTCGAGCGGCGTCGCCGTGCCGGACTCGATGCGCGCGCGGGCCGCCGCGAGGATGCGGACGATCAGGAATCCGCTCAACACGAAGAACAGCCACACCCCGGCGCTGCCCAGCGCCTCGGTTCGCGGGCTCGGCGCCTTATGGCTGACGAAGACCATCAGGAAGGCCACGGCCCGCAGGCCGTCGAACCCGAGGATGCGGGGCTCTCCTGCATCGGCCCGGGCGCCGGATCCGGGTCGATGCGGGCGATCTTGGACACCGCCTCGTCGTCTTCCGAAAGCCGGTGACCACCTGTCGCGACGATGCTCGAACGGGACCATGCACGCCTCGTGCGGTGCGGTCCCGCTGTGTAGGCTGGTCGGGCGCGCGGGCGGCCTACCTCGATCGGCGTAGGCGTGGCGGCCCGAACATCTGCCGCATTGCTGTATTCGGTGTTTGACCCGTCGTGTTTAGGGTTGTTTAACAATATCGAACTGGGGTATGATCGCGATGGCCCGTCCGATTCCGGGTGGAACACTGATGTGATCGGTCATCGCTCACATACGCCGGTCGGCAGACGACGCGATATCTTGCGGCGCTCCCGGCCGCAGGCCGCCGCGGAGCGTCGCTGCCCGATCCTCGGACGCCGGGCGCGGCCCGCCCGCGGCACTCACCGGCGCATTCCGAGCAGGACGACCAGGCCCACGGCGATCGCGGCCCCGGCCTGGGCCGCCAGCACGGCGACGAGCCAGCCCTGGAGCAGGCCCACCGCGAAGCCGATCGCGCCCCCGATAAGAGCGGCGAAGACCAGTAGGACCAGCAATTACTTATCCTCACTGGTGATTCGGCGGTCTCGGCGGCGCTTTATCCCGCATGTTTGCAACTGTGCCAACGTATCACGACATTCGCGCGCCAAATATTTCCCCCGTCCCGACGGTATCCTGTCCGGCTGCACGGGCACCCGGGCGTCGATCCTGTCTTGCACTGCCTCATCCACCTCTCGCACCGAGTGAGGAGCCGCCGCTATGCTGCGTCCGGTTGGGACCCCCACCTCCATCCCCCCATCGTCGCCGCACCATATGGTCGAGACGATCAACGAAGCGTTGGTCAAGACATTGCCGGCCACGTCCCCGGCGCGAATCGGGCCGCGGCTCGGCTGGGCGACGAAGCGGGGGCTCGATACCACGGTCGCGCTGACGGCCCTGTGTCTGCTGCTGCCGCTGCTGCTGCTCATCGCCCTGCTGATCTGGGCGAGCGACGGCCACGCGCCGATCTTCCGGCACGTGCGGCTCGGCCGGCACGGGCGTCCGTTCGGCTGCCTGAAGTTCCGGTCGATGGTTCCGGACGGCGACGCGGTCCTGGCCGCACATCTCGCGGCGCATCCGGACGCCCGGGCCGAGTGGACGGCGACGCACAAGCTGACCCGGGATCCCCGGGTGACGGCCCTCGGCCAGGTCCTGCGCAAGAGCTCGCTCGACGAGCTGCCCCAGCTCTGGAACGTCCTGCGCGGGGAAATGAGCCTGGTCGGGCCGCGCCCGATCGTGCAGGCTGAGGTCGCCCGCTACGGAACGGCGTTCGCAACCTGCTTCTCGGTCCCGCCGGGGCTGACCGGTCTGTGGCAAGTCTCGGGGCGCTCGGACACGACCTATGCGGAGCGCGTGGCGCTGGACATGGATTATGCCGGCCGCTGGAGCCTGCGCCGGGATCTCGCGATCATGCTGCGCACCGTGCCGGCGGTCCTGCGCCAGCGCGGCAGCCGCTGAGCGCCGCGCCCGTCAGGCTTCGTCGTGGGCTGCGGGCGCCAGGACGCACAGGCGCCAGAACTCCACGAAACCGACGGCATAGAGCGCAACGAGAAGGCTGTATCCGGACATCGACAGGGCCCCGTGGTGACCGCGGGCCTCAGCCTGCCGGAGATATGGTTAAGACTTCGTTAGCGTTCCCCGATCGAGCGGACTGCGGCACCACGCCCCGCGGGTCCCGGCGCGCGACGGGCGGGCGCCCGGGTGAGCGCCCGCCCGCGGATCCCGCATCCCGGCCGCCCTACCGGCAGACGATCGAGCCCTTGAAGCCGCAGGGATCGCCGAGCTTCGTGAAGGCCACGCGCTCGAAGGTGGCGGTGATCGGCCGTCCCGGATAGCTCGCCGGCCCGAGCCAGGAGACGAAGTCGTCGCCCTGGCCCATC
Organism: Methylobacterium sp. ARG-1; assembly: GCF_001262595.1. NCBI lineage: Bacteria > Pseudomonadati > Pseudomonadota > Alphaproteobacteria > Hyphomicrobiales > Methylobacteriaceae > Methylobacterium > Methylobacterium sp. ARG-1. The sequence continues at coordinate 232,619 of NZ_LHCD01000002.1, forward strand.
CAGATGCTGAGCATGATCTTGCCGGGATGCGACGGGATCGGCCGGTCGGGCGCGGCCCGGACCTCGCGCAGCAGCCGCCCGTTGACCGACCAGCGGAGGCGGTCGGGCAGCCATTCCAGGGCGTAGTCGGCCATGGTGGTCGACGCGTCGAAGCCGAGGGCCTCGATGGTCTCGTGCTGGCCGGTGCCGCCGGTGAAGTAGTTGAGCTGGACGCCCGTGGTGTCCTTGCCCAGGAATTCGAAGTCGATCTCGTCGTTGGTCCGGCGGTCGCCGTCCTCCGCACCGTTATAGGTGAAGAACGCCGAGACCAGGCCCGAGGCCGCGCCCGCCCGCATCCGAACCTCGTAGGTGCCGTAGCCGTAGCGCTCCTTGGTCTGGATCTCGGCGCAGCTGAAGGCGCGGTCCTTGTAGGGGCTGTCGGACAGGGTCAGGCTCAGCGCGCCGGTGGCCGGGATCTGGACGCGCTGGCGCGACCAGGTGCAGCGCTGGTGGTCGCCGTTGACCCAGCCGTCGGATACGTACCAGCGGCGGTCGCCGAGGCTGGTGAAGGTCTCGACGAAGGAGCCGCCGCCCCGGAAGGCCGGCGCGGCGCCGACGGGCTGAACAGGCTCGTCTCCGGCCGCGACCGGGAACGTCGGCAGCAGCAGGGCCGTCGCCAGGCAGGCGCGGCGGATCGGGCGGAGCGGTCTCGTCATGCGCGTATCCTCACCGGGGGCGTTCGGGACATCCGGCGGGAGTATCGGGGCAACCGGCCGCAGCGGCCGCGATCTTTCGGACGAGCGGCGGCGGCCCCGGAACCCTCCTTTTGGACGATCTCGCGTCCCCTCGGCGCGCCGCCTAGCCTTCGGAATCGCCGTCCGGCCCCGCCGGCCGGAAGAGGTTCGGAGTCGTCCGGTGCGAAGCGTCCAGGCCCAGAGCGACGGAGCGGATGTCTGCGTCATCATCGCGGCGCGCAACGCCGAGGCCACGATCGCGCATGCGGTCGCCTCGGCCTTGCGCCAGCCCGAGGTCGCCGAGGTCATCGTCGTCGACGACGCCTCCGCGGACCGGACCAGCGCGGCCGCCGAGGCCGCCGGCGACGGCTCGGGCCGGCTGAAGCTGCTGCGGCTGACCCGCAATGCCGGTCCGGCGGCCGCCCGCAACGCGGCGCTGGCGGTCGCGACGGCGCGCCTGATCTGCATCCTCGATGCCGACGATTACTTCCTGGACGGGCGCCTCGGTCGGCTGCTGTCCGCCCCCCGCAACTGGGACCTGATCGCCGACGACATCGTCCTGGTCCGAGGGAACGCCGCCAGCGCAGTCGCGGGCCTCGTCACCGGGCCCGGCCAGCCGCAGCTCCTGTCGCTCGAGACCTTCGTGGCGGGTAATACCGGGCGCCTTCGGGAGCATCGGCGGGAGTTCGGCTTCCTGAAGCCGATCATGCGCCGCTCGTTCCTGCAGCGCCACGGCCTGCGCTACGACGAGCGGTTGCGGCTTGGCGAGGATTACGCCCTCTACGTCGAGGCCCTGGCGGCAGGTGCGGTGTTCGCCGTGACGGCGCCCTGCGGCTACGTGGCGATCGAGCGCGCGGATTCGCTGAGCGCCCAGCATCGGACCGACGACCTCGCGGCGATCGTTGCGTTCGACGAGGCGATGCTGTCCCGGACGGGCCTGGTCCCGGCGTCCCGCAGGGCGCTGCGGGCCCATCGCGACGCCACGCTGCGGAAATGGCAGCACCGGCGCGTCCTCGACCGTCGGCGCTCGCACGGCTACGTGGCGGCGTTGCGCGAATTGCTCCACGCCCCCCGGGCTTGGCGGCACATCCTGTCCGCGACCGTGGACGCCAAGCTCGCCCGGCTCGTCCCGAGCCGCGTGTCGGACGGGGCGGCGCCGCGCCTGCTGCTCGGGCCGGGGGCGCTCCTGCGGCCGGTCCGCTGAGCGCGCTGCCGGCCGGATTCATCAGTAATTGCGCTCGCTGTCCCGCGTCCGGACTGCGGAGACGTCGCATCGGACGTCGTCGAGCGCGCAGCGCACCCGCTCCAGCGCGGCGCTGAATAATTCGGCGATCTGGGGATCGTCGGCCTGCGAGGCCTGCGCATCCCGGAAGCTGTCCAGCAGATACGGCATCATCTGCCCATGAAGATCCAAGTAGGCCCCGGGACTCGAGAGTTCATAGACGACTGCCAGAGCATGATAGGCGCGCGCCAAAACCTCGAGTGCAACATCCGCACTGCGTGCGCCCTGGTCGCAATCATCACTGCTTTTCATCGCGTCGACAAGCTAGTTTCCGCCCGTATCGGGGCCTAACATGCCTTATCAACACTGTCGACACGCATTATCCGGACAATTGTCATGGTCGAAGCGCGGCGCGAGATTTATCTCGGGCTCATGGCTCAACTGCAACACCCGGGTGTTCGGCGGTGCGCGCTCTAGCCCTGCATGTATCGGCTCGGCCGGATCATGGTGGCGATCTTGTTCTCGACCTCGGAGAGGACGCTGTTCACAAGATGAGCTGCGCCCTCGACCGTGCCGGCACCCAGCGTTCCGCGGCCGCTGGTCTCCTGGATGATACGGAAATTGTCCTCGACGAATGCCCGGATCTTTTGCTGGACTCCGTCGAACTCGCCCGGATGCGCCGTCTCGTAGAGGAGCGCCAAAGCGAGATAGGCGCGGCCGACCATATCGAGCGCCAGGCTGGCACTCATGTCGCTGTCGTCGCTCTCTGTAGGGGGCACGGCGGGGAATTCCCTGTCAAGCTTTATGTTGCAAATCTACCAGTCTGTCTGGTCGCGAACAATCAATAAAAAGCACAGTTCGAGGCGTTTTTAATTGAGTTTCCGGGAGTTTGTCGCCCATCGCCGGGGTGGATATTGCTTCGGTTGCGGTGGGTGCGCCTGGGCGCATCGCGACTCGTCGCTGCGCTTCGGCCCGACGGATCGGGACATTCGGGTGATACGCCGCGGCAACGCCCCGTCGCCGACCTGCCCGCCGTCGAACGCGATGCGCGCGACGCCGCGTCGGTGCGCGCGTTACCCCCAGCGATCGGCCGGGCGGCAGAGCAGGCATTATCGTTCCGGATGGTCGTCATGGTTGCTACGATTCGTCTATAAATCCCGGTTTTAGCCGAGTAATTCATCCGCAGGTCGCATGATGTAGACAAATACGATCCTGTTGACCGATTCAATTTCCAACGTCAACGACATATTGATTCGGAACAAATCTTTGTGTCAAGCCACTTGATCAAGTTTGCCAGGGGATCTTATAGCGGAGTGACCATAAAGATGGAGCTTTTATCAAGATGAGGATCTTGGATCGATGCAAAATTACGTACAAGATGTCCGTTCCTATCCTGATCATGGCCCTCGTCAGCGTCGGAACAATTTATTATACCCTCAGTATGCTGGGCGACATTACCGAGCGTAATCACGTTCTGGTGGATTATTATGTTGCCCGGCTGGAAGCGTTCGCCGAGGTGCGCCAGGACTTTCAGACAGCGGGCCTGATGAACCGCAACCTCATCATCGGTCAGCCGACCAGCGAGCTTCCGGGGTTGGAGAAGACCTATCGGGACGCGGTGAAACGCACCGCCGACAATATCCAGACGCTCGCTGCGGGATCCTTGAAGAAGGAAGTCCGGGACCTGCTGGTGGAGATCGGGACGATCGCGCGCGAATATTACGACGTCCTCGACAAATCCAACGCCCTCGCGCTGAAGGACGATCGGGCCGCGGCGACGCAGCTGGCCATGGTCGCCAGCAAACCGATCGCGAAGCGGTTCGACGACACGGCCCGGGTCTACGAGGCGCGGGTCGATGCCCGGCTCGCCGACGGCAAGAACGCCACCGAGGCCGGGGCCCGGCAGGCCCGGGTGGTGCTGATCGGTTCGGCCGCGGCGGGCCTGATCGCCGCCCTAGGCCTCTCGATCGTCATCATCGCGTTCGGCGTGACGCGGCCGCTGAGCAGCCTCGTCGCCGTCCTGCAGCGGATGGCGAAGGGCGAGATCGACGCCACCATCGCGGAGGCGCAGCGCGGCGACGAGATCGGCGCGGTCGGGCGCGCGGTCGAGGGCATCAAGGCGAGCGTCGCCCGCAGCGCCGCCGAGGAGGCCGAGCGCAAGCGGGCCGCCGACATCGCCGCCTCCGCCGGGCGCCGACGCGCCCGGCTGGACCTGGCCCAGAGCTTCGAGCAGGCGGTCGCCGGCATCGTCGAGCAGGTCGCGTCCTCGGCGACCGAGCTGCAGGCCACCGCCCGGGTGATGAAGGACATCGCCCAGGAGGCCGGCAGCCGGTCCGGCGCGGTGGCGACGGCGGCCGAGGAGGCCGCGGTCAACGTCACCACGGTGGCGGCCGCCACCGAGCAGCTCGGCAGCTCCATCCAGGAGATCGGCCGCCAGGTGCAGGGCTCGACCGACCTGGCCCGGAAGGCGGTGAGCGAGGCGGACCAGACCGCCGCCCTGGTGGCCGAGCTGAGCGCGGCGGCCAGCCGGATCGGCGACGTCATGCAGATGATCTCGGCCATCGCGGCCCAGACCAACCTGCTGGCGCTCAACGCGACCATCGAGGCCGCCCGCGCCGGCGAGGCCGGCCGCGGCTTCGCCGTGGTGGCCGCCGAGGTCAAGGAACTGGCCGGCCAGACTGCCAGGGCCACCGAGGAGATCAGCCAGCAGATCGGCCGGATCCAGGGGGTGACCGGCGAGGCGGTCGGCGCGATCGGCACGATCACCCAGCGGATCCGCGAGATCGACGGCGTGGCGAGTTCGATCGCGGCCGCCGTGGAGCAGCAGGGCGCGGCGACGCAGGAGATCGTGTGCAACATCGCCCAGGCGACCGCCGGGACGAAGGAGGTGACCGGCAACATCGTCGGGGTCGCGGACGTGTCCGAGCAGACCGGCGCGGCGGCCGGCAACGTCCTCTCGGCGGCCACCGGCCTGTCCCATCAGTCCGAGCGCCTCTCCGCCGAGGTCGATCGCTTCCTGGCGACCATGCGGGCGGCGTGACGGGGGTGGGATGGGCGGATCCGCCGGTCCGCTCGCGAGAGGACGCCCGCACCGCTCCCGGCACGCTGTGAGGCCGTTCCTTCCATGCGAGGCGAGGGAATCACGGTCCGCCCGCCGCAGCCCCGGGACGGAAATCCGCTGCGCGTGGCGGCGCGCCGTCGCGACGCTCGCCCGAGCCTCGCGACGGCGCGGACTCAGGCGATCCGCGCCAGGCCGATCCGGTCCGGCGTCGTGCCCTGCAGCGCCCGGAGCTTGAGCGCCAGGATCCGGTTGTGCCGGGCCATCGCGCGCAGTGCCTCGGCGGTCTCCGGATCGCCGGCGGCCAGGGCCTGGGCGGCGCCGGCCATGTCGGTGGCGGCTGCATCCGCCAGCGCGGCGGCGCGCAGATCCCGGGAGGACGAGGAAATCGGTCTGGCCATGGCTGCCCGCGATCGAAGCCTTCCCCGATCCTTCGGGCGAAGGGTTAACAACCTGTAAACGCCCGGCCGGTCATTTTCGGACCGGCAGTCGGCCGACGAGCCATCCGGCCTCGTCGCGCACGAGCAGCGTCCAGGGAAGCCCCGTGGGCGCCTCGGCGATCTCGTCGGCCATCTCGGCGATCACGCTGCGCGCCTCGAGCAGGGCTTCGGCGAGGTCGGCGGCCTCGACGCCGGTCGGATCGTGAAGCGTGATCTCGGCGTTGGCTAGCTCGAAGTAGAAGCGCGCGGCCAAATGGACTCTCCCTGGCCAAAGTCCCCGAGAGAGTTCGGCCCGAGGATCCTGGTCGCCTAAAGCCTCCCGTATCCAGCCCTAAAAGGGGCGAAAAAGACTTAGCTTTTAGGCTGGCCGGTCGCGCGCGAGCGCTTCAGACCGTGCGGGATCCGCCCGCCCTAAGCCAAGCGAGGTATTCTGCCGGGCCGCCAGCGGTCCTCGGCGCATCCGGGCCGCCCGGCCGGACCGCGCCGGCGGCCTACCCCGTCCCGCCGACCGCCCCTACGCCTAACGCCTGAGGTGCCGCCGCCGCGGCCCTGCCGTAGACCGAACCATCTCCGGGCATTCGCGATGGGGCGAGGCAAGCATGAACATCACGATGGTCGGGTCGGGCTATGTCGGGCTGGTCTCCGGGGCGTGCCTGGCCGATTTCGGCCACAGGGTCGTGTGCGTCGACAGCAACCGCGACCGGATCGAGGCGCTGAAGGCCGGGGCGATCCCGATCTACGAGCCCGAACTCGACGCGCTGGTGGCCGAGAACGTCCGCCAGGGCCGCCTGTCCTTCGTCGCCGACCTGGAGGCGGCGGTCGCCGAGGCGGATGCGGTGTTCATCGCGGTCGGCACCCCGTCCCGCCGGGGCGACGGCTTCGCCGACCTGTCCTTCGTCTACCAGGCGGCCCGCAGCATCGCCCGGGCGCTGACCCGCTTCACTGTGGTGGTCACCAAGTCGACGGTTCCGGTGGGGACCGGCGACGAGGTCGAGCGCATCATCCGCGAGATCCGGCCGGACGCCGAATTTGCCGTGGTGTCGAACCCCGAATTCCTGCGCGAGGGCGCGGCGATCGCGGACTTCAAGCGCCCCGACCGCATCGTGGTCGGCACCGAGGATGCCCAGGCCGAGGCGGTGATGCGCGAGGTCTACCGACCGCTCTACCTCAACCAGGCGCCGATCCTGGTCACCTCGCGGCGCACCGCCGAGCTGACGAAATACGCCGCCAACGCGTTCCTCGCCGCCAAGATCACCTTCATCAACGAGATGGCGGATCTCTGCGAGCAGGTCGGTGCCGATGTCCAGCAGGTCGCCCGGGGCATGGGGCTCGACAACCGGATCGGCGGCAAGTTCCTGCACGCGGGTCCCGGCTACGGCGGCTCCTGCTTCCCCAAGGACACGCTGGCTTTGGTCAAGACCGCCCAGGATGTCGGCACGCCCCTGCGGCTGGTCGAGACCGTCGTGGCGGTCAATGATCAGAGGAAGCGCGGCATGGCCCGCAAGGTGATCCAGGCCTGCGGCGGGGTGCGGGGCAAGACGGTGGCGGTGCTGGGGCTGACCTTCAAGCCGAACACCGACGACATGCGCGACGCGCCCTCCCTCGCGATCGTCGCCGGCCTGCAGGATGCCGGCGCGACGGTCCGCGCCTACGATCCCGAGGGGATGGACCAGGCCCGGCCGCTCCTGCCGGGCGTCGATTTCGCACAGGATCCCTATGCCTGCGCGGCGGATGCCGACGCCCTGGTGATCGTCACCGAGTGGAACGCGTTCCGGGCGCTCGACCTGGCGCGGTTGCGCGCCACGATGCGGGCGCCGATCCTGGTGGATCTGCGCAACGTCTACCGGCCCGAGGAGGCCCGGCTGCACGGCTTCGCCTATACCAGCGTCGGCCGCCCCGCGGAGCCCGCCGAGCCCCGGGCCGCCCCCGCCGCGCAGGGTTGGCCCCTCGTCGCCGCCGGCTGAGCCGGCCGCCCCAGTCGCCGGATCGGGGCGGACCGCCAACGACACAGAGCCGTGCCGGATCGCGGGGATCGGGCACGGCTCTGTGGTGTCGGGTCCGGGGCGAGGCGGATCAGGCCGCCGGGGCCTTCACGGTGGCGAGGCTCGAATCCTCGCGCAGGAAGTACTTGTTGGTCAGGTAGGCGACTTCGGTGCGGTTCTTCGCCTTCAACTTCTTCATGATGTTGCGGACGTGGACCTTCACCGTGCTCTCGCACATGTTCAGCTCGTAGGCGATGATCTTGTTCGGCGTGCCCTTGCGCAACGCCCGGGCGACGCAGAGCTGGCGCGGGGAGAAGATCTCGTCCTCGCCGGTCTCGACCGGCGCCTCGACCTTGATGCTGGCGAGCAGCGGGAAGAGGCATTCCGCCGGGATGTAGACGCCGCCGGCCTGGACGAGCTGGAGCGCCTGCAGGGCGATGTCGACCGAGGTCGTGGTCGGGATATAGCCCTTCACCCCGAGCTTGATCGTCCGCACGATCTGGTCGAGGTTCTCCCCGTCCGAGATGACCGCCACCGGCGGGGCGCCCGCCTCGCCCTGCAGCAGCGCCAGCTCCCGGCTGATCTCGACCCACTCGGTCTCCGAGAGGTTGCTGTCCGGCCGGCACAGCACGACCACGTGGGCGGCCGCGAACGGCGTCTGGCGCTTCCAGCATTCGATGTCCGGGAAGACCTCGAACACGGTGTCCTTGTCGGCCTCCCGCAGGGAGGCGGCCAGGCATCGACCGACGAGCTGCCGCCGATCGATGATCACGATGCGGTTCGCGCGGACCAGGATCGGCTCCCGCTGCTCGATGACGGCCGGACCGTCACCGCCCTGCACCCCCGGGAAGCCGCCACGGCTCTGGAGAGTGTTTCGCTCGACGATGACGCGCTCGTCTCGAGTACCAAGACTGGCCATAAGAAGTTACCTCCTTTCGCAGGAAGCCCATTGTCAGACGAGGGCGTGGGGACCCAATGAAATCGCCGTCGGCGTGACACTGGCGGATAGCGGTCTATTGGGTGCCCTATAAGTGGCTCTCGATGACCGCGGATATAATGCTAACTTTCGTAAAATCGGCTGTAAATACCCTATCTGCGCTCGTTTGATTAAATTTCTACGCAAATCAAAACAGTCACAAACTACGTACGTAGGGGATCGTCCAATCGGACGCGGCGGCGCCGCCAGATCTTGCTATCCATTTCTCAAGTCTTTCGGCGCGCCTCACTGTCCACTGGCGCCGACGACTCGTATCTCTGTAATCGAGCGGAGACTTTTTGGGCCGATATTATCGATGCGGCGGCCCCGGTGTTTTCGCTGGAGTGCTGCGCCGTTTCATGGCGCGAATTCAGTCGCCGGAATCGGTTTTAGCGGGGCTGTTTTGCATATCCGCGGTGGAATATTCCGATACAGGACGGTATCGGCGCATTGCCACTTAAAAAACAGACTTCGTGGCGTATCGGTAGTCCGGGTACTGCGCGAGGGTGGAAATCCGCGCGGCGGAGCCCTCCCCGGACCTTCGGGGGCGAATCGGCGGCGAATCGGGCTGGAGCCCAGCGCGCGCCTCGCCTGTCCGGCCTCCGGGAACCGCGCAGGACCGAGGGAGGCGCAGGTCGCTGTGTGGGCTATGCAGTTTACATGTCGCTCTGTGAAAGACGCGGCAGGCCCCCTCTCCCGCACGGGAGAGGGGACCCGCGCCTTACGCCGTCGGCGATGGGTGAATCCGCCCACCCGCACAGGAAGGGGGCCCTTCGCGATCTGCCCAGCGCGACATGGCACTCTCCGAGCCCAGGAAGGGCCTGGGCTCCCGCGCGTCACGAAGTCCGGTCAGGCGACCCGCGCCAGCAGATCCCGCATGCCGTGGGTGTCGACGAACCGGGTGGTCTCGCAGGCGAGGAGGCCGGCCTGCATCCGGGCGTAGGTCTCCGCGTCGAGGTTGCGCAGGAACGCGATCACAGACGCTTCCAGCGGCTCCGGGAACGCCCAGCCGAGCGCCTCGGCCTCGGCGTAGCGGCCGGTGGCGGTGTCGGCGCGGGCGAGCGTCAGCGCCCCGCACAACCCGCCCTCGTAGAGGCGGTTCGGCAGCAGCCAGTCCGAATTCAGGCCGTCATCCAGGTAATCGACCGCCCAGCTGAAATGGACGCCGCGGTAGATGTCGGGCAGCTCGCCCGGATTGGCGTAGGGGCCGCGGAACGTCATGTTCGGATGCCGGGCCAGGGTCGCGGCGAAATCCTGCGGGTCGATATCCTCCTCCGAGAGCCGGCCCGCGATGACGATCCGCACCGAATTGCCCAGCGCCTGCGCCACCGCCGCCAGGATGGTCAGGCTCCGGCGGCAGCGCAGGGTGCCGAACCAGCCGATCACCCAGGGTGGCCCCGCGACCCGACCGCGCTCCAGCCGGTGCGCCACCGCGGCGAGGCGGTGGGCCATCACCTTGTTCTCAAGCAGGTGCCAGGGGCCGGCAAAGCCCTGGACCGGCGCGAAGTAGCGGGTCACGAAGTCCGGTGAGCTGACGACGAGCAGCGCGCTGCGGCCCAGGATCCAGCGCTCGACCGCCCGGGCGATCCGCCCGGTCCGGTCGGGACGCACCATCAGCCGCTGGATGTCGAGCACCTCGTAGACCAGCGGCGCGCGGCTGCCCGCGAGCCGCGCCGAGGCCCAGGCCACCAGCGCCATGTCGAGGTTGCGGACATAGACCACGTCGGCCGCGCGCAGGTCACGCCAGCGCGTGAGCGCCCGGGCGATCCCCAGCGCGAGCAGCGGCAGCCGCTTGCCGTAATGCCGGTCCACGGTCTGCCCGAGGGGGACCACGTCGCCGGAGGCCGCGGGATCGGGGAGGCCGGCCCGGGCGCGCACGAACATGTATTCGACCACCGACCAGCCGGTATCCCGGATGGCCCCGACCCGTTTCCGGATGGTCGGCTCGATCCGGTCATGGCCGAAGAACGCGACCCGGCCGAGTGCCACCGCTTCAGGATGGGTCTGCATCATGGCGTGTTGCACCAAGCGGCGGCCATCCCGACAAGGCCCCTGACCGTGGGAGGGTATGAGACTGTCGGTCCGCTGCCCTTCGAATGGCGATGCGGCGGGTGCGCCCTCTCCGGAGAAACCTGGTCCCTCACCCCAACCCTCTCCCGCACGGGAGAGGGGACCCGTGCCTCGTCCGGCGCGCGTATTGCCCGGCCCGATATGTGAGACCGGCCGGGATGAGGGGATCGCGTGCGGGCGGCCGGGGTCTTCCGTCCGCCCGGGCGATCCGACCCGCCAAGCGCTGTCACGCGGAGGCTCCCGAGTCGGTGACGTCGGCGCTCGGCCGGCGGCGCCAGGAACGGGTGAGCCGGCTCGGGCTGGCGGGCTCGAGCGCGACGGTCCGGCGGACCAGGCTGTTCACGATCGTGCCGCGCCGGGCCGCCGGGGTGGCGTTGGTCTTGTTGAGCACCACGCCCAGCACCGTGCACCCGGCGGATTCGAGGTCGTGGACGGCGGCGACCACGTCGTCGATGTCGGTCTTGCCGGCCTCGGCCACCAGGATGACCCCGTCGAGCATGTCGAGGAGCGGCCGCAGGGTCGGGAGCTCGTCCGCCGGCGGCAGGTCCACGATGATGCGGTCGAGATGGGTGCGCTCGTCCCGGACCAGGCCGGCGATGCCCTCCGGAGTCATCAGGTCGCTGAAATGCGGGTCGCCCGGCAGGAGGCTGCCGCAGGCGAGCAGGCGGACATCCCCGAGCTGGAGGCGGACCGCCTCCTCGGTGCCGCACCGGCCGGCGAGCACGTCGAGCAGCCCGCGCTGGTCGGCCGCTTGGTTGAGCCGCGACAGTGTCGCCTGCCGCACGTCGGCGTCGATCAGCAGGATCCGGCTGGCGGCGGCCGAGCGCGACCGCGCCAGCAACTGGCCGAAATTGCTCGCGAAGGTGGTCTTGCCGGTTCCGGCCTCCACCGAGGTCACCCCGATGGCGAAGACCGGCCCACGGCGGTCGTTGCCGAGCAGGTGCGACTTCAGGCTGTGGAGGCGCTCGACGAAGACCGATTGCGGCATGAACCGCACGGCGCTCGCCTTGAACGCCTCGACGCTCGCCGGCCGCAGGGCCTCGCTGGCATGGGTCTGCGCCAGCGCCAGGGCGGCCCGGTAGCCGGGCTCGCGGCGCAGCTCGGGGAGGGCGGCGAGGCAGGGCAGCCCCTGGCCGGTGAGCTGCCCGGGCGACCGGATGGTCCGGTCGAACCAGTGCCGCGCGAAGGCGCCGCTGACGCCGAGCCCGGCCCCGACCAGCAGGCCGAGCATCACGATTAGGCCGCCGCGCGGCGCGCTCGGGCGCTCCGGGACGCTCGCCGGGGTGATCACGTGCGCGGAGGGCTGCGGGTAGGATTGCTGGTTGACCGCGTCGATGTAGCGGCTGAGCATGTTCGTGTAGATCTGGTCATAGGTCTCGGCCGCCCGGTCGAGCTCCTTGGCCTTCACCCGGGCCTCGCTGGTCACCAGCGTCTTCGAGATCAGCGCGTCGAAGGACGCCGACATGCTGTCCTCGCGAGCCTTGGCGACCTCGTAATCCCGGTCCAGTGAGGCGGCGAGGCGCTCCAGCTCGGCCCGCAGGGATTGCTTGGCCGCCAGCACGTCCTTCTGGATCGCCGTCACCGCGTCGTGGTCGGGGCCGAGGCGGCGCTTCAGGTCGTCGGCGCGCTGCACCAGATCGACGTACTGCTTGCGCAGCTGGATGATCACCGTGTCCTTGAAGGCCTCCGTGATGCCGGGATCGGCGATGTCGGAGGCCAGCAGCATGTGGATCTGGTCGCGGGTGGCGCGGGCGTCCACGGTCTTGGACCGCGCAGAGGCGACCGCGGTGTTCAGCTCCTCCAGCTGCTGCTCGCCGACCAGGCCGCGCTTGCCGAGATCGATGATGGCGTGCTCGGCCTTGTAGGTCTGGGCCTCCCGGGAGGCCTGGCTGGCGCGCTGCTGCAGCTCCTTCAGCCGCGGCAGGATCCACTCGCCGGCGACCTTCCAGATCTGTGACCGGTTCTCGAGCTGCGTGGCCACGTAGGCGTCCGCCACCGCATTCGCCACGGCGGCGGCGTCGGCGGGATTGTCGAGGCTGTAGCCGACCTCGATGACGTAGGCCGCGCCGATGCGCGAGGCTTCCAGGTTCTCGCGGACGGTGCCAGCCTGGCGCTCCTCGGGGCTCGCCGGGCTGATCGGCTTGGCGGCGGGATGGAGGCCGATGAGGTGGCCGACGAACAGCTTGGCCGCGCCCAGCCCCTCGCGGAGCTTCGCCACCAGCGGATGCGGCGGCACCGCCAGGTCCTGCGACGGCGGCAGGCCGAGCCGGCGCACGGCGGCCAGGGCGATCTTCTCCGAGCGGATATACTCGACCTGGCTCTCGACCTCGGGGATCTCCAGGGGGGTCGCGGCGCCGGGCGTGTCGCGGGCCGTGACCGGGCTCGACCGGCTCTCGATGTAGACCCGCGCCTTGGCGGTGTAGATCGACGGGGCGGTGGCGACGTAGACGATCGCCGCGATCAGCCCGATGCCGCTCAGCATAAGGATCGACCGCCAGTTCCGCCGCACGATCGTCAGGATCGCGACCTGGCCCTCGGGATCGGACCCTCGCGGCGCCTCCCGCCACGACCGCGCCGGGCCGAGGGAATCGGCCTGCAGGAAGGACGCGGCGGTCGAGTGCTTGTTCATGGCTCTTCCCTCACGCGGCGGGCGCACGGTTCTGGCGAGGTCGGTTCGGGGGTCAATTCTGGCCGGTGCCGTCGCCGATCCCCCGCAGGGCGGGATCCGGCTTGAGCACGACCTCCACGACGTCGCCCGGTTGCAGCTCCGTGTCCTCGGCCGCGTCGGTCAGGTTCGGGCCGCTCTTGCCGGAGCCGGCCTTGCCGGGGTGGAACACGGCGATCGATGCCCGCGTCCGGCTGCCGGACAGGAGCTGGGTCCGCAGGGCGCCGGTATAGACCAGCTTGTCGTTGATGCTGCTGAGGCGCGAGCGCAGGGCCGCCAGGTTGTCTTCCGAGACCTGCAGCTTCTCCATGGCCTCCATGGCCTGCTGGTCGTCGACCCGCTCGAGCCTGCGGGTCAGCTCGCCCTTGTCCCGCTCCAGCTGCGCCACCTGGACCGTGGTCTGCAGCGCCCGGGTGGAGGACAGCAGCACCGCCCGGCGGGCGTCGGTCAGGCGGGTCGTGACCACGGCGCCGCGCTGGAACAGGGCGCGCACCGCGTCGTACTCGTCGGCGTCGGCGGTGACGCCCTCCTTCTCCTTGGCCTGCTGCTCGGTCAGGCTGGCCAGCTGGTTCTGGGAGCGGGTCAGCGCGCGCTGCAGGTGCTCCTTCTCCTTGGAGACGTCGGACATCTGCACGCGCAGCTGCTGCTCGGCGAGCTTCTGCGCGACACTTGCTCGCGACGGCGGCACGTTGAGGGATGCCTCCGCACCGGCCGCCGCCTTGTCGGGGCGCGCCCCCGCGATGATCGCCTTGAGCCGCCAGACATTGGCGCTCTCCCGCGCGATGCTCGCCCAGACCGCGTCGTACTCGGCGCGCAGATTGGCGCTCTCGACGACCGGGTTCTCCATCCGGAAGCGCAGGAGGTTGTAGCCCCCCGCCAGCGCCACCGCCTGCCGGACGGTCATGCCCGGATGGAACGGGTGCTCGCCCTGCTTGGTCACGTCGCCGCTCAGGTAGACCGGCCGATACTTCGCGATCCGCACCCCGATCTCGTCGGGCTCGATCACGGCGATCGATTCGCGCCCGTCGGCATTGCGCTGCCGCACCGCCTTGGCCGGCAGGGCCTTCTGCAGCGCCTTGCGCAGCTCGGCCACGGTCAGCCCGACCGCCGGCACCTCGCCGAGCAGCGGCACCATCACGGTGCCGTCGATCCCGACCGTCGCCTCCTGCTTGAATCCGGGAATGCTGAGCGCCGTCACCTCCAGGGTGTCGCCGGCCGAGATCCGGTATTCGGCCCGTGCCGGCGATCCGGCGAAGGCCAGCAGCAGCGCCGCGCTCGCCGCGAAGACTCTGCGCAGCGAAGCACCGCCCCGGGGGGCCTTTTCTTCGAAGAGATCGGACGGGGACCAGGTCTTCACGCGTCGTGCCTTCCTGCTCGCTCGCAGCTCGGCCGGCATGATGCGCGGCGGCCCCGTTCCCCGGGACTCGTCCAAAAGGAGGCCGGCCGCGCCGTCCGGCGCCGGCGCCTGCGCCTTTCGAGGTAAGCCTCCCGGGCCCCCGCCGCCCCGGGCCGAGACGGTGCACCTTTCGGGGGAGGACCAGTATCGAAAGCCTGGGTTCCGGATCGTCCACGGCTCCGCGCAGTTTTGCCGCACAGAAGTTCGGCAGAAGGAGCCGCTTGGATGCCGATAACCGATGCCGATATTGGGCAGGATGTGGGTATCTTCTACCCGGACCTCGTGAATATTTATGGGTGCGAAATAAAGGCCGGATCGCGCATCGGCCCGTTCGTCGAGATCCAGCGGGGCAGCACCATCGGCCCGCGCTGCAAGATCTCCTCGCACAGCTTCATCTGCGAAGGCGTCTCCATCGGCGCGGAGGTGTTCGTCGGCCACGGCGTGGTCTTCACCAACGAGCGCTACCCCGAGGCGACCAACCCGGACGGCACCCTGAAGCGCGACGGCGATTGGGAACTCGTTGAGACCCTGGTCGGCGACCGCGCCGCGATCGGCTCCAACGCCACCATCGTGGCCGGCATCACCATCGGGGAGGGCGCCCTGATCGGCGCCGGCGCGGTCGTGACCCGCGACGTCCCGCCCTACGCCATCGTGGCCGGATGCCCCGCCCGGGTCATCGGCGACACGCGCCAGAAACGCGCCCGCTCCCGCCGCTCCTCGGCGGCGAAGTCTCTGCAGATCGCTTGAGGGGACCCACGCACATGATCGCCATCGGAATCGTCGGCTACGGCTATTGGGGGCCGAACCTGGCCCGCTGCACGTCGGAGACGGAGCAGTGCCGGCTCGCCGCCATCGCCGACCAGTCGGCCGCGGCGCTCGCCCGGGCGGGCAAGCGCTATCCCGCTGCCCAGCTCCACCAGGATTGGCGCGACCTGATCGCCGATCCGGAGATCGATGCCGTCATGGTGGCGACCCCGGTGAGCTCGCATTTCGAGATCGCGATCAACGCGCTCCGGGCCGGCAAGCACGTCTTCATCGAGAAGCCGATCACGTCCTCGGCCTTCGAGGCGCGGCTGCTGATCGAGGAGGCGGCCAAGCGCAACCTGACCCTCATGGTCGATCACACCTTCGTCTACACGGGGGCGGTCGAGAAGATCAACGAACTGATCACCGACGGCGCGCTGGGCGAAGTCTTCTACTACGACTCGATCCGGGTGAATCTCGGCCTGTTCCAGCGCGACGTGAACGTGATCTGGGACCTCGCGGTCCATGATCTCGCGATCCTCGACCACGTGCTGGACCTCGCCCCGGTGGCGATCTCGGCGAGCGGCACCGGCCATTTCAGCGGCCGCCCCGAAAACATGGCCCACCTGACGATCTTCTACCCGCGCGGCGTCGTCGCACAGATCAACGTCAATTGGCTGGCCCCCGTGAAGGTCCGTCAGACGCTGATCGGCGGCAGCAAGAAGATGATCGTCTACAACGACTTGGACCCGATCGAGAAGGTCAAGGTCTACGACCGCGGCGTCACCGTCGGCGACGGCTCCGGGGACATCACCGAGCTGATGGTCTCGTACCGGACCGGGGACATGTGGTCGCCGCACCTGTCCTTCCGCGAGGCGCTCGTCGTCGAGATCGAACACTTCGTCGACTGCATCGCCACCGGCAAGGCGCCGAAGACCGACGGCCATAGCGGCTTGCGCGTGGTCGAACTGCTCGAGGCCGCGATGCGCTCCCTGCGCCAGAACGGCCATCCGATCGACCTCATGCCACTTGCGAGGGCCTCGTGATCCCGTTTCTCGACCTCAAGGCGCAATACGCGGCCGTCGGCGGCGCCGTCGAGACCGCCGTGCTCGACGTCCTGCGCAGCGGCGACTTCGTCCTCGGACCGGCGGTCACCGCCTTCGAGGCGGCCTTCGCCAAGGCCTGCGGCGCCAGGCACGCGGTGGCCGTCAGCAGCGGCACCGCGGCGCTCCATCTCGCGCTGCTCGCCCTGGATATCGGCCCAGGCGACGAGGTGATCACGGTCTCGGCGACCTTCGTGGCCACCGTCGCGGCCGTGCTCTACGCCGGCGCGACCCCCGTGCTCGTCGACATCGACCCGGTGAACTGGACCATGGATCCGGCCCTGGTCGAGGCGGCGATCACGCCCCGCACCAAGGCGATCCTGCCGGTGCACCTGCACGGGCGGATGGCGGATCTCGACGCGCTCGCCGCCATCGCCCGGCGCCACGGCCTCGCCCTCGTGGAGGACGCCGCCCAGGCGCATCTCGCCGAGCGGGGCGGCAGGAAGGCCGGCTCCATCGGGGATATCGGCTGCTTCAGCTTCTACCCCGGCAAGAATCTCGGCGCCTACGGCGAGGGCGGTGCCATCGTCACCGATCGGGACGACCTCGCGGAAGCCGCGCGGTGCCTGCGCGACTGGGGCCAGCAGGGCAAGTACAACCACGTCCGGCACGGCTTCAACCTGCGCATGGACGGGGTCCAGGGGGCGGTCCTCGGCACCAAGCTCCCCTACCTGGAGGGCTGGACCCGGGCCCGGCAGGCGGTGGCGGCCGCGTACGGCGAACAGCTCGCGGACCTCGGGCTCGACCTGCCCGGTCCGGCCGGACGCGACCACGCCTTCCACGTCTACGCGGTCAGCACCCCCGACCGCGAGGGCCTGCGCCAGCACCTGGCCGAGGCCGGGGTCGCCACCGGCATCCACTACCCCGTCCCGGTCCACAGGCAGCCCGCCTACCGCCATCTCGACGACGGGACCGGTCGCCTGCCGGTCACCGAGCGGCTGGCCGCCCGGACCCTGTCCCTGCCGATGTTCCCGGAACTGACGACCAGCCAGATCGACAGCGTCTGTCGGGCCGTCGCGAGCTACTGCGAGGTCGCCGATGCCCAAGCTGCGTGAGGTTACCAAGGGAAGTCGCTTCGGCGGCGACCTGCGCGGGACCCGGATCCTCGTCACCGGCGGATCCGGCTTCATCGGCTCCCACATCATCGACCTGCTGGTCGAGGCCGGCTGCGACGAGATCGTGGCCATCGACAACATGGTCCGCGGGCGCCCCGAGAACCTGAAGGACGCCCTCGGCTCGGGCCGAGTCCGGCTGGTCCAGGGCGACATCCGCGACCGGGCCCTGATGGACACCCTGGTCAAGGGCACCGACGTGGTGTTCCACCAGGCGGCCCTGCGGATCACGCAATGCGCCGCCGAGCCGCGCCAGGCCTTCGAGGTGATGGCGACCGCGACCTTCGACCTGCTCGAGCGCTGCGTCGAGGCCGGCGTCGCCAAGGTGGTGATGGCCTCCTCGGCCTCGGTCTACGGCATGGCCGAGAGCTTCCCGACCACCGAGAAGCACCACCCTTACGACAACCGCACCCTCTACGGGACCGCCAAGTCGTTCGGCGAGGGCCTGCTGCGCGCGTTCAACGACATGTACGGGCTGGACTACGTCGCCCTGCGCTACTTCAACGCCTACGGGCCGCGCATGGACCTGACCGGCCGCTACACCGAGGTGATGGTGCGCTGGATGCAGCGTCTGGCCGAGGGCCAGTCCCCGATCGTGTTCGGTGACGGGCTGCAGACCATGGACCTCGTCCATGTCCGCGACATCGCCCGGGCCAACATCCTGTCGGCGACCGCCCCGGCCACCGACGTGGTGCTCAATGTCGGCACCGGCGTGGAGACCTCGCTCGTCGATCTCGCCGGCCATCTCACCCGGATCATGGGCCGGGACGGCACCCCGCTCGTCCACGAGGCCGAGCGCGCCGTGAACCCGGTGCCCCGGCGCCTGTGCGACACCAGCCTGGCCCGGGAGCTGATCGGCTTCAAGGCCGAGATCGGAGCGGCCGAGGGCCTCGCCGACCTGGTGGCTTGGTGGAGCGACGAGGCCGGCTCGGATCACCTGAGGCGGGCGCTGGCATGATCCCGATCGCGAAACCCGATGTCGGCGAGCCGGAGGCGGAGGCCGCCGCCGCCGTGGTCCGCTCCGGCTGGCTGACCCAGGGGCCGCAGGTCGCGGCCTTCGAGACGGAGTTCGCCGCGATCGTCGGCGCCCCCCATGCCTGCGCGGTCTCGAATTGCACCACGGCGCTGCATCTCGCGCTGCTGGCCGCCGGGGTCGGGCCCGGCGACGAGGTGGTGACGGTGAGCCACAGCTTCATCGCCACCGCCAACGCCATCGCCCAGTGCGGGGCGACGCCGATCTTCGTCGACATCGAGCCGGCGACCTTCAACATGGCCCCGGAGGCCGCCGCCGCGGCCCTCACCGAGCGGACGAAGGCGATCGTCTGCGTCCACCAGATGGGCATGCCCTGCGACCTCGAAGCCATCGTGGCGATCGGGCGCCGCTCCGGCATCCCGGTGATCGAGGACGCGGCCTGCGCCATCGGCTCCGAATGGCTCCAGGGCGATGTCTGGCGACCGATCGGCGGGCCGGCGGGCGATGTCGCCTGCTTCTCGTTCCACCCGCGCAAGGTCCTGACCACCGGCGACGGCGGCATGATCACCACGGCCAATCCCGAATGGGACCGCAAGTTCAGGCTGTGGCGCCAGCACGGGATGAGCGTGTCCGACGTGGCGCGCCACGGCAGCGCCCGGGTGGTCGCCGAGGAGTACACCGTCGCCGGCTACAATTATCGGATGACCGACGTGCAGGCCGCCATCGGCCGCGCGCAGCTGACCCGGCTGCCCGGCCTGATCGCCCGGCGGCGCGCTCTCGCCGACGGCTACCGGGCGCGGCTCGCCGACCTGCCCGAGGTGACGCCGCCCCCCGAGCCGATGGGGTCGCGCAGCAACTGGCAGAGCTTCTGCGTCCGCCTGCCGGAGGCGGCCGACCAGGGGGCGGTCATGCAGGCGATGCTCGACCAGGGCATCGCCACCCGCCGGGGCATCATGTGCGCCCATCTGGAGCCGCCCTACGCCGAGGCGCCCCGGCGCTTCGCCTTGCCGGAATCGGAGCGGGCGCGCGACCACGCGATCCTCCTGCCGCTCTATGCCGGCATGGACGACGCGCTGCAGGACCAGGTCGTTTCCGGCCTGCGCGCCGCCCTGCGATGATCCCCGGGCCGGTCAAGAGCCTCGCCCGCACCGTGGGGCTCACCCGTCCGCGGGTCGCGGCCGCCCGGATGGCCTGCGAGCGCGCGACCCTGGCGGTCGCCGGGACGCGCCGCGAGAGGCCGGGCGGGCGCGTCCTCTGTTACCACTCGGTCGGGCAGCCCGAATGCGGGGTCAACGACGTCACCCCCGGGCGCTTCCGGCACCAGATCGAGCTGGCCCTGCGCCTCGGCTACCGCTTCGTGCCGGCCGCCACCATCGCGGAGGGCAACGGCGAGGCCTGGGATCTCGCGATCACCTTCGACGATGGCTGGCGCAGCGTGCTCGAGGCGGCGGAGCCGATCCTGCGCGACCACGCGATCCCCTGGACGCTGTTCGTCGTCTCCGGTTGGCTCGACCGGCCCGGGAGCGGCCCGGGCGGGGTCCTGAGCTGGCGCGAGGTCGAGGCGCTGGCCTCGGCCGGCGCCGAGATCGGCAGCCACTCCGTCACGCATCCGGATTTCGGGCGGATCAGCCCCGAGCGGGCGGCCGAGGAGCTGGAAGGCTCGCGCCGGTCGATCGCGGCCCGGCTGGGCCTCCGACCGGAGAGCTTCGCGATCCCGCTGGGGCAGTCGGCGAACTGGACGCCCGACGCCGCCCGCGCCGCGCAGTACGCCGGCTACCGGATCATCTACGCGCAGGCCGTGGAGACGCGGCCGCTCGGGACCATCGGGCGCAGCTTCGTCACGCATTTCGACAACGATCTCGTCTTCGGCGCCCTCCTGAAGGGGGCCTACGATGCCTGGGAGGAGTGGACATGATCCGGCCCGCGCCCCGCCCCACGGTCTCCGTGGTGGTGCCCACCTGCAATCGGGCTTCCCTGCTGCGCGAGGCCCTGGCGAGCATCCGCGCCCTGGAGGGGCCCGATCTCGCCTTCGAGATCATCGTGGGCGACAACGGCCGGCCGGGGCCGGGCGCCGAGGCCACCGCGGAATTTGGCGCGCTCCACGTGGCCGTCGCGCGTCCCGGCGCGGGGGCTGCTCGCAACGCCGCCCTTTTGCGGGCCAGCGCGCCCTACGTGGCGTTCCTCGACGACGACGACGTCTGGCAGCCGGGCCATATCCGCCCCCACCTCCGCCGTCTCGAAGCGGAGCCGGATCTCGGAATCGTCTTCGGGCAGGTCGTCACCACCTCCCAGGATCTGGAGCCGGTCTACGGTCCCTGGCCGGCGGAACTCCCGGCGGACGGCGGGGCGCTGCTGCGCCGGATGCTGAGCGGCTACTTCCCGCAGGTGGGCGCGACGGTGGTGCGCCGGAGCCTGGTCGACAGCGTCGGCCTGTTCGACGAGGCGCTGCTCGGCGACCAGGATTGGGATTGGCAGATCCGTGCGGTCCGCCGGCACCGGGCCGGCTTCGTCGCCGTGCCCTGCGTGCATTTCCGGCAGCGGCCGCCCGGGACCTTCGACAGCCTGATCGCCCGCCGGATCCACTTCACCCGGCTGGTCTTCCGCCGGCACGCGCCGGCGCTCGGCGTCTCGCGCCTCGCGGCCCTGCGCCTCTATTTCGCGACCGTGCAGGGCTATTACGACGCCTTCCTAGATGGTGCCCAGGCCCATGCGGCCCGCGGCGACCGGCGCGCCGCCGCGGGCGCGCTCTTGTCCGCCTTCCGGCTGATGCCGCACCGGGCGATCAAGGACACGGTTCGGCCGACGCATCTGCGCGAAGCCCTGCTGGCCGTCGTTCAGGCAGGCCGGCCGCTCGCCGCGGCCGAGCCGGGAACGCGCTGAAGGGGCTCGCCTGTCGCGCTCCGCCTCGCGGGCGGGGCCATCGCCGGCGGCTTGAGACCCGCCGGGACGCCGAAGCCTGAATACCGGACAGACGCCGAGACCCGAGAAACCGTAGGGCTTCTCGGGTCTCGGCTTGCGGAATGCGATGGTCCCGCCCGATCAACCGGCCCGCAGGAGCCCCGGCCGGTCCTTGACGTTGCGCACCAGCCATTCCGGCAGCAGCAGGCGCACCCGCTCCCAGGGCCCGGACAGATCGCCGGCCCGGCGCAGGGCCGCCCAGGAGGCGACGCGCTGCCGGAGGGGCAGCATGCCGATGTAGTTCTTGGTCATGCCCGAGACCGGGAAATCCGAGCCGAACATGTCCTGGTGGCGCAGGTCCGGCTCGCCGAGATGGGGCGCCTCGGCAATCACCGGCCCGGCATCCGGCGCGAGCCGGGGCAGCGCCCGGGCTTGGGCGTAGACCGCGTCGAGCCCGGCGAGCCAGCTCGCGGGCGCGTAGAGGCGCGCGATGGCGGCGCTGATCCCGGATCCCGCGGCCCGGCGGGCCTCCGCGTCGGTGATCAGCGCGGTCAGGTGGGCCTCGTATTCAGCTTGGTCGCGGGCGACCCGTGCCGTGGCGTCGAGCCCCGGATGATTGATCGCCACGATCTCGGCCGCCTCGGGCGCCTCGAAACGCGTCACCAGCGGCAGCCCGTAGGCTGCGGCTTCGAGCATCGAGGTCGAGGACACGAACGGGTAGGAATCCACGTAGATGTCCGCCGCCTCGAAGAACACCCGCGGATCCGCCTGCTCCGCATAGGCGGTGATGCGCCCGCCTGTGGCCGCCTGCGCCGGAGCCCAGTCGGCCCGCTCGCCGGCGCCGACCACGATCAGGCGGGCATTCGGGTGCGCGGCCAGCAGGGCGACATGGCGGTCCGCGTAGGTGATGGGCCCGACATTGCGGTACTTCGCGCCGCGCGCCACTGAGACCAGGAGGGTGTTCTCCTCCGGGATGCCGAGGGCACGCTTGGCGGCGGCCCGGGTGCGCTGACGTTCGGGTAGGGTGATCAGGGTCGGGAGCAGGAGGTTCCGGGCCGGGTCGATGCCGCGCCGCGTGTTCGCCAGCCGGCGGGCGGCCTCGCGCAGGTTGATCACCGCGTGGCTGATCCGCGCCCCGATCCAGAACAGGTGATCGGCATGGTTGAGCAGCAGCACCGGCGGATGCTTCGCCGGATCCGCAAACGCGATCAGCGGGACCACATCCTCGCAATGGATGTGGAGGACGACGACGTCGTAGTCGCGCGCGACCCGGCGCAACTCCCGCGCCCAGGCGAGCTTGCCGCCCTGCCGGTGGTTCAGGTGGTGGATCGTGCCGCCGCTCGCCCGCACAGCCCCGGTGATGCGGGCATCGACCGGCCCGCGGTGCTGGGTCAGGGCGAGCCCGTTGGTCCGGTTGGCATCGGCGCCGATCCAGAGGGCCAGCATCTTCGTCAGGCCGCCCACCGGGGCGAGCTGCGTGCAGACGTGGAGGACGCGGCAGAACGGGACCGGCTCCGGGGCCGGCCCATGGTCGGCTCGCGGCTCCAGCCGCCGGCCGATCTCGGCAGTGACGCGCTCCAGGCGCGGGCTCGCGAACACGCCGCAATGGCGATGGGCCGCCACCGTCGCCGCGATGGCGGCCTCGACGGCGGCCCCTTCCAGGTCGCCGGACGCCGCGCGCCTTTCCGCCTCCCGCACGCGGGCATCGAAGGCCGAGAAGTTCGCCCGGATCCGCCCGGCCCGCCGGGCGGTCTCATCGTCGGCGCCCCGTGCCCCGTCGTGGTGGTGCCCTGACGCAATCGTGGCCATCGTGCTCTCCGGGCTTCAGCGATGCGGAGCGGGATCCGCCGTCCAGGTGCCGGGCATGTGGAAGACGCCGAACACGTCGGGGGCGAAGACCGGGTGCTCGATGTGGAAGCGGGCGCCGATTCGCGCGGCGAGCAGGCGCTCGAAACCCCGCTGCCGGACCACCACCGAGACCGTGTAGGTGTCGGCGTTCAAGGTCAGCGGCGGCGTCAGCAGCTCGATCGTGCCTTCCCCGGACAGGGTCTGCAGCTTGGCGCGGTCCGTCATCGTGCTGAAGTTGCAGCAGAGCAGCTCGTCCGACCGGGTGACCGAGAACAGGACATGCGGGTCGGCGATCGGCTCCGAGGCGGTGTAGCGCACCGTGATCCGCATCCGCTCGCCGTGCCGGAACAAGGTCTTCGGCGCCCCGGATTCGTCGGCGACCGTCACCTCGCGGATCTCCACCGGATGGTGGCCGCCCTCCGGTTTGAACCACGGCGCGTCGGCTAGGTAGCTGTCCCGCTCGTAGTGGTGCAGGCCCTCGTCGGTGGGGCCGTCGAAGGCGACGCGGCCGTTCTTGATGTAGATGACCCGCTCGCACATGGTCTTCACGCTGAACATGTTGTGCGAGACGAGCAGGATCGTCGAGCCCTTGGTCTGCAGGCGCCGGGCGAAATCGATGCACTTCTTCTGGAAGGTGTAGTCGCCGACCGCCAGGACCTCGTCGAGGAGCAGGATGTCGGGCTCCAGATGCGCGGCGACCGAGAAGGCCAGCCGGACATACATGCCGCTGGAATAGCGCTTCACCGGCATGTCGATGAAGTCGCCGATCTCCGAGAACTCGACGATCGCGTCGAACTTCTCGGCGATCTCCTGGCGGTGCATGCCCAGGATCGAGCCGTAGAGGAAGATGTTCTCGCGGCCGGTGAGCTCCCGGTGGAAGCCGGTGCCGACTTCGAGCAGGGCCCCGACCCGGCCGACCAGCTTGATGCTGCCGGTGGTCGGCGCGGCGATCCGCGAGATCAGCTTGAGCAGGGTGCTCTTCCCAGCCCCGTTCATCCCGATGATGCCGACATTCTCGCCGTGCTTGATGCCGAAGCTGACATCCTTGAGGGCCCAGAAGCCCTCCTTGGACGGGCGCGCCGCGGACCGGCGCGTCACCAAGCCCCGCGCGCCCGCGATGAGCGCCTCGCGCAGGGAGTTCTCGTGCGTGGCCCGCGGGGCGCGCCAGTATTGCTTGCCGATATCCTGTACGCTGATCGCCATCGACATCAGATTATATCCGCGAAGGAGCGCTCCATGCGCTGAAAGAAGATCAGTCCGGTGAACAGCAGCACGGATGCGGCCGTGACCGAGACGGCGAGCGCGAACAGGTCGGGGGCGGTTCCGCCGAGGATTGCGAACCGGAACGCCTCGATCAGCCCGACCATGGGGTTCAGCGCGTAGACCCAGCGCACCGAGTCCGGGACGATGCTCGCCGCGTAGACGATGGGCGAGGCGTACATCCAGATCTGGATGAGGAACGGCAGGGTGTGCTTGACGTCCCGGAACCGGACGTTGACCGGCCCGAGCCAGAGGCTCACCCCGAGCGCCAGCATCGCCGTGACCGCGAGCGTCGGGATCGCGAAGACGATGTGCCAGCCCGGCACCACCCCGTACCAGAGCATCAGCGCCAGCAGCACCACGAGCGCGATGGCGAAGTCGACCATCGGCGACACCACGGTGGCGAGCGGGATCACCAGGCGCGGGAAGTAGATCTTGCGGATGAGCTCGGCCTCGGTGACGAGGCCGGTGGCGCTCCGACGCACCGACTCGGCGAAGTAGGTCCACAGGATGATGGCGCTTCCGGCAAACAGCGCGTAGGGCGCCCCGTCGGTGGGGATCTTGGCGAAGTGGCCGAAGATGACGGTGAAGATCGCCACCGTGAACAGCGGCTGGGCGATGGCCCAGCAGGCGCCCAGGGCGGTCTGGCGATAGAGCACCTTTAGGTCGCGCAGGATCAGGACCCACAGCAACCCGCGGTAGCGCCAGACACTTCCGGCATCGAACGCCACGAGCCGGTCATCCGGAAGGATCTCGGTGACCGGCATCGCGGCCGATTCTGATGTCGGCCCGACAAGCCCGTGTTTCGGCGCATCGAGCGCGAGCGCGTCCAAAGAGTCCATCATTCCAGGCGATCCCGCACGGCGATCGGTGCTTGCGGGATCCGCGCGGCGCTCGGCTGCCGGGGCGGCGATCCCACTGAGCCGAGCTATCATCGCGGTCGGCCGGGACGAATTACACCTTTCGTCGTATCGAGGTTGCCGACTGAAGAGGTGGTTGTGGTTAACCACCGTATTGGCTGCTTATGACGACAGAAAAGACCTCAGGCGTGGGACGGCGCCTCTGTCGAGACCGGCTCGGCCGGCCCGGGCCATCGCGTCGGGCGTGCGAGCCGCCTTGGCCGAGGTTGGGCGCTGCCTCCGGAACGGGGCCACCGCGGGTCCGGCGAAAGATCGGGCCCCGGTCTCAGGAGAACCGCCATGAACGATGCTTCGGACGATGGTTCGGACGGCGCCGGCATTCCGCTCGTGACGATCGCCATGCCAGCCTTGAACGAGGCCCGTCACATCGCCGAGGCGATCCGCTCGGTGATGCCGGCGTCCGGCACGCTCCCCTGCGAGTTGCTGGTGATGGATGGCGGCAGCAGCGACGAGACCTGCGCGATCGTCCGGGCGCTGAGCGCCGAGGACCCGCGGATCCAGCTGATCCACAACGCCCGGCGCATCCAGGCCTCGGGCCTCAACCTGGCAGCGCGGCTCGCGGATTCCCGCTCCACCTATCTCGTGCGCGCCGATTGCCACGCCGCCTATCCCGAGCACTGGGTGCGGGACCTCGTGCAGACCATCCGCCTGCGCGAGGCGGTCTCGGTGGTCGTGCCGCTGCGGACGATCGGGGTGACGCCCCTGCAGCGGGCCATCGCGGCGGCGCAGAACAGCCGGCTCGGCAATGGCGGCTCGGCGCATCGCCTGGGCGGGATCTCGGGCTACGTCTCCCACGGCCACCACGCCATCTTCGACCGGCGCGAGTTCCTGCGGGTCGGCGGCTACGACGAGAGCTTCTCCCACAACGAGGATGCCGAGCTCGACCGCCGGCTATGCGCCGCCGGCGGCAGGATCTATCTCGCGGCCGATCTCGCCGTGACCTATTTCCCCCGCGCGACCCTGTTCAGCCTGACGCGGCAATACTTCCTGTACGGCCGCGGCTGCGCCCGGACCCTGGAGAAGCATGCCAGCCTGCCGCGGTTGCGCCAGATGCTCCCGCCCCTGGTCCTGCTTTACGGCGTCGCCGCCCTGGCCCTCGTTACGGTCGCGCCGGCGCTGCTGATCCTGCTGGCGGTCTACGCGGGCGGCTGCGGGTTGAGCGGCCTCGCGCTGGCGCTCAAGGCGCGGGAGCCGATGCTGGTCATGAGCGGGCCGGCGGCGATCGCGATGCACCTGGCCTGGGCCGCCGGGTTCCTGTCGCATCGGGGTTATCGCCGCACGCTGCTGCGGACTGCGCTACGCCGGAAGCCGCCCCTGCTCGGCGTCCCGCCCGGATCGGACCCGGCGAGCGTCAATTGACGGGGCTTCCGCGAGCGGGCCGCGCGAATCCGGTGTCAGAAGCCGGACGCCGTCCCGTATCCGTCGCCGAATCCTATCCAGGGCTGTAGTCGCGCGCGGCCAAGCCGATTATCGACACGCGCATCTTTCCGGACCTCATGGAGCCCGGAAGCCGCAATGTGCCGTGACCGGCTTTGGAGTGTTGTGACCGTGCCCGACAGGACCCCGCGCCCCGTAATGCTCGTGATCCTCGACGGTTGGGGACTCCGGGACGCGGTCGCCGACAATGCCGTGCTTCAGGCGCGCACCCCCGTCTTCGACGCCCTGATGCGGGAGCGTCCCCGGGCGCGCCTGCAGACCTACGGGACGGATGTCGGCCTGCCCGAGGGGCAGATGGGCAATTCCGAGGTCGGGCATCTGAATATCGGCGCCGGCCGGGTGGTCATGCAGGACCTGCCGCGGATCGACGCCGCCGTCGCGGACGGCTCGCTCGCCACCAACCCGGCGCTCGTCCGGTTCATCGACGCGCTGCGCGCGAGCGGCGGCACCTGCCATCTCGTCGGCCTGCTCTCGCCCGGGGGCGTCCATGCCCACCAGGACCATGCGGTGGCGCTGGCCCGGGTTCTGGTCGAGGCCGGCGTGCCGGTCCGCCTCCACGCCTTCACGGACGGGCGCGACATGCCGCCCCGTTCCGCCGCTGCCTGCTTCGAGACCGTGGAGGCCGCGCTCCCCGAGGGCGCGCGCATCGCCACCCTGTGCGGCCGCTACTACGCCATGGACCGAGACCGGCGCTGGGAGCGGGTGACGCTCGCCTACGACGCGGTGATCGCCGCGCGCGGCGCCCCGTTCGCGAGCGCCGCGGAGGCGATCGCCGCCTCCTATGCGGACGGCCTGTCCGACGAGTTCCTGCGGCCCGCCATCATCGGCGACTATGCCGGCATGAACGACGGCGACGGCGTGCTGAGCTTCAACTTCCGCGCCGACCGGACCCGGCAGATCCTCGAAGCCCTGCTCGACCCGGCCTTCACGGGTTTCGCGCGCACCCGGACGGTCCGGTTCGCCGCCGCCCTCGGGATCGTCCAGTACAGCGTCGAGATCGACGCCTTCGCCGACACCCTGTTCGGCCCGCTCGACCTGCCGAACGGCCTCGGCGAGACCGTCTCCCGGGCCGGGCGCACCCAGCTGCGCATGGCCGAGACCGAGAAATACCCCCACGTCACCTACTTCATGAACGGCGGCCGCGAGGCGCCGTTCGAGGGCCAGGACGCGATCCTGATTCCGTCGCCGAAGGTCGCGACCTACGACCTGCAGCCGGAGATGTCGGCCGCGGAGCTAACCGACCGGGCCGTGGAGGCGATCGGCTCCGGCCGCTACGACATGATCCTCCTGAACTTCGCCAATCCCGACATGGTCGGCCATACCGGCAGCCTCGCCGCGGCCGTGAAGGCGGTGGAGACGGTCGATACCTGCCTCGGCCGGGTGGTCGACGCGATCACGGCGAGCGGTGGGGCCCTGCTCGTCACCGCCGACCACGGCAATTGCGAGATGATGCGCGACCCGGAGACCGGCGAGCCGCATACCGCTCACACGCTCAACCCGGTGCCGGTGACGCTCGTCGGCGTCGACGGCGTGACGCTCTCCGACGGCCGCCTGGCCGATGTCGCGCCGACTCTCCTCGACCTGATGGGCCTCGACCAGCCCGCCGAGATGACCGGGCGGTCGCTGATCCGCCGGTGAGCGGGCCGGCGAGGCAGCGCCTGCCGGCGTGCTGGTTCGAAGCAACGTCGTCTTAAAGTATCGTTCAGGTGTCCGGAACGATGCTCTAACGCTTGCGCCCTATAAGGGTTATCGCCGGACCGGCGACCCTTATGACGCGTGATGCGTAGGACATGATTGCCCGGCACAGCCTGATCTATGTCGGCTCGCGCGGCTTCGCCGCCGCCCTGAACATGGCCTCCGTGGCGGTGTTCACCCGGCTCGCGCCGGTGGAGAACTACGGCACCTACCTATACGTCCTGTCCTGGGCGCTGGTGCTCTACGGGGCGACCTGCCAGTGGCCGAAATTCGCGTTCTTCGCCCTCTACGACGAGGCCCGCGAGCCGGCGCAGGTCGGCACCGTGGTGCGGATCCTGGGCGGCACGCTGCTGCTCGCCGGCCTAGGCAGCGCGTTCGCGGCCGGGCTTGGGCTGGTCCCCGCCCCTATGGCGGCGGCGATCCTGGCGCTCGCCTTCGGCACGACCCTGTTCGAGGGGGCCACGGAGATCGCCCGCACGCGCCTCAAGGCCGGGGCGGTGGCGGCCTCGGTGATGAGCCGGGCCGTGCTGATCCTCGGCTTGGGCAGCCTGGCGCTGCACCTGTCCACCGATCCGCTGCATCTCGCTTTTGCGGTGGCCGCCGCGAACGCCCTGGCGGCGCTGCCGGCCGCGATCACCATCGCCCCGATGATGCCCGGCCGCGGCAGCCGGGCCGAGGCGCTGCGCCTCTTCGCCTATGGCTGGCCGCTGGTCCTCTCGTTCGGGACGGCGGCCCTCGCCCAGAGCCTTGACCGGCTGATCATCGCCAAGACGGTGGGGCCCGCGGGGCTCGGCGCCTACGGGGCGCTGGCCGACTTCCTGAAGCAGAGCTTCATCGTGTTCGGTGAGGCGATCGCTTTGTCGCTGATCTCCATCGCCAAGCGCGAAGCACGGATCGGCGGCATCGCGGCCGCCTCCGGGGTTCTGAGCGACGCCGCCCGGGCCATGACCCTGATCGCCGCCTTCGGGGCGGTGTTCTTCCTGTGCTTCGACGACCTCGTGGTCGCGGTGCTGCTCGGGCCGGATTACCGGGCGGAGGCGCGAGCGCTCGCCCCGGTCCTGATCCTGGCCAGCATCCTGATGATGTTCCGGGCCTATTATTTCGGGCAGGTGATCTACTTCACCCGCACCAGCCAGCTCGAGGCGGCGGCGGCCTTCGCCACTCTGGCGGTGGTGGCAATCCTGTCCCTGCTGCTGATCCCGAGATTCGGGGCTTCCGGGGCGGCGCTCGCCTTCGCGGGCGGGCAGGCGGCGGCCTGCCTGGTGCTGGTGCTCGGCGCCTACCGAGCCGGCACCACGATGCCGCTGCCGCTCGCCGACATGGCGGGGATTGCGGGCGCCGCCCTGGTTTGCGGCGCGGTCATCGCCGGGATCGGCCTGGTCCCGGGGGGGCTGATGCCGCCGGGTCAGGCCCTGCGGCTGGTCCTGCTGGTCGTCGGGGCGGGGGCGACCGCCTGGCACTTCGACGTGCTCGGCTTTGCCGGCGCGATCCGCCACCGGCTCGCGGCCTGACGGGCGCGCCATGCCGGTCACTGCGACGCTTCCCGGCGGCCTCGTCGCCGCGGTTCGACCCCTCGATCCCGCCGCCGCCTGGATCCCGGCCTGGCGGGCGCTCGGCGCGCAGGCGCGGATCCGCAACCCGTTCTACGAGGCCGGCTACGCGCTGGCGGCCCGAAAATCCTTCGGCGCCGGTATCCGTCTCCTGATCGTCGCCGACCGTCCGCCCGAGGCGCCGGGCGCGCGGTTCCTGGCCGCCTGGCCGTTCCGGGTGTCGTGGCGCCGCTGGGGCGTGCCGCTTCCGGTGCTGATGGGCTGGACCCACGGCTATGGCCCCTTCGGCGCCCCGCTGTTCGACGCCGCCGACCCGGAGGCCGGCCTCGCGGGACTGCTCGCCGCGCCGCGGGCGCTCGGCCTGCCGCCGCGGCTGTTCCTGCCGAACGCGCCCGCGGATGGTCCGCTCGTCGACCTGCTGGCCGCGTGCGGGATGCGGCAGGCGGCCTACTGGCCGCATGAACGCGGTCTGCTCGACGTCACCGGCCGGTCGATGCCGGCGCGGGCGACGTATCTCGACCACCTCTCCGGCAAGCGCCGGCGCAAGCTGCGCCTCGCTCGGCAGCGGCTGGAGGCCGCGGGCCCCGTCGCGCTCGAGATCCTGCACGCCCCCGCGGTGCTCGACCGCGCCCTGGACGACCACGTCGCCCTGGAGGCGGCGGGCTGGAAGGGCCGGGCCGGCACCGGCCTGGGGCAGCGGCCCGACGAGGTCGCGTTCCTGCGCGCCGCCCTGGCCGATCTCGGGGCCGAGGGGCGTGTGCGCGTCGCCCGGCTGCGCCGGGACGACCGGATCCTCGCTTCCGCGATCCTGCCGCTCACCGGCCCCGAGGCCTGGGTACTCAAGATCGCCCACGACGAGGCCGACCCGGAGGCCGCCCCCGGGGTGCAGCTCGTCCACCGCCTGACCGAGGCGGTGCTGGCCGGGGCGGGGATAGACCGGATCGACTCCTGCGCCCCACCGGATTTCGCCCTCGGCTCGACCTTCTGGACGGAGCGGCGCCCGATCGCCCACCTCTTGGTCGAGGCCGGGCGCGACCCGCTGTTCCCGCTGGCGCGAAGCCTGGAGCGCGCCCGTGAGCGCGTCGCCCGAGCGCGCCTCACCAGCCGAAGCGGGCGATCTGCGTGAGTCGGGCCTGCGCTGCCGCCTCGTCGCGGCCGATGCGCGCGATCCGCTCGGACAGGGCGTAGCAGGGCGCGCAGAACGGCAGCTGGATCAGCGCCATGCCCTCACCCCGAGCCCGATTGACCGAGGCGATCAGGCAGGGGATGACCGGCTCGTCCGCCGGCGTTCCGAGGCAGTCGGCCCGCGGGCTGCCGAAGACCGGGCGGTTCGGCCAAGTCAGCTGCAGCGTCGTGCCGCCGCGCCGGTCGGGGGCCGGCGCCAGGGTGTAGCTGCGCAGGAACAGCACGCCGGTGAGCAGGACGAGCCCGGGCAGGATCAGGGCGGCGCGCATCGGCCGGTTCAATCGGCCGAGTCGAAGCGGCTGCGAAAGAACACCTCGCGGCCGGCGCCGTCGATCACCCGCACGGCCTGGGCCGGCTCGCCGGAGCGCTGGGGGACGCGGGCACGGGCGAACAGGCGCAGGGCCCGCTCCTGGGCGGTCTCCAGGCTGCCGACGCGCACGGAGATCCGCGTCTGGACCTCGTCCGCTTCGGGACCGAGGACTTCGATGTGGAAGGTCTCGCGCAACGGCACCTGCCTGAGTTCGAGAACGCCCGCCGCCGGACCAGCCCCGGTTCGGCGTTGGCGCGGGGCTGGACCCGCAATCGGAGACGACCTTGGAGCCAAGTCCAATTGCAACGCGGTCAAGGGCGGCTCTAAGAGGGGCGCCCCCGACATAGGGGAGATTGTTCGAGGAGTCCCGTGGACCCGCTCAAGGCTGCCGCCGCGACTGCCGTCTGCCTCGTCCTGTTCTGGCTGGCCTTCCGGCTGACCCGCCGCCTCGTCGATATGGCCATCGCGGGGGGCTACGCCGAGGAGCGCCGACGGCTGGCGGAAGAGGAGGCTCAGGCTGCTGCCGCGGGCGACGTGCCGCAGGCCTCGGCCATCTGCGCCACCGCGGCGAGCTTGGCGGTGAACAGCGACCAATCGTCGGCCTCCGCGATCGGTGCCCAGAGCGCCTCGACCTCCTCGATCAGCATCGTGCAGGGCGCGCCCGCGAAATAGGGGTGGTCGGGCCGCGCGCCCGGGGCCGGGGCCAGCGCGTCGAGCGCCGCCCGCACCGGCGCGAAGGCCTCCGACCGGTAATGGCCGGCGCTCGGGCCGGCCTCAGCACGCTCCGCGCTCGCTGGGCCGCCGTACCAGTCGAAGAAGAACCGCTCGAACGGCGCGCGGGTCTCGGCCAGGAACCGCCAGACCGCCGAGACCAGCCGGTCGGTCTCGGGCCGCGACGCCTCCGCCAAGCCCAGCCGGCCGAACAGGGCCTTCGCGAAGGCCTCCTGCAGGGCGGGGCCGAAGCCCGACAGGGCGCCCTCGAGCCGCGTCTGCGGGGCCAGCGTCAGGAGGCAGTCGGCCAGCCGGGCGAGGTTCCAGAACAGCGCCTCCGGCTGGCGGCCGAAGCTGAAGAGGCCGGTCTCGTCGAAATAGGCGGCGGTGAAGTCCGGGTCGTAATGCGGCAGGAACCGCCAGGGGCCGTAATCGAAGCTCTCGCCGGTGACGTTGATGTTGTCGGTGTTGAGCACCCCGTGGACGAAGCCCGCCGCCGCCCATTGCGCGCCGAGCCGGGCGACCCGGGCGACCACGTCCCCCAGAAAGGCGACGCCCCGATCCTCCAGGCTGTCGCGCCAGAGCTCGGGCCGGTGGGTCGCGAGGGTGTGGTCGAGCAGCCGGGCGATGTTGTCGGGCTCGCCCAGCGCCCGGAAGCGCTGGAAGCTGCCGATCCGGATATGCCCGTGGGAGAGCCGCACCAGCACGCTGGACCGGGCCGGGGAGGGCTCGTCGCCGCGCACGAGATCCTCGCCGGTCTCGATCAGGCTGAAGCTCTTCGAGGTATAGACACCCTGCGCTTCCAGCAGCGCGGTCGCCAGAACCTCGCGCACGCCGCCCTTGAGGGTGAGCCGCCCGTCGGCGCCGCGGGACCAGGGCGTGGTGCCGCTGCCCTTGGTGCCGAGATCGAGCAGCCGTCCGTCCTTGAGGTCGTGCACTTGCGCGAACAGGAAGCCGCGTCCGTCGCCGAGCTCGGGATTGTACGAGCGGAACTGGTGGCCGTGGTAGCGCAGCGCCAGCGGCGTCTCGAAGCTGCCGGGCAGCGGCTCGAACCGGCCGAAATGGCCGATCCAGTCCGCCTCCGAGAGGCCGGCGAGGCCGACGCGCGCGGCCCAGGCCTGGTTGCGGTAGCGCAGGATCGTCGCGGGGAAGCGCGCGGCCGCCACGGGATCGGAGAAGGCCGGGCCCAGATCGGCGTGGCGCCGGGAGGGCCTGTAGGGTGCGGGTTCGGTCATGCGGCGCGTCTCCCGGGCTGGCGGCGCGGGTGCTACCGACGACCCGCCCCTATCAAGCCGACGGGGCGCGATCCGGTTCGAACCCGGCGGTCTGCCGCAGGGCCTCGCCGGCGATCATCGCGGCCGCGACCGCGACGTTGAGCGAGCGCAGGCCCGCCCGGATCGGCACCACTACCCGCGCATCGGCGGCCGCGTGGACGGCGTCAGGCACGCCGGCCGATTCACGCCCGACCATGACGCAATCGTCCGGGCGGAACGCGAACTCCGTGTGGGGCCGGGCGCCTGCCGTGGTGGCCAGCACGAGCCGCAGGCCGGCCTCGGCCCGCCAGGCCTCGAAGGCCGAAAACGAGCGGTGCCGGGTGATCGCCACGTGGTCAAGGTAATCGAGGCCCGCGCGGCGCAGGTGCCGGTCCGAGACGTCGAAGCCCGCGGGCTCGACGATCTCGACCGCCAGCCCGAGGCAGGCGGCCATCCGCAGCATCGTGCCGGTGTTCTGGGGGATGTCGGGTTGGTAGAGGGCGAGGCGCAGCATGGGGCCAGGCTTGTGATCGGCCGGCGCCCCGCCGTCAAAGCGGCGCGCTCCCGGCCCAGGCTACAGCATGCCGCCCGGCTGGTTGACGTACAGAAGCATCGTCCCGAACAGCGTGAGGACGACGCCGATCGCCCGGTTGAACAGGATCTGGCGGCGCAGGACGAAGGCGCGGACGCCCGGCTTCGAGAGGTACGACGAGACCAGGGCGAACCACGCCAGGTGGGACAGCGAGATGAACAGGCCCCAGGCGATCTGCTGCCGAAACGGCGCGTCCGCGCCCAGCGCCTGGCTGTAGATGCTGATCACGAAGATGGAGGTCTTCGGATTGAGCCCGTTCGTGAGCAAGCCGGTGACGACGCCGCGCGCGGTGAAAGCGGCGGGACGCCCGGCGGCATCCGGCTCGGCCGCCCGGCGGCGCAGGACCATCGAGGCGCCCATGTAGATCAGATAGGCGGCGCCCAGGATCCTGATGATGCCGAAGGCGTGGGGGAGCGTGCGCTCGATCAGGGCGATCCCGAGGATCGCGTAGGCGACGTGAAACCAGCACGCGATCGCGATCCCGGTGCTGACCGCGAGGCCCGCCTGACGGCCGTACAGGCAGCTGTTGCGCGACACCATGGCGAAATCGGCGCCGGGGCTCAGCACGGCCAGCCAGACGACGGGGACGATCAGAGCGGCCTGCTCCATCGCGGACTCCTCAAGGATCGCGGGCCCGGCCGCGCATCGTCGCCGACGCGGATGGCTGGAGTCTCGCGGTTGCCGGACCGGGACCGCATGTCCTGCGGTCGCTGCGGTCGGCTCATGGAAGCACGGGCGCCGGATTGAGAAAATCGAGTTGCTCTCACCGGGAAGCGTGAGGAAAACTCACCGCATGGATGCCCCGGACCCCATGCGCGCGCGCCTGCCGCAACTCGGCGCATTGCGGGTGTTCGAATCGGCCGCCCGCCACGGGAGCCTGACCCGGGCCGCGGAGGAGCTTCACGTCACCCACGGCGCCGTCAGCAAGCAGATCAAGAACCTCGAGGCGGATCTCGGCGCGGCGCTGTTCATCCGCAGAAACCGGGGCGTGTTCCTGACGGAGCGGGGACGCGCGCTGGCCGCCCGGCTGCGGGGCATCTTCGGCGATCTGGAGGATGCGCTCGCCGACTTCCGCGCCGGGGAGCCCCGGCAACCGCTGGTCGTGTCCTGCGAGCCGACCCTGTGCCTGAAATTCCTGATCCCGAGCCTCGGCGCGTTCCTGCAGGACACCGGGATCGAGGTGCGGGTGCTGGCGGCCGGGGGGCGCATCGATTTCCGGCGGGACCATGTCGATCTCGCCATCCGCCGGAACGACTTCGCGATCGACGGCACGCTGCATGCCCGGGTGATCTGCGACGAGGCGATGGGACCGGTCTGCAGCCCGGAGGCCCTGCCGAGATTCGAGGCCGATCCGGGCCGGTTCCACCTGCCGGCCCTCCATACCCGCAGCCGGCCCGATGCCTGGGCGGCCTGGACGCGCCTGAACCGTCCGGCGATCGCCTGCACCGCGGACATGACCTACGAGCATTTCTACCTGGCGATCGAGGCGGCTCTGGCCGGGCAGGGCGTCGCCCTGGCCTCGATCCACATGGTCGGGCGCGATCTGGCGGCCGGGCGCCTGTGCGGCCCCTGCGGATTCTGGCCGGACGGCACGCAATACGTTGCCCTCTCGGCCCATCCGATCGACCGGGACGAGCGGGCGACCCGCTTCGTAGCGTGGCTCTCGGCACGCATGAACGCGACGCTCGCGACGGTGATGCCGCCGACCGCCGAGTCCCGGGACGCGGAGCCGGCAAAGGGGCACGCAATCGGCAGGACGCGATGAAAATCGGCGGAACTTACGCTGCGCCAAAGGCTTAAGGCGGCGCCACCTTCGTTTGCGATCCCTGTCCGAAAGTCCTGACCCGATGCGCACTCCGTTCCTCGCCTCGGCCCTTCTGCTGGCCGGCCTCGCAACCGCCGCGGCGCAGAATGCCAGCCCGGCCCCGAATGCCGGCGCGCCGGCGACGCCGGTCCCCGGTCAGCCGGCCACCATGGCCGACAACCTGCGCCCGACCTTCGTGGCCCAGACCCCCGACGACATGGTCGCCAGCAAGCTGATCGGGGCCAACGTCACCAACGCGGCCAACGACACGATCGGGCAGATCGCCGACTTCGTCCTCGACCAGAAGGGCAGCGTGAAGGCCTGGATCATCGGCGTCGGCGGCTTCCTGGGGATCGGCTCGAAGTACGTGGCCGTCGACCCGTCGGTGATGAAGCTCGACCGGACCGACGACAAGACGCTCCAGGCCCGCATCGACACGACCAAGGATCAGCTGAAGGCCGCGCCGGAATACATCTATCTCGGCAAGGAGCCGCCGAAGGGCGCCGCGGCCGCCCCGCCCGCCGGAGAGCCCGCCGCCAAGCCCTGACATTCAAGCCCTGACATCAGGTCCCAGGAGAGCCGGCTTGCCTTCGCGCGCCGTTCCGTGCTGTGCCAGCCGCAGCACGGAGGTCGGAGTCCGAAAAGATGCGCCGCGCCCTGATCCCGCTCCTCGCCTTCTGCCTCGGTCTCGTCGGCCTGACCGGAGCGGCGGTGTTCGCCTTCATGCCGGACCGGGCGCCGGTGGGCGTTCCCGGTGTCGGCGGCCCGTTCACGCTGATCGATCAGAACGGCCGCACCGTCACCGAGCGGGATTTCACCGGCGCGCCGCACCTCGTGTTCTTCGGCTTCACCCATTGCCCGGACGTGTGCCCGACGACGCTGCAGCAGGTCTCGGACGTGCTCGCCGCCCTCGGGCCGAAGGCCGAGCGCATGCGCGTCGCCTTCGTCACTGTCGACCCGGAGCGCGACGACCCGGCGAGCCTGAAGACCTACCTGTCGAGCTTCGATCCGCGCATCACCGGCCTCACCGGCAGCCCCGAGCAGGTGGTCGCCACCGAGAAGGCGTATCGCGCCTATGCCCGCAAGGTGCCCGGCAAGGACGGTGATTACACGATGGAGCACACCGCGATCGTCTACGTGATGGATGCGCAGAACCGCTTCCTCGGCGCCCTAGACCTGTCGCGTCCAGCCGAGGAGACCGCGGCTCAGCTCGCGAAGAAGATCTGAGACGCCCGGGGGAAGACCCTACAGCGTCATCCCGGCATGGAAGCGATCGGGGGAGAGCGGCAGCAGGAACTGCACGCCGAAGCCGCCCTCGAAGTAGCGGACCAGCCGCCCGGGGGTGCTGCCCACCGTCACGGCCGCCCCGAGGGGCAGCGTCGCCGAGCTGGCGATGGCCGCGCCCGACATCGAGATGTCGATCAGCCGGGCCTTGATCTCCCGCCCACTCTCGGCCCGCAGGGTCACCGCCGTATGGGTCGGCACGAGACGCTCGTGGGAGCGGCCCTCGGGCAGGCCCAGGATCTCCCGGTTGGCGAGCCAGGTCAGCTGCGACGCGATCTTGTCCCGCTTGCGCGGCGTCGCGTTGAGCTGGACGGCGAAGCCGCCCGTGCTGTGACGCGCGATGACGCCCTCGATCCGGCCGATATGCTCCAGGTAAAGCACCACGCGCTCGCCGATCTCGCCCACCACCGCGCAGGTCAGCCGGACGCCGCCCGGCGACATGTCCACGGTCTGGCACGGATATTCCCGACGGTCGGCCAGCATGTAGCGGCCGAGCACGGCGACCCGCACGCGCTGGTGGCGGCGTTGGTCGGCGGCGTCGCGCCCACGGCTGACCCCGCGGTCCGCTTCCGTTCCAGCGGTGGCCTCGACCGCGATCATACCGGGATGGCCTCCTCGCCGCGATAATCGTTATCGCAGGCTAGACCCGGACTGTTACGAAAGCCTTTTTTCCGCTTCAGCAATATCCTCCGCGGGGCGGATTTCCTGTCGTACGCGACCATTGGATCAGGCCTGACCTGTCCACGTCGATTTTTATGCCGATTACCTGCGATATCCGTTCGTAAAAGCGCGTGCCGAACGTCCTGAATTCAGGTTTCGACTCGCGATCTTAGGCCCGCCCGCCGGCATGCACGAGAAGATGGCCCCGGCGCACCGGACCGGGAAAGCCGGCCGGCCCCCGAAGGGCCGGTCGCGTCGGCGGAGCGGCCTCCATCCTGCGGCCGGGCAGGATGCGCAGGGAGGTGGTCTCCGCCTCCACCAGGGGGCGCAGGCCGATCCAATGGGGCGTGCTGTCGAGGCTCAGGGTCCCGAGCGCCCGGACTTGCATGCGCCCGCGATGGCGCAGCGGCAGCAGCAGCAGCTCGAGATCCACCGCCTCGCCGGCCGTGTTCAGGCCGCGCAGGCCCGCCACCACGCCCAGGGTGTCGCTGGCGACAATATCGACGATGCGCCAGGGATCG
The DNA here is from genome assembly GCF_001262595.1 of Methylobacterium sp. ARG-1. NCBI lineage: Bacteria > Pseudomonadati > Pseudomonadota > Alphaproteobacteria > Hyphomicrobiales > Methylobacteriaceae > Methylobacterium > Methylobacterium sp. ARG-1. The sequence goes on from NZ_LHCD01000002.1 coordinate 271,001, forward strand.
GGCGCCTCCGACCCCCACAGGCTGGCGAAGGTCTCGCCCTTCAGCTCGCGGCCGTAGAGGGCGCAGACCCGCGTGCCGGCGAGCCGGACCGTGGCCGAGCGCGTGGCCATGTCGAGTTCCAAGATCAGGCTGTCGGCCAGCAGATGCCGGATCTCGCCCGGCTCGATCTCAGAGCGCTCGGGCGCGGCGCGCTCGCCGCGCAGACGCTCCCAATAGGCATGGAGCATGCGGCTCGTGGGATGTTTCATCGGAGTCCCGAATCGATACGCCTGGTGTCCGTCCCCGGATCAACCTGGCACATCCGCGTGGGACGGGCCGGCGATCCGGGGCGATCTGAGGCGTCCGGCGCATACCCCGTGCCGGCCGGCGCGGGACGGTTCTGGGGCGCGGGCCCGGCGCAAAATGGTCTACGCGGCCGGCTTCAGGCTGATCACGGTGCGGATTTCATCGTAAGCGGCACGCACGCCGCCCTCGGTTCGCTCGAGCAGGCCGGCGACTGTCAGGATCTCCACGTCCTCGTGGACCCGCTTGTAATCCCTGCCGAGTGCCCGCCCGAGTTCGGCGACGGACGCCGCAGGATGCTGGTAGACGTGGCGCAGCAGTTCCAGGCGCTTGCCGCTCAGAACCTTGGCCAGGCCATCCCACGTCTCGAACGTGATGTGTTGCTCACGCGTGGCAGCACCGGCCTCGGCGCGGCGGATCGCTTCGAGAAAGCGGGCCTTCGTAGCCGCAGGGTCGTGCCCGACATGCAGGAGGATATCCGTCATCTCCGTCTCCTCATCCGTGCCACATCCGTCAGGAAGTCGTCGATGAGTTCTTCCCAGCCTCGAACGTGATAGGGCTCCTCAACGCCTTCGAGATGGCGATGATCGCCTTCCCCGCGCTCGTTGTCATAGCCTATGAGGCGTTGTCCGAGAGAACCGTAGAACAACCGGTACTTGAAGCCGTGTACCGTCGGCGGAACAGGCGTCGGCACCTGCCAGACGACGATTTCCTGGATCGCGCCGTCATCGAAGATCACTTTGTCGGCAATGACGAGAACGGCAGTCACACCGAAAGAATACCAAAGGGCCCTTATGGCGTCAGACGCCATAGCGGGGCGGTGTGAGTCGGTTTCGGATCGTGTATCCGCGTCCGATGCCGGCAATCCGATGTCCGCTTATGGACGTCCTCGACGACCCGACCACAACCGAACGTCACCTGAAAAGGCTTCAATACGTCGCCGGGACTTGCCCGACGCCCTAGAGCCCCGACATGGTGCCGGGATGGATGCCTCCCCCGAATTCCCGCGCCAGAGCCGCGTGCCCGTGTTCAACATGCCGGGGGTGGTGACGCTCTCGATCGGATTGCTGATGGCGATCCAGGCCTTGCGCGAGTTCGTGCTGCCGGACACCCTCGACATCCGGGTCGTCCTCGACCTCGCCCTGGTGCCCGCCCGCTGGACGGTGTGGTTCGATCCCGGGAAGGCCGCCGACGTGATCCAGGCGGCGGCCGGCGCCGGCGACCCCGACATGGAGGCCGCCCGCGAGGCGTTCGCCCGCTACATCACCTCCGAGCACGCGCTGCAGCCCTGGACCCTGGGCACCTATGCCCTGCTGCACGGCTCCTGGATGCATGTGATCTTCAACAGCGTGTGGCTCGCCGCCTTCGGGTCGCCCGTGGCCCGGCGCTGCGGCGCCTGGCGCTATGGCCTGATCGCGCTGGCCGGCACGGTGGCCGGCGGCCTGCTGCACGTGATGGTCGATCCCTTGAGCGCGGGGCCGCTGGTGGGCGCCTCGGCGGGGATCTCTGCCCTGATGGCGGCAGCCGCCCGTTTCGTGTTCCAGCCCCCCGCCTCCGGCTATACCGGGCAGCCCTGGCAATTGCCGCCGCACCGGCCGGCCGAGACGATCCCCGAGCTCCTGCGCAACCGGACCGCGGTGGCCTTCCTGGCGATCTGGCTCGTCACCAACCTGCTGTTCGGGCTCGTGAGCGTGCCGCTCGTGGGCGAGAACGCCGCCATCGCGTGGGACGCGCATCTCGGCGGTTTCATCGCGGGCTTTCTGCTTTTCCCGTTTCTGGACCGGCGCGAAACCGCCCGGATCTGAGCACCTTGCCAACGCGGCGGTTCGGTCACACACTCGCCATAATGTGAACGAGCCGGGGCCAACCCGGACGACAGCGTAACGAAGGCGCCGCGGCTGACGGCGCACGCACCGCGTCACAGGGAGAGAGCCATGACCGTCGCACGCATCCTCGCCGAGAAGGGCAGCTCCGTCGTCACCGTGAGCCCCGACAAGACCCTCGAGGAGGTGATCCAGATCCTGGCCGAGAAGCGGATCGGTGCCCTCGTGGTCGCGCACGCCGATGGGTCGGTGGCCGGCATCATCTCCGAGCGCGACATCATGCGTGCGCTCGCGCGCCACGGGGGCGCGACCTTCGACGCGCCGGTCTCGGACCACATGACCGCGGACGTCACCACCTGCGGCAAGAGCACCACGATCGAGGAGGTGATGGGCCTGATGACCGAGGGGCGCTTCCGCCACGTTCCGGTCTGCGAGAACGGCCGTCTCGCCGGGCTGATCTCGATCGGCGACGTGGTCGCGCGCCGCATCGCCACCGTCGAGGCCGAGCACCAGGCCCTGCGCGACTACATCACCACGGCATAGGGTGATCCGCCGGCCGGAGGCGGAGGTCCGGCCGGCGCGCGGCCTCCCTCAGGCCTTCGCGGGGTCGAGGGTGACGTGCCAGAGATCGGTGTCGGCCGCGTCCTTGAGGGTGACGGTCATCTGCTCGGTGGCGCCGTCCACCGCGACATGGCCGAAGAACTGATAGCCGGCGGCCGGCGACAGGTTCACCTGGCCCTTCTCGGGAGCCTTCACGTAGCGCAACTGGGGGCCGAACGTGTTGTCGAGCGCGTTGGGCCCGAAGGTGCCGGCGTGGAGCGGCCCGGAGACGAACTCCCAGAACGGGTCGAAATCCTGGAACTGCGCCTTGTTGGGGTCGTAGTAATGCGCGGCCGTGTAGTGCACGTCCGCGGTCAGCCACACCGTGTTGCGGATCTTGGACTGCTTGATGAAGCGCAGCAGGTCCGCGATCTCCAGCTCGCGCCCGAGCGGCGGTCCGTCGCCCTGCGCCACCGCCTCCGAGCCGAAATCGCGGTCGACGTCGTAGGTCACCACAAGGCCGAGCGGCATGTCGGCGGCGATCACCTTCCAGGTCGCGCGCGACTCGGTGAGCGCCCGCTTCAGCCAGGCGATCTGCTGCGGCCCGAGGAAATACGCGTCGGGACCGTATTCCTTCTGCAGGTTCTCGCCGTTCGGGCCCCGGTAGGAGCGCATGTCGAGCATGAACACGTCGACCAGGGGACCGTAGGCGATCTTGCGGTAGACCCGGCCGGGCTCGGCCGGCTCGAAGCGCATCGGCATGTATTCGTGGAACGCCCGGGCCGCACGCAGCTGCAGCGCAAGTACGTTCGGGTCGGCGTATTTCTTCTTCAGGTGCTCGGCCCGGGTGAGCGGCTCGCCCGGCCACCAGTTGTTGGTGACCTCGTGGTCGTCCCACTGAGCCAGGATCGGCACCGCGGCGTTCATCGCCAGCACGTTCCGGTCGGTGAGGTTGTACTTGTGGCGGCCGCGGAACTCGGCGAGCGACTCGGCGGGCTTCGACACCTCCTCGGTGACGCGGTTGCGCCAGAGGCTGCCGTCCGGGAGCTTAACCTCGGACTGGATCGGCCCGTCGGCGTAGATCGTGTCGCCGGAATGGATGAAGAAGTCCGGCCGGTTCTTGAGGATCGCCGAGTAGATCGTCATGCCGCCGCGGGCCTCGTCGATGCCCCAGCCCTGGCCGACCGTGTCGCCCGACCAGCAGAACGAGACCGAGCGCTTGTCCGCCGGCGCGGTGCGGAACCGGCCGACCTGCGCGGGGCCGACGATGGTCGGCGCGGCGACGTCCTGGAGCCGGACCCGGTAGAACACGTCCTGACCCGGCGGCAGCCCGGTCAACGCCACCTTCACGGTGCCGTCGCTCTCGGGCAGCGCGTCGGCGAAGACCCCGCCGCGGATCTCGGAGAAGCTCTCGGTGGTCGCCCACTCGATGATCGCCCGGGCCGGCCGGTCGGAGCGGGCCCAGACCACGGCGGAATCGGCGCCGACATCGCCGGACTGGAGGCCGTGGCTGAGGAGCGGCCGGTCGGCGGCCCGGCTCAGGCCGGGACGGGCCAGACCGGTCGCCATCCCGACGAGGCTGGCCCCCCCGGAGAGAAGGATCTGGCGGCGGCTCGAATACATTGGAAGCCCTCTAGGTCGATGAGGGCCCATCGCAACCGGCTGCGACAACCGCGTGACGATCCTGGCGCGAAACCGGCCGACCGTGCGCTCGATCGGGCACCGTCTTTTTTCGAAGGCCGGCAATTGCTTAGCCGGATGGGTCTCTAGGCCCGCGCGGCCGCGCCGTTCACGACGGCGCGGATCCGGGGCAGGGCTGCCCGGGCCGCCCGGTAGCCGATCTCGATCCCCTCGTCGGCCTTGTGGAAGTCGAACAGGCCGAAACCGGCGACATCCGGCCCGATCGCCACGTCCGGCGGGTCGCGCTCCAGCCGCGCCCGGGAGATCCGGTCCTGGGTGATGTTGAAGGCACCGAGTACCACCCGGGCGATGCCCGGGACCGGGATCTCGGGCTCCTGGGGCTCGAAGCCGGGCAGGCGCGCGCGGATCAGCTGCAGGAAGCTGCGGCGCGGAGCCGGGGTCGGCACCTCGTGCACCACCGGGCCGCCGGTATCGCCGTTGAGGTTCACGCAGATCACGAGGTCGGCCCCGAGCGTGCGGGCGAGCGCCACCGGCACCGGGTTGACCAGCGTCCCGTCCATCAACACCCGCCCCTCGTGAGTGACGGGCGGGAACAGGCCGGGGATCGCGTAGGAGGCGCGCACCGCCTCGACCGTCGGGCCCTCGGTCAGGCTCACCTCCAGGCCGCTGCCGAACTCGGTCGCGACGCAGCCGAAGCGGATCGGCAGGGTCTCGATCCGGCGCGTGCCGAGATCGGCGAACAGCCGCTGACGCAGGCGGTTGCCGGCGATCAGCCCGGAACCAGGAAAGCGCGGGTCGATCAGCCGGACCACCCGGCGCCGTGTCAGCTCCCGGGCGAAGGATTCCAGGCGGTCGAGGCGGCCGGCGGCGTAGCAGGCGCCGACCACGGCGCCGATCGAGCAGCCCGCCACCACGGTGGGATGGATGCCCCCTTCCTCGAGCGCGCGGATCACCCCGATATGGGCCCAGCCCCGGGCCGAGCCGCCGCCGAGTGCCAGCCCGATGCGGGGGCCGGCGCTGGGCGGGGGGCGGATCGGCTCGACGGTGCCGGGAAGGAAATGGGGTACGGCCGGACACTCTTGCCACTGCAAGGCAAGGGACGAGCTCATGTCCCGGCCGCCTCCAGGGCGACGGCGCCATCCGGCCCGCGGACGACCCGGCGATAGAAGCAGGCGCGGCGGCCGGTGTGGCAGCAGCCGCCGTCGCCGCCGACCTCCACGCGGATCAGCAGCGCGTCCTGGTCGCAATCGACCCGCATCTCGACGACGCGCTGGATCTGCCCGCTGGTCGCGCCCTTGTGCCAGAGCTCCTGCCGGGACCGTGACCAGTACCAGGCCTCGCCGGTGGCGATGGTCCGGGCCAGCGATTCGGCGTTCATGTAGGCGAGCATCAGCACTCGCCCGTCATGGGCGTCGACCGCGATGCAAGTGACCAAGCCGTCCCGGTCGAAGCGCGGGGTGAAGGTCGTGCCTTCCTCGACCTCAGCCCGGGTGCCGGGGGGATCGAAAGCGATGTCGCTTGCGGTCATGGCGGCAGAAGCGAGTCCGGTAAAGCTGCGTCGAGGCTATTGCGTGTAGGCGGATCGATGAAGACCGCGTGACGGTGGCTGCCCGATCGGGCGATCCGGCCCGCGGTTACTTGGTCCCGCCGCGCACCAACGTGAGAAAGCGCACCTGCTCGCTGGCGTCGTCCTTGAACACGCCGCGGAACTGGCTGGTGATGGTCGAGACGCCGGCCTTCTGCACGCCGCGCATCGCCATGCAGAGATGCTCGGCCTCGACCATCACGGCGACGCCGCGGGGCTTGAGGATGCTCTCGATCACGTCGGCGATCTGGGCGGTCATCGTCTCCTGCGTCTGCAGGCGGCGCGCGAAGGTGTCGACCACGCGGGCGAGCTTCGAGAGCCCGACGACGCCGCGGGTCGGGTAATAGGCGATGTGGGCGAGCCCCATGAACGGCACCATGTGGTGCTCGCAATGGGAGTAGAACGGGATGTCGCGCACCAGCACGATGTCCGAATAGCCCTCGACCTCCTCGAAGACCCGGGCCAGCAGGGCCTCGGCGTCCATCTCGTAGCCGCCGAACAGCTGCCCGAAAGCCTTGGTGACCCGGGCCGGCGTGTCGCGCAGGCCCTCGCGGTTCGGGTCGTCGCCGGCCCAGCGCAGGAGCGTGCGCACGGCGGCCTCGGCCTCGGCACGGCTCGGTCGGCCGGTCTCGATGCCCTCGGGTACGCGTGTGGCGGAGGCGGGCTCGGGCGCGATCTCGACCGGAGCGGGGCGGCCGTCATCGACCGGGCGGTTGTCGTTGCGCATACCCGTCAGACTCTGTCCCAGATCTCGCCCATCGAGGCCGCCACGGTCCAGACCGTTTCCCTCACCCCGGTAGGACAGTGATTTAAGCGCGGCATCCATGGCATCTCCGGCCCGCGCCACACGGGACTTCATCGTGGTGCTATCAGGCTTGGCATACATCGTCGGATCGCGTCGGGCTGAGAGGGAGATCCCGGGCTCGAAACAGCTTCGAGCCGGCGCCCCGGTTGGACTTGAGCCGTGGGAACTACCTTGGCCGTGGGCGCGACCCTGGTCGACGAGCCGCCTCCTCGCGAAGCGACCGCATGCGGCCTATATCATTGTTCGCGCGGCAACACGCAATGCACGCGTCGCGCGGCAGAATCCCGATGGGCAAGAGCCCGATCGGATGACGCACCCGGCCGAGGCTCCGATGCTCGACGACATCTATAACCGCCGTATCCTCGAACTGGCCGCCGATATCCCGCGGCTGGGACGCCTGGAACGGCCCGACGCCAGCGCCACTGCGCATTCCCGCCTGTGCGGCTCGACGGTGACGGTCGACCTCGTCCTGGGCGAGGATGGCCGCGTGGCCGATTTCGCCCAGGAGGTCCGGGCCTGCGCCCTCGGCCAGGCCTCCTCGTCGCTGATGGGCCGCCACGTGGTCGGCGCCAGCGCAGAGGAGTTGCGCAATGTCCGCGACTCCATGCGGACGATGCTGAAGGAGAACGGCCCGGCCCCCGGGGGCTCCTGGGCGGATCTCGCAGTCCTTGAACCGGTGCGGGATTTCAAGGCGCGGCACGCCTCGACCCTGCTGACCTTCGACGCGGTGGTCGACGCCCTCGACCAGATCGCCGCCAAGCGTCAGGCGGCCGCGTAGAGCCCGATGGCCCGCCGCGCTGCGCATTGGGCGATTCGCACCTACCAGCTCACCCTGTCGGGCCTGATCGGCCGCCAGTGCCGGCACTGGCCGAGCTGCTCCGACTATACCGACCAGGCGATTGCCCGGCACGGGGTCTGGCCGGGGGCCTGGATGGGCTTCTCGCGGATCTGCCGCTGCGGCCCGTTCGGCACGCACGGCATCGATCTCGTGCCCGACCGCCTCCCAGATGGGGCCGCCTGGTATCGCCCCTGGGCCTATGCCCGCTGGCGCGGCGTCGAGGCCCCGCCATCGCCCTTCCTGTGCGAGCCGGTGGGCGCGGAGGAAGCGCCGATCGAGCGCCGCCCGGTTGGGGGCCGGGCCGGGTGACGAATCGGAAGAACGATCGTCCAAAAATACGACGTCTCAGACGGGCGCCGGCATCCGGATCGAGGCCGGTTCAGGCGGCCGACGACCGAGGGCTTGCCCGCCACAGCCTTCACGACCCGAAGGCGCCGTCCGATCGAACGATGCCTGGCAACCGATCCCGCCCTCTCCGGTTGTCCCTTGAGACAGCCCGGCCCGGCCGCGGCTGACCAGCAATCCAGAGCGTGCGAACCATGTCCACCGAGTTCAGAGGCAAGACGCATATCGACATCTACGACCGGGTGATGCGCGAAGAGTGGGCGCAGCGCTTCGGCGTCAGCGAGGAGCGGCTGCGCAAGGCCGTAACCATGGTGGGAAGCCGCATTACCAGCGTCGCCGCTTATCTCGACAGGCCGGCCTCCTGATGAAAGACGAGGCGCCGGAAACCGGTCCCGACATACGGTCCGCTCCGGAGCCCAGCGCTCCGGAGAGCGGCCCGCGCCCGCCCTCGAACCGATCCGAGGACAGGGGCGCGCCGGACGCGATCCCGTTCGAGCAGATTCGGGAGCGCGCCTACGAGTTGTGGGAGCGCAATCACCGGCCGGAGGGGTTCGAGATCGAGTTCTGGCTTCTGGCCGAGCGGGAACTGCGCAAGGAGCGCGACCGCAAGAAGGCCGATGCCGCACCGCCGCCCCCGCCGACCGACCCCGAGACACCTTGAGGCCCTCGATGGCTGGCTCGGCCTTTGCGAGACCGTGCCTGTCGATGGCGCCAGGGGCAGGCTGGATGTGGTCGCGATCCGTTTCACACCGGTTTTGTCGTCCTCTGCGGCCGAAACGTGCCGCATCCCGGGGCGAGGGGCGTTCGGTTCGGACGAACGGGAGACCGGCGTGGACCGTATCGCCCTGACCCGCCGGAGCCTCGGCGGGCTCGGTCTCGGCGGCGCCGTGGCTGTGGCCGGGACGCCGTCCCAGGCGCAGTCCGGCGAAACTGCTCCGGCTTCAGGCACCCAGCCCGGGCCGCTCGCCGCGGCCCCGACCTCGCAGGTCGGGCTCGGGCCCCGGCTGACCCTGCACGCGATCGACAACGCCCACGGCACCCCGGGTGCCGGCCTGGTCTGCGACCTGTCGATCCGCGAGGGCGACCTGTACCGGCCGATCAAGACGGTCACCACAAGGGCCAATGGTCGCCCGGCCGAACCGCTTTTGGTCGACGATGCGCTGAAGCCGGGCCGCTACGAAGTGCTGCTGCATGTCGGGGCGTATTTCGCTGGCCTCGACGTGGCGCTCCCGAGCCCCAACTTCCTCGACCGCGTGCCGATCCGCTTCCAGATCCGCGATCCGCGCCAGCGCTACCACCTGCCGGTGCTGTTCACGCCCTGGGGCTATTCCTACTATCGCGGCAGCTGAGCCCAACCCTACCGGGACTGCGCATCCATGGCCGGCATCTCGACCCATGTCCTCGACACCGATCGCGGCCGCCCGGCTGCCGGGGTGCGCATCGTACTTTCGGTGCTGGACGGTGAAACGTGGCGGCTGGTGCGCAGCGCGGTGACCAACGCGGACGGGCGCACCGATGCGCCGATCCTGCCCGCCGACGAGGCCCGGACGGGCCAGTACGAGCTGGTCTTCCATGTCGGCGATTATTTCCGGCAGCGCCCGGGCACGGCCGAGGCCGACATCTTCATCGACGACCCGGTGGTGCGCTTCGCGATCTTCGACGCCCGGCAGCACTACCACGTGCCGATGCTGTGCGCGCCCGCGAGCTTCACCACCTATCGCGGTAGCTGACACCATGCCGGATCTCGCCGCGATCAACCGGATGGAGGCGGAGGCCTTCGTGGCGCTGCTCGGCGGCGTGTTCGAGCACGCGCCCTGGGTGGCGGAGGCTGCCTGGCCGCACCGTCCCTTCGCCAGCGTCGGCGCCCTGCACGACGCGATGATGCAGGTTCTCCGTGCCGCCCCGGCGGAGCGCCGCCGCGCCTTCCTCAACAACCACCCGGAGCTCGCCGGCCCGGAGGCCCGGGCCCGCAGCCTAACGGTGGAATCGACGCGCGAGCAGGGCAGCGCCGGCCTCGACCGCATCACGCCGGAGGAGGCCGCGGCCTTCGACCGCCTGAACGCGGCCTACCGGGCGCGGTTCGGCGTCCCGTTCATCATCGCGGTGCGCGGGCGCAGCCGGGCCGAGATCCTGGCCGCCTTCGAGGTGCGGCTCGACCGGGACTCGGCCGACGAGGCGGCGACCGCCCTGGAGGAGGTCGCCCTGATCACCCGCATGCGCCTGGACGGGCTGGTCGCGGAGTGAGCCTCAGGCTTCGGCCGCCGCCTTGGCCTCGACCAGGGCCGCCTCGAAGCTGGTGAAGGCCGTGGTCGCCTCGTCCCAGGCCTGGGCGCGGATGTGCCGGGCCAGGGACGCGGCGAGGTCGCGGGCCCGGGTCAGGGCCGATTCCACGGCGGCCGGGCGGCTCGGATCGGCCGGGATGCCGACCGGGGGCGTATCGATCGAGCGCATTCCCACAAGGGTCGCCGCCATGGCCCGGCGCCAGGCGGCGCAATCGGCCGGGATACGCGCGAGCCGCATCGCCGCGTCCTCGCCGGCCTGCCGGTCGAGGAGGGTGCGGCCGAGATCCTCAATCCGGTCGAGCTGGCTGAGCGCATCGCCGATCTCTCGGCGGCCCTTGTCGGTGCCCTCGGCGATCCGGCCGACGCTCCGGGCGATCTCGCCGGTCGCCTGGATCTGCTGGCCCATGATCTCGGAGGCCTCGCGCATCTGGGCCGCCACGGTGGCGACGGCGCCGCTCTCCGCCTCGACCCGGACATTGGCCCGCACCATCGCGGCGGCGCCGGTCTCGACGGCACCGCGGCTGCGCGTCACCGCGGCCTGCATCGCCGCCATCTCTTCGCGCAATCCGCCGAGCCGGGCGCGGATTTCGTCCGTCGCCTTCGCGGTCTGCGCGGAGAGCATCTTCACTTCCGCCGCAACGACGGCGAAGCCACGGCCCGCTTCGCCGGCCCGGGCCGCCTCGATCGTGGCGTTGAGCGCCAGCAGATTGGTCTGGGCCGAGATCGCCGCGATGGTCCCGGCCATCTCCTCGATCCGCAGGGCGGCGGCCGAGAAACTGTCGAGCCGGCTGCCGATCTCCTCGGTGCCCTGCTCAATGCCGCGCATGCCGTCGCTGGCGCGCTGCAGGTCGTCGACGCAGGTGGCGATGCCGGCGCGGGCGGTCTCGGCGGTCTCGGCGGCCGAGGAGGAGCGGGCCGCGATCTCGCTGGTGCTGGCGGCGAGCTCCTCGCTGGCGGCGGCGATCAGCCGGGCCTGCTCGGCGGTGCCGGAGGCGTCATGCGTCATCCAGCCGATCGAGGTGCCGGCATCGGAGGCCGCCGCCGACAGACGCGCCAGAAGCGACATCAATTCGCGATCGGGCTCGGGGGCCTTCGGCAGGAGCGCATCCCCGGGAGGCGCGACGGGCGAGGCCGCCTGGGCGTCGGCCGTCGCCGCGGTCCCAGCCAGATCTTGGACCGGGCGTTTGCGGCGCAAACTCAACATGCGAGGGCTCCTGCGAAGGTCGATTCGGGAGCCATGTTCGCACCAAACCTTCAACCGAAGATGAAGGATAACCATCCCTTATTGGAATTGGACGAAGGCGTCCGCTCCCCTGTCGGCGCCCCCGGACCGTGATGTCCGAGGGCGCCGCGGTGACTCACTCGCCGGTCAGGGCGGCCTTGGTGCGGGACCACCAGCCGGCACGCTTGGGGCGGTCCGGATCGCTGGGCTGCGTCAGCACCACGGCGACGGGCTCGCGCGGCGGGGCGGCCTCCGTCGCTGCCGGCTCGGGCTGCGTTTCCGCGGCCTGCGGCTCCGTCGGCTGCACGGCGGCCTCCTGCGCCGGCGTCGGCGCGACCGGCAGGTCGACGGCGACCTCGTCGTGGACGGGGGACGGGGCGGCCTCGACCGCCTCGGCCACGGCCTCGGCGCTCACCGGCTCCTCGGCCGACAGGGCGACCGCATCGGCCTCCGTCTCGGTCGAACCCTCGGCGTCGCCACCCTCGCGGGTCCGGCCCTCGGCGCGGCCGCGACCGCCCCGGCGGCCGCGACGACGGCGGCGCGCGCCGTCCTCCTCGGTCCGGGCACCCTCATCCGCACCGGCGACGGTCTCGTCGGGCTCGACGCCCTCGGACGCCACGGCCGCGATCGGGGCCTCGGCGGATTCGGGCGCCTCCTCGGTGCCGCGCTCCTCGTCCTGATCGTCCTCGTCCTGACGCTCGCCCTCGGCCTGGCCCTCCTCGGACCGGCCATCCTGGCGGCCACCGCGCCGGCGGCGCCGACGACGGCGGCGACGGCCGTCGCCCTCATCGCGGGTCCCGTCCTCGCGGGCGCCGTCCTCACGCGACCCGTCGGCGCGCTCCTCGGACTCGCCCTCGGCACCCGCCTCGGCCTCGGCCTCGGCCTCGGCCTCGTCGGTCTCCTCGACCTCCTCCTCGTCATCGAATTCCATGGCGGGCGAGATCGCCTGCGCACGCACGCCCGTCACGGGGCCCTCGGCCCGCTGGGCCGGCTCGCCGCGGTCCAGCTGGAACGCGGTGGTCACCGCCAGCCGCTCATCGGCCGCGATCGTGATCGTCACGCCGAAGCGCAGCTCCAGCTCGCGCAGGTGCCCGCGCTTCTGGTTGAGGATGTACAGCGCCACCTCGGTCCGGGTGCGCAGGATCAGGTTGTGGGAGGCCGACTTGAGCAGCGCCTCCTCGATGGAGCGCAGGATGTGCAGCGCCACCGAGGCAGTGGCCCGCACGTAGCCCGAGCCGCCGCAATGCACGCACGGGATCGAGGAGGATTCGAGCACGCCGGTGCGGATGCGCTGGCGGCTCATCTCCATCAGGCCGAAGGGCGAGATCCGGCCGACCTGGATGCGGGCGCGGTCGTTCTTCAGGCACTCGTTGAGCTTCTTCTCGACCGCGCGGTTGTTGCGCTTCTCCTCCATGTCGATGAAGTCGATGACGATCAGGCCCGCGAGGTCGCGCAGGCGCAGCTGGCGGGCGACCTCCTCGGCCGCCTCCAGGTTCGTCCGCAGCGCGGTGTCCTCGATGTCGTGCTCACGGGTCGAGCGGCCGGAGTTCACGTCGATCGAGACCAGCGCCTCGGTCGGGTTGATGACCAGGTAGCCGCCGGATTTCAGCGAGACGTGGGTCGAGAACATCGCGTCGAGCTGCTGCTCGACGCCGTAGCGGGCGAAGATCGGCGTCGGGTCGCGGTAGGGCTTCACGACCTTGGACTGGCCGGGCATCAGCATCCGCATGAAGTCCTTGGCCTCGGCATAGGCCTCCTCGCCGGAGACCAGAACCTCGTCCAGGTCCTTGTTGTACAGGTCGCGGATCGCCCGCTTGATCAGCGAGCCCTCCTCGTAGACCAGGGCCGGAGCCATCGAGGTCAGGGTCAGCTCGCGGACCGACTCCCAGAGCCGCATCAGGTACTCGAAGTCCCGGGCGATCTCGGGCTTGGAGCGCGAGGCGCCGGCGGTGCGCAGGATCACGCCCATCCCCTCCGGCACCTCCAGATCGGCCACGACCTCCTTGAGGCGCTTGCGGTCGGCCGCCGAGGTGATCTTCCGGGAGATGCCGCCGCCGCGGCCGGTGTTGGGCATCAGCACCGAGTAGCGGCCGGCGAGCGACAGGTAGGTGGTGAGCGCCGCGCCCTTCGTGCCGCGCTCTTCCTTGACGACCTGAACCAGGATGATCTGGCGGCGCTTGATCACCTCCTGGATCTTGTAGTGGCGGCGATAATGGCGGGGCCGCTCGGGGATCTCGGCCAGCGCGTCGCCGTTGCCGCCGACCTGGGCGATCCGGGGCTCGGCGTCGGGGTCATCGGAATCCTCATCCGATTCCTCGTCGGACTCGTCCTCGTCCTCGTCGTCCGAATCGTCTTCGTCCTCGTCGTCCTCGGACTCCTCGTCTTCCAGATCCGCCTCGTCGTCGGCCTCTCCGGTCACGGACCCGCTCCGCACGGAGGATGCCTCGGCGGCGTCCTCGGCGATCGTCTCGGCCGGCGCGTCGGCGACGGTCAGGGCCTCGGCCACGGCGACCACGGCCTCAGGCTCGACCGCCTCGTCGCGGTCGGCCGCCGGCTGCTCGGGCCGGGCCTCGGTCTCAGTCTCGGCCTTGGGCTCGGTCGCCGGCACGGCCTCGGCGGCCTGCGCGGGAATGTCCCCGGCGGCGTGCTCGGAGGCGATCGCCTCCTGCACGGCTTCCGGGTTCTCGGCGAGGGTGTCGGGCTGCCCGGCTTGGGCATCCTGGGCCACGTGCCCTTCGGCATGACCCTCGGTCTGCGCGGTCTCGGCGTCAGACGCCTGGGCCTCCGAGGATTCGGCGGCCTGCGGGAAGTCCGAATCCTGCTGGGACTCCAGAACCTGGGCAGCCTCCGAACCCTGCGGGGCTTCGGACACGTCCTCGGCGCTCACCGTCTCGTCGGTGCGGGAGCGGGCCTCGGCGCGGCGACCGCGGGAGCGGCGGGGCGACCGGCGGCGGCGCTCCTCGCGCTCGCGGTGCTCCTCCGCGTCGCGGGCCTCGTCCTCGAGCAGCGCCTGCCGGTCGGCTAGCGGGATCTGGTAGTAGTCGGGGTGGATCTCGTTGAAGGCGAGGAAGCCGTGGCGGTTGCCGCCATACTCCACGAAGGCCGCCTGCAGCGACGGCTCCACCCGGGTGACCTTGGCGAGATAGATGTTGCCGCGCAGCTGGCGCCGGTTGGCGGCTTCGAAGTCGAACTCCTCGACCCTAGACCCGTGGACCGTGACGACCCGGGTCTCCTCCGGGTGCATCGCGTCGATCAGCATTTTGTTGGCCATGTCGGACTCTCGGCATGGCGGCCGACGTCGTTCTCCGTGCCCGTGGTCCCGGCGGCGCCTCGCCCGACCTGCTTGTGGCCTGGCATGGAGCCGGCCTCGTCACCGAGGCGGCTGGGTTCGAGGGGAAATTGCCGTCAACCGCCGTTCGGCGCCCTGGGCGCCTGGGGTTGAACTTGGCCGGTAGGGGGAACGGGCCGGTACGACGCATGTCCTGCGCCTCCGGGGCACGCGCAGCGCCATGCTGAGCCGTGCGTCCGTCCATCCTGGCTCCGACCTCGCGAAACAATCTCGGCCGGGTGAGACCGGCCGTGAATTCCTGGATGCGGCGAAGGATCTCCACCGCGTCGTGCGACACCTGTCCGATCGGGAAAGACACCCGCCGCCGCAAGGCGAGCCGAAAAGGCCCACCGCGACGCCGCGTCCGTCTCCGCGAAGGAATTCGGCCGCGTCCGCAAACCGTTACGACGGCCGGCGGGACCGGAGAAGGGTCAGTATCATTACAGACGGCCGCAGGGATTTGGCAAGGGTCAAGCGCGGGACGATGTCACGGTATCGTCACGGCGCGCGGGCGCGGCGCAGTGGTCTTGTCGGGGGCGATTTCTTGCTGGGTCCGGCAGCGGACGCTCGAAGTGCCGCACTCTCCTCACCGATCGCTGACGGAACGAGGGCAACGGCCGGACCCAAGCGCGCCCGCCCTCCCCGCAGAGGGGAGGGAAGGCGCGTGTCGGCCTCGGAGCGACGTCTCTTGCAGCGGAGAACCATCCGGACTGCGTTCTGTAGATCCGCTAGCCCGCATAAGAGGGGGCTGGCGCCCGTATCCGGCCGCAGCCCTATTCCGCCGCCTCCAGCCGCGGCGCGACGCCGGCGAGGGCGGCGGGCTTCGGGCCGCCGGTCGCCCAGTCGAGCAGTTCCGCCGTGTGCACGATCGGGATGCCGGTACCCTTCCCGATCTGCGTGGCACAGCCGATATTGCCGGTGGCGATCACGTCGGGGCGGATGCGCTCGATATTGGCGACCTTGCGCGCGCGCAGCTTCGCGGCGAGCTCGGGCTGCAGGATGTTGTAGGTCCCAGCCGAGCCGCAGCAGATATGGCCCTCCGGCACGTCCTTTACGGTGAAGCCCGCGCGCTTGAGCAGGGTCTTCGGCTCGGTGCGGATGCCTTGGCCGTGCTGCATCGAGCAGGCCGAGTGGTAGGCCACCACGAGGTCGCTCTCCACGGTCGCCACCAGATCGAGCTGGGCCACGTACTCGGTCACGTCTTTCGCGAGGCTGGAGACCCGCTGCGCCTTCTCGGCATAGGCCGGGTCGTCGCGGAACATGAAGCCGTAATCCTTGATGGTCGTGCCGCAGCCCGAGGCGGTGACCAGGATCGCGTCGAGGCCCTTGGCGATCTCCGCGTCCCAGGCGTCGATCGCCTGCTTGGCCAGCGCGTGGGAGGAGGCCTCCTTGCCCATATGGTGGGTCAGCGCCCCGCAGCAGCCCTCCTCGGCATGGACCACCTCGACCCCGTGTCGGTTGAGCAGCCGGATCGCCGCGGCGTTGAAATCCGGCCGCAGGACGCTCTGGGCGCAGCCGCGCAGCAGGGCGACGCGCTTGGTCGCGGCTCCGCCTTGCGGCGCGAAGCGGCCGGCCCGGTTGGTCGGCTCGCTGCCGGGCAGCCGGGCCGGGGCGAGGTCGAGCATCGCGGCCAGCCGGTTCCCGACCCGGGGCAGCCGCGCCACGAGCCCGCGGAACGGCGCGCCGAGCTTGGCGGCGATCAGGGCCAGCCGGAACCGGTTCGGATAGGGCAGCACCTGCGCCAGCAGCGCGCGCAGGAAGCGGTCGCCGGCCGGGCGCGCGAAGGTCGTCTCGATATGTGCCCGGGCGTGGTCGACGAGGTGCATGTAATGCACTCCCGACGGGCAGGTGGTCATGCAGGACAGGCAGGAGAGGCAGCGGTCGATGTGCTTGACCACCTCCTGGGAGGCCGGCTTGCCGCCCTCCAGCATGTCCTTGATCAGGTAGATCCGCCCGCGCGGGGAATCGAGCTCGTCGCCCAGCAGGAGATAGGTCGGGCAGGTCGCGGTGCAGAAGCCGCAATGCACGCAGGTCCGCAGGATCTTCTCCGACGCCGCCATGGCGGGATCGGCGAGCTGGGCGAGGTTGAAATTGGTCTGCACGATGCCTTCCTGCCTGCGCTCCCCGGTCCGGAGGGGAGGGGACCCGTCTCAAACGCCCGCGTACATCCGGCCCGGGTTCAGCACCCCGGCGGGATCGTGCGCCGTCTTGATCCCGGCGGTGATCCGCATCAGCGGGTCCGCCAGGGGCTGGAACACCGGCACGGCCGCCCGTACGGAATCGGGGGCGCGCACCAGCGTCGCGTGGCCGCCCTGGTCGCGCACAGCGGCGCGCACGAGGGCCGCGCCGGCATCGCCCGCCGATCCGGTGGCGAGCCAGATCAGGCCGCCGCCCCAATCGTAGAACCAGCGGGCCTCGCGCTCGGCCGCGATCGCCGCCACCAGAACCGGCCCATGGGTGGGGGCCGTCGAGATCCGCCACAGGGCCGCGTCGCGGGGCTCGGCCAGGAGGCTGGCGTCGCGCACCGCCCGCCACAGGGCGGTGCCGGCCTCACCCTCGACCAGCTCGGGCGTTCCGAAGCGCTTGAGCAGGCGGCGCAATTCGCCGGTCCGGTAATCGATCGACTCGGAAAATCCTTCGAGGCGCATCAGCGTCCGGGCCTCGGGGGCGCCGATGCCGGCGGGCAGGTGCGCCGCGCCGGTGAGCTCGAACGGCGAGCCGAGCGCCGCCGCCAGCGCCGCGACCGCGCGGGCATCGTCGAGTCCGGCAAACACCAGGGTGGCGACGCGCTCGCAGGCCGGCAGCACCTTGAAGGTGACCTCGGTGAGCAGCCCAAGGGTCCCGTGCGCCCCGGCCATGAGCTTCACCAGGTCGAGCCCGGTGACGTTCTTCATCACCCGGCCGCCCGACTTGATCGCCTCGCCGCGCCCGTTGACGAAACGCACGCCGATCAGGCTGTCCCGGGCCGCTCCGGCATTGATCCGGCGGGGGCCGGCATTGTTGGTCGCCGCCACGGCGCCCAGCGTCGGCTCGCCGGTCGTGCCGTAGAGGCCGCGCCAGTCCATCGGCTCGAACGGCAGCATCTGGCCCCGGGAGGCGAGCAGCGCCTCGACCTCGGCGAGCGGCGTGCCGGCCCGGGCGGCCACCACCATCTCGGCCGGCTCGTAGAGCGTCACCCCGGTGAGCTTCCGCGCCGAGAGCGTCGCGCTGTCCTGCGCGGGCCGGCCAAGCCCCGCGGCGGTGCCGCCGCCGGCCAGCCGCAGGCGCTCGCCGCGCCCGGACGCCGCGCGCACGATGTCTTCCGCCTCCGCCTCGGTGCCGGGCTCGTAGCCGCCCATCGTCTCCGCCCCGGTTCTTTTTGGACTTGTTCCAACCCCGGTTTCGCCGGAACGCGCGGCGGATTCAAGCGGAGGTGGCGTCGCGGGCTTGGCGAAGCGTGGAAGATGAAAACGCGCCGGCCTATCCGGCGGCGATCGTCCGGTTCGGACGCAGGCGCGCGACGACCTGGCGGCGCAGGCCGGCAATGTCGAAGATCCAGACCAGCGCCCCGTAGAGCGCCGCCCCGGCCGGGACCAGAACCGCGAGCGCGGCGGCGGGCGGTAGGTGCCGGAACGGCGCGAGCGCCAGCCCCATCGCCCCGCAGGCGAGGGCCGCCGCGCCGATCTGGCCCCAGGGCAGAACGATCCGGTCCGCGCCGGTGAGCGCCCGCCAGCCGAGCCAGAGCGCGGCGGCGGCGAGCCCTAGGGTCTGGGCCAGCGCGACGCCCATCCCGCCCATCAGCGCGGGCAGCAGCAGCAGGCCGGCGCCGTTAACCGCCAGCCCGACCAGGGCGGCGGCGATTACGGGTAAGGTCCGGCGACGGATCTGGAAGACCGGGTTGAGGGCGTAGAACATCATCGCCAGGCAGAACAGGCCGGGCATCAGCGCGACGCTGTAGCGCTCGAACGGGCCGCGATAGGCGTCGGGCACCACCAGCCCCTGGAGCGCCGGCAGCACCGCCCAGAACCCGACCGCGCAGGGCGCCAGCAGGGCGAACACGGTGCCGGCATTCTCGGCGACCTGCGCCTCGGCCGCCGCGCGGCCGTGCTGCTCCTCGGCCTGGACGGCGAACTGGAACAGCAGCAGGTCGAGGGCGGTGCCCAGCGTCATAAGCGAGCGCGAGGTGACGTCGGCGGCGAGCGCGAAGTAGCCGGCCTCGGCGAAGCCGGCATGGCCGGCGATCGCGCCCCGGTTCACGAAGGCGAGGCACTGATAGGCGGTGTTGGCGGCGATCAGCGGCAGGCCGTAGCGGGCGAAGATGCCCCAGGTCGCGGTGAGGCGCGGCCGCTCGAACGGCATGGCGGGGTCGCGCAGCGGATGGCGCAGCAGGATCACGGCGGCAAGCTGGCTGAGGCCTGCCGCCGCCAGCACCCAGGCCGGCTGCGGCAGCCACCAGGCGGCCGCGGCCATCAGGATGAAGGCCAGGACGTTCTTCACCGCCACGAGGCCGAGATACAGCCTGCCGTCGAAGCGGGCGCGGGCCAGAGCCGCGTGGTAGTCGAACACCCCGATGCCGAGCGCGGCCAGCCCCGTGCCGCACAGGACCGCCTCGCGCCCGCCCGCCCCGCCGCCGAAGCCGAACGCCCCGCACAGGGCGGCGGCGCCAAGCAGCAGCAGGCCGATGCGCAGATAGGCCCGGTCGAGCCCGTGCCGGATCCAGGGCTCGTCCACGCGCACGCGCCCCGAATAGAACCGCGTCGCCGAGAGCCGCAGCCACTCGAACAGCACCGTGTTCAGCACGACCGCCCCGGTGGTCGCCAGGGCGAACCGGCCGAAATCGGCCGGCCCGAGGAGCTGGGCGATCAGCAGTCCGAGGACGAAGTTGAGCCCCGCATTGATCACGAAGGCGGCGATCACGGCCATGGACGGCGTCTCATGCGCGGCGAGGTCTCGGGGCGGCCTCAGCGATGTAGGGTGGGGGCTGTAAGACTCTCCTAACAGGGCGGGAACAGGGCGGGCCCCGGATCGCACGATCCGGTGAGCCGGTGCGGGTCCGTCACGCGGCCCGGATGGTGTCGAGGAAGCGGGCGACCTCGGCATTGAGGTGCTCGGATTGGCGCGACAGCTCGGTCGCCGCGTTCAACACCTGGCTCGCCGCGTTGCCGGTCTCGTCCGCGGCGCCGGCGACGCCGGCGATGTTGCGGGTGACCTCGCCGGTCCCGGTCGCCGCCTGCCCGACATTGCGCACGATCTCCTGGGTCGCCGCGCCCTGCTGCTCGACCGCCGCGGCGATCGTGGTTGCCACGTTATTGATCTCCTGGATGCGCGTGCTGATCGACCCGATTGCCGTCACGGCATCGCCGGTGGAGGCCTGGATCCCGGCGATCTGCCCGGCAATCTCCTCCGTCGCCTTGGCGGTCTGCTCGGCGAGCGCCTTCACTTCGGAAGCGACCACGGCAAAGCCGCGCCCCGCCTCGCCGGCCCGGGCGGCCTCGATCGTGGCGTTGAGCGCCAGCAGGTTGGTCTGACCGGCGATGTTCGAGATCAGCCCGACGACATCGCCGATCCGGCCGACCGCCGTGCTCAGTTCCTGAACCAACGCGCCGGTCTGCCCGGCCTCGTCGACGGCGCCCTGGGCGAGCTTTGCGGACCCGTCGACCTGCCGGCCGATCTCCTGCACCGACACGCCCAGCTCCTCGGCGGCCGCCGCCACGGTGTTGACGTTGCTGGCTGCCTGCTCGGCCGCGGCCGCCACCGTGGTGGATTGGCTGGCGGTCTGCGAGGCGGTCGCGGTCATCGCCTGGGCGGTGACCTGCAGCTCGGTGGCCGAGGACGACACCTGACCGATGATGCCGCCGACCGCCTGCTCGAACGCCTCGGCCATCTGGCGCATGCCGGCCTTGCGCTGCTCCTCGGCGGCGCGCCGCGCCCGGGCAGTCTCCTCTTCCAGCGCATGGGCGCGCATCAGATTGTCCTTGAACACTTGGACGGCCGCGGCCATTTCGCCGATCTCGTTGCGACGGTCGCGGAAGGGCACCGCGACGGATGTATCGCCGTCAGCGAGCATCTGCATCGTGGTCGTGATCCGCCGGATCGGCCTCAGGACGCCGCGGAACACCGCGAGCAGGCCCAGGCCGACGAGCACCACGGCGGCCAGCAAGACCACAGCATTCCGCGCCAGCGCGGCGTTCGCCTCGTGCACGAGGTTGTCGGCGCGCCCGATCATCTCGTCGAGGGCGGCCGTGCCGACGTCCACGATCGTCTGCTGATCGGCCGTGTTGCGCATCCGCGATTCCAGCAGCGCGATGCCCGGCGGCTTCTGCTGGCTGAACGCATCGTACAGGCTCGTCCGGCGGGCTAGGCCGGTCCCCTCGAAATTGCTGGCCCCGGCCTTCCGGATCGCCGCGCGGACCGTATCCGAGGCCCCGGGGACCGCTTCGCTCAGGCGCGCCCAGGCCGCTTCCATCCGGCCGAGCTCCGCGGACGCCACCATGGATTCGGCCAGGGGCCAGGACCGCCCCGCCGCCAGCGTCGACTGGAGGCGCAGCCCGACGGCCCCGCTCGCCATGCGCATCGCCCAGGCCGCGCGCTTGATCTCGAGGTTGCGGCGCAGGACCGGATCCGACAGGGAAATCGCGGCGTCCACGGCATCGGCCGTGACGGAGAGCGCATCCAGCATCTCCTGCCAGATCCGCTTCGCCTCCTCCGGAAGACCGGCCTCGCGCTCCGTCTTGGACAGGCGGAGGCCCTTGTCGAGGCGAGGTTGGAGGGCCGTCACGGCGTCCTGCGCCGCCTGAAGCCGCCCAAGCGTCGCCCCCACCGCCGGCAGATCCTGATCCCGCAGGCGGGTCACGATCTCCGTCGTGGCGGCACGGACAAGCCGATCGTTCGTGTCGAGCGCGTCCAGGGTCGGCCCGTCCGCGGGACTGTCGCCGGACATGCCCTGCAAGGCGACGCCCCGTGCCAGGCGCGTGGCCAGCAGGCCGTTGAGCGACGCCCGGCTCACCTGGGCGAGGGTCGCTACCTGGGCCGATTGCACTGCCTGCCTGCGCACCTCGATGAGCGTGCTCGTGGCGTAGCTCAGGATGATCAGCCCCATAGCCGACAGGACGAGACAGATCGTCGTGCGGATCGAGAAACCGGTTAGGCGCGGCATCTTCAGTCTCTGAACTCTGAATATAAAACGGGATGGTTTGTGCCCGGCGTCGTTTTGAATATCTTCAAAATTATCGACAGATATTATCGATTTTACCTGATAAGTTAAATCATCCCAGGGATAGACGGCCAGCAGGTATAGATAATGTGTCAAAAAATCAAGGACATTAAGCGTAAATTCCAAGCTTATTCGAATTGATTTAGTAAATTTGCGCTTAGAGGCTGCCATTATCCGGCATAATACTCGACATTATGTGCTCATTTCCAAAAAGTAGAGCCATAATATCGTATTGTTTTACTGTGGATCGACTGAGGTGCGTAAGATAACAATCGGCTACGCTTGTCCGGGTGCATGGTAGGCGCGTGGCGGGTGTCGGTCCCGTTCGCCGAGACTGCGTAAGGCCTGGGTCTCGCGAGATTCGCCGGATCAGTGCCGTCGCATGGAGCCGATGGCCGCGATGGGCGCCCCGGCGGAAGCCGCGACGACCGCGCATCGGCCCGGCGCGTGATCCCTACAGCCCGCGCTCGTAACGCCAGGCCTCCATCCCGTCCTCATAATAGGCGGGCTGCACGGCGAAGCGGGTGTAGCCGCGACGCTCGTAGAGGCGGATGCCGGCGCCGTTGTCGGCGCGGACCTCGAGGCGCAGGCGGTCGCAGCCATGGGCGCGGGCCTGGGCCTCCGCGGCGTCGAGGAGTTTCCCGCCGAGCCCGAGGCCGCCGCGATTGGGCGCCACCGCGATCGAGGCGAGGCGGGCGATCCGGCTGCCGCGCCGGCGCTCCAGCACCGCCGCACCGACCAGGACCGGCTCCCGATCCCCGTCCGGCCCCGGGATCAGTGCCGCCAGCACATCCATGCTGGGCGACCGGATCGCGTGACGGATCGCCCGGCGCTCCGCCCGGTCGGTGGCGAAGGCGGCGTGCTCCAGGGCGACCAGGGCATCGAGATCGGCGAGATCGGCGGTGCGGATCAGCGGTTCCGGAAGCGCGTCACCGCGGGGCGCGGGCACCGGCATGCCGGCGGCGGCATTCACAGGGGCGCTCACGCCCGGGCCGTCGCGCCGGCGCCGAAGCCGGAACGGTCCAGGCCGATATGGAAGGATGAGGCTCCGGAGCCGGGCGCGACGGCGAGGCGATCGGGCACCGCTCTCGATCTGTTCGGCCCGGTCATCATACGCTCGTCTGAGGACATCGCTCCGGCGGTCAGATGCCTGCTTCCGGACCGCTTGGGAAGCCCGCACGGCCAGGCGGCGGCACCGGGACTGCGCCGTTTTTGCAACGCCGGGGCCGCGGTGCGGATTTGGCGGGGAAATACGGGTTGATCGGGCCGCGATCCCCTTGTTGTCGGGGGTCGATCTCCGTATATGCGCCCTGCCCAATTTCGCACGTGCCTGTGGCCGCGTGCCGGTTGGTGGGCATCCGGTCAACTGCCGGACAGCCGCCAGGGGTCTTAAAGGATCGATGGTCGCAAGGGTGGATCCCTACGGCCGGCATCCAGGTGGCAACACCGGACCCCGACAACAACCGGCAGCCGGAGGCGAAACCGGCGAACCCCGCTCTCCACGGGGGACGCAGCTTAAAGCAACGACGAACGGGCTTTTTTGGTCTCGTCGGCCCTCCAAAGGCCGGCACCGAAGAGGCTTGTTTCTCTTTGCCCGGCGTGCGGTGGGGGTCCTCCCTTCCAATCCACGGCAGCTTCCGGGTGCTCTGCGCCCGCCTGGATCGACGCGTCTCCAAAGCGCGTGGGTCCGCGCGACGCATCGCCCCCTGACGCCGGCGACCCGTGGGGTCGTCACATCGACAGCGCGCCCGCGAGACGGGCGCTCGCGAACCCGTGCCGGGAGACGACCATGACCGATCGCATCCGTGATTTCCTGCGCGTGCGCCGTGACCTCGGTCAGGACGAGGGGCCCGTGATGGTCCTCGACCTCGACGTCGTGCGCGACAACTACACCGCCTTCGCGCGCTCCCTGCCGGACACCCGCGTGTTCTACGCGGTGAAGGCCAACCCCGCCCCGGAGGTTCTGCGCCTGCTCGCCGAGATGGGCTCCTGCTTCGACACCGCCTCGGTGGCCGAGATGGAGATGGCGCTGGCCGCCGGCGCCACCCCCGACCGGATCTCCTTCGGCAACACCATCAAGAAGGAGCGGTGCATCGGCCGCGCGCTGAAGCTCGGCATCCGCCTGTTCGCGGTGGATTGCCAGGCCGAGGTCGACAAGATCGCCCGGGCCGCCGAGGCCGTGGCGGTCGCGGCCTCCGACGTGCGCGTGTTCTGCCGCATCCTGTGCGACGGCGCCGGTGCCGACTGGCCGCTGTCGCGCAAGTTCGGCTGCGTGCCCGAGATGGCGACCGACGTGCTCGAGCACGCCCACCGCCAGGGGCTGGAGGCCTACGGCATCTCGTTCCATGTCGGTTCGCAGCAGGGCAACACCGAGGCCTGGGACGGCGCGCTGGGCTCCGCGGCGGCGATCTTCCGCGAATGCGCCGAGCGGGGCATCTTCCTGTCGATGGTCAATCTCGGCGGCGGCTTCCCGACCCAGTACCTCAAGGCGGTGCCGGGCGTGGAGAGCTACGGCGAGGCGATCTTCCGCGGCCTGACCAAGCATTTCGGCAACCAGATCCCGGAGACGATCATCGAGCCGGGCCGCGGCATGGTCGGCAATGCCGGCCTGATCGAGGCCGAGGTCGTGCTGGTGTCGAAGAAGTCCGCCGACGCCGACGAGGTGCGCTGGGTCTATCTCGACATCGGCAAGTTCGGCGGGCTGGCCGAAACGATGGACGAATCGATCCGCTACCCGATCCGCACCACCCGGGACGGGGACCGGACCGAACCCTGCGTCATCGCCGGGCCGACCTGCGACTCGGTGGACGTGCTCTACGAGCGGCAGCTCTACCCGCTGCCGGTCTCGCTCTCGATCGGCGACAAGGTCCTGATCGAGGGCACGGGCGCCTACACCACGACCTACGCGGCGGTGGCCTTCAACGGCTTCCCGCCTCTTCAGCAGATCGTCATCTGAATCTGTGTAGGACATGTCCGGCGGCCCCGAGCCGCCGGACATCGATCTCCAGCGCCACCTTGCCGAAGGGCGTCCGGCCCTCCGGCAAAAGTCTGCTTCTCCCGCTTGTCGGCCCGGGGAGGGCACAGTCATGATCGAGATCCGCGCGGAGCGCTTCCATGACGTCCCAGCGCGCGAGCGCCTGCTCGACGCCTGTTTTGCCGGCAATCGACGCGCTCGGACCTCGGAGCGCCTGCGTGAGGGACGGCTGCCCGCCCGCGGCCTCGCCTTCGCGGCGACCCGGCGCGGACGCCTCGTCGGCACCCTGCGCCTGTGGCACGTCGAGGCCGGCCCAGCCCGTCCGGCGCTGCTGCTCGGGCCGCTCGCGGTCGATCCGGAGATCCAGGGCCAGGGACTCGGCTCGGTGATGATGCAGGCCGCCCTCGGCCGGGCGGAAGCGCTCGGACACGGCGCCGTGCTGCTCGTGGGCGACGCGCCGTACTACACCCGCTTCGGCTTCGCCCCCGTGCTGGCAGAGGGCCTGACCCTGCCGGGCCCGTTCGAACGCGCGCGCTTCCTCGGCCTAGAGCTGCGCCCGGGCGCACTCGCCGGCGCCGAGGGCATGGTCCGGGCCACCGGCCGCGTCGCGCCGGCCGAGACGGTGGCGGACGAGGCCGCGGTGGCGCGACGACGCGCCGCCTGATCACGCCCGCCGCGACCGGTCGCGGTGAGCGCCGGGACCGGCGTCAGTGAAGCGTGTCGCCGTTCTCGAGCGTCGACGATGCCGGCGCCACCGCCATCTTCTGCGCGATCTCCTGGCCGACCCGGAACAGGGCCTCGCGCAGCGGCGCCAGCGCCGACTTGCCGCCATCGACCTCGATCAGGCCGTGGGCCATCAGCAGGTGGTCGGCCACCAGGTCGAGGGTGGAGGCCGGTGCCGTCGAGGGGCGCGGCGGCGGCGGGACGAAGCGGCCGAGGCTGCCCTGCGCAGTCAGCGCCTCGCTGCCGGGGACGAGCTCGGTGATCGAGCCGAGGAAACCCAGAAACGTGTGGTCGGGCGGCCCGTAGGAGGGCACCGCGCCGGCCGCCGCCCAGATCGAGCCGCCGCCGTCGCGGGACAGGCGAAACCGGACGATGAACTCTGCCTTGGCCTGCGCCGCCTCCTTGATGACCGCCCGCAAGACCGCACCGTCCTCGGTGTTCAGCCGCTCGAACCAACCCTGGCCGACGGCGTCGCGCTGATTCTGTCCGGTCAGGCCGTGCCATTCGGGGCTGACATAGGTCAGGGCCCCCGCGGCGTCGGTCATGAAGATCATGGAGGGCCTCCGGTTGCGGATGGCGGCTCGATCGGCATAAATCGCAAATCGGGAGCACGGGGTGCAACGGCAATCGTGCTCGCAGGCGGCCCGTTCCGGTCGCGGCGGGTCGAAAGTGCGAAACGCGCGGGTAAGTGCGGCGCCGCGGCGGACGGGGTAGGCCGTCGATACACCGGGCGGAGGCGGCGTCCACCGCCCTGGCCGCCATCGTGCATTGCGCCGGGCAGCCGCGATCCCGCATAGACGGGGCGCCGGTTTTCCCAGAAGGTTTCCCGACCGATGCAGATCGCCACGCCCTATCTGATGTTCCTGGGCGACGTGCCCGACACGCTGGCGGCCAAGACCGCCTACGGCATCAAGGATTGGCGTCCGGACTGGTGCGTCGGCCAGATGCGCCTGCCGGGCTGCGCCGCCGATCTCGGCATCCCTGACATGACCCTGCCCGAGGCCCTGGCCAAGGGCTGCCGGACCCTGGTGATCGGCGTCGTCAACGCCGGCGGCGTGCTGCCGGACCATTGGGTCAAGGAGATCGTGGCGGCGATCGAGGCCGGGCTCGACGTCGCGAGCGGCCTGCACGTGAAGCTCGGTGCGGTCCCCGCCATCGCCGAGGCCGCTGCGCGCCGCGGCCGGCAGCTCCACGACGTGCGCCACACCGACGAGCGCTTCCCCACCGGCAAGGGCACCAAGCGCGCGGGCCGGCGCCTGCTCACCGTCGGCACCGATTGCTCGGTCGGCAAGAAGTACACCGTGCTGGCCCTGGAGCGCGGCATGCGCGAGCGCGGCCTCGACGCGGATTTCTGCGCCACCGGCCAGACCGGCGTGTTCATCTCCGGCCGGGGCGTGGCCATCGATGCCGTGGTGGCCGACTTCATCTCCGGCGCCGTCGAGACGATCTCCCCCGAGGCCGCCCCGAATCACTGGGACCTGATCGAGGGCCAGGGCTCGCTGTTCCACCCCTCCTTCGCGGGCGTCAGCCTCGGCCTACTGCACGGCGCCCAGGCGGATGCCTTCGTGGTCTGCCACGAGCCCACCCGCAGCACGATGCGCGGCGTGAAGCACCCGCTCCCGACCCTCCAGCAGGTCATCGACCTCACCGTGCAGCTCGGCAGCCTGACCAACCCGGCGATCAAGCCGGTGGGGATCTCCGTGAACACGCAGGCGCTCGGCGAGAGCGAGGCGAAGGCGCTGCTCGACAAGCTCGCCGCGGAGCACGGCCTACCCGCCACCGACCCGGTGCGCTTCGGCGTCGCCGGGCTGGTCGACCGGATCGTCGCCGATTTCCCGGAGGTCTGACATGGCCCGCCGCCTGACCCTGTCCGTCGAGCGCTTCCCGATCGCCGGCGCGTTCACGATCTCCCGCGGCACCCGCACAGAGATCGCCGTGGTGGTGGCGACCCTCACGGACGCGAACGGGGTCGGGCGCGGGGAATGCGTGCCGTATACGCGCTACGGCGAGAGCGTCGAGAGCGTCGTCGCCCTGATCGAGGGACAGGCGGATGCGATCGGCGCCGGGATCGAGCGGGAGGAACTCGCGACGCGGATGCAGGCCGGCGCCGCCCGCAACGCCCTCGACAGCGCCCTGTTCGACCTGGAGGCCAAGCTCCTGGGCCGCCGGGCCTGGGAGATCGCCGGGCTGGCCGCCCCCGCCCCGGCGGTGACCGCCTACACGCTGAGCCTCGGCACCCCCGAGAGCATGGGCGAGGCCGCCCGGGCGGCCTCCCACCGGCCGCTGCTCAAGGTCAAGCTCGGCGGGGCCGGCGACCCCGAGCGCATCGCCGCCGTGCGGGCGGGCGCGCCGCAAGCGCGGCTGATCGTCGACGCCAACGAGGCGTGGCGGCCCGAGACCGTCGAGGCCAACCTCGCGGCCTGCCTGGAGGCCGGCGTCGCCCTGATCGAGCAGCCCTTACCGGCCGATGCCGACGCCCTGCTCGCCGAGATCCCGCACCCGGTCCCGGTCTGCGCCGACGAGAGCCTGCACGACCGTGCCGGCCTCGACGCGCTGGCCGGCCGCTACGACGCAATCAACATCAAGCTCGACAAGACCGGCGGCCTGACCGAGGCCATCCTGCTCGCCCGCGAGGCCCGGGCCCGGGGGCTCTCCGTGATGGTCGGCTGCATGCTCGGCACCTCGCTCGGCATGGCGCCCGCCACGCTGCTGGCGTCCCAGGCCGACTTCGTCGACCTCGATGGCCCCCTGCTGCTCGCCCGCGACCGCGACCCGCCGCTGCGCTACGACGGCAGCATCGTGCATCCGCCGGAGGCGGATTTGTGGGGGTAGGGGGCATGACGAGGCGGTGAACCCCGACGCTTGGTCGCCGCACGGGAGGATCGCAAAGGCCGGATGTCCGCTTGTTTGTTCCTGGAACAGAACCGCAAGAATCAGGCGCGATCGCCACGCCTCTCGCGGCGCTTCCGGATCATTATCAGCCCACGAAATCTCGTGCAGGTTGGCGGCTCGATAAGATCTCGGGGGCGATGAAGCCGTAAGATCCGAAATCGTGCCACGCGGCGCGACAGCTTATAGGCTTGTTCGCGAGTAAGTCGGTGGTGAGCCTGTGAACGCCGCTACCGCTCGGCGGGTTCGCGAGTGCTGCAACAGACATGCCGCTCGCGCGTAGAGCCACGCGTTTGGCCGCTTCGTTGGCTTCAAAGCCTAGGCGCTAAGCGATGACGAACTTCGTCGCAACGTCGAGATAGGCGATCTGATCCTTGGAAGTTTCGGCAGCAGCGGGGTGACCGGGGAACAGCAAGGCGACGGCAAGAGCTGTTCGCATGGGCGGTCCATTCTCTTATTCTGAGCCGGCCTTAAACGACGGTCGATAGACGGCTGCTTTCGAGACGCTATAGCCACCTTCGCTACGCCTGCCCGGGATTGCGGCAGCTCTGTGCGACGCGGTCAAACGCTGAATACTATTTATGGATTCCAGGTGGGGCGAATGTTTTCCGGTGATCGTTCGCTCGCCAAGGGACAGATCTACTCCGCCAGATCCAAAAAATGCCGCGCCGCCCGATCGTCGATCTCGATGACCCAGAGGTCGGTATCGAACCGGATTTCCTTGGTCAGCCACTCCTCGACGTCGAGCGGCGTGCCGCCCGTGATCAGGGCGGTGAAGCGGCGGTCGCCGCTGTCCTCGGCCTCGAACAGGGCCTGAGGAGCGGGCCCGTAGAGGTCGGCGGTGCCGTCGAGGCGGTCGACCTTCACGAAAATCGCCCCGGCCTCGGGAGAGCCGCGCCGGCGCAGCACGGCCGGGATGCCCTCGACCCCAAGGCGGCGCAGATGGGCGGAGACCCAGAAATCGGAGCGCAGGCGCATGCGTGTCGGGCCTCCCGGAAGCGTCCCCGGGATGCGCGAAAGCGCCGACCGGTGCAACCGGACGATCGGGTCGGAGCGCCTCGTCGCTGCGGTATCCGCCGATACGATGGACGGCGCAAAATATTCCCGAAATAATTTCCGAGATGTCCGGGATTAAAACCAAATCTATTGATGTGTGTTTCCGCACATATACTCGGAAATCTGATGATTAACTGAGCATAAGCCGCTCAAAACTGCAGGAGGCGGCGCGGAAAGGAGCATCTGCATGCCGAGATTCGCTTGGATTGCTGCACTGGTCATGACGTCGGTGTTCACCGTGAGCGCGCCGGCCAGCGCCGGGGCGGACACGCTGATGGATCTGCTGGGCAATCGCGAGTCGCGGTCTTGCCCGCGCTACCAGCGGACGCCGAGCGATGCCTGCAACATCGTGGTCCATCGCCCGGGCGGAAATCCGACGCAGGATATGACCGGGTCGATCGGTCACGCGAAGTCGTGGCAGGGCAATGGCGGCCCGCGCTGCAAGACGATCTGCCGCTTCACCGGCACGCAATCCTGAGCGCATCGCGCCGGCGGGACCTGATCGGTCGTCGTTGTCACCACGCGCTGGCCGCCGGATCGGTCTTCGCCCAGGCGGCGGGCGCTCTAGCCCTGGCCGCCGGCGCGGGCCATCAGCGTGCGCAGGGTCTGCCCCGATGCCTCGCCGGTCACCGGCAGCTTGGCGCTGCGCTCGAACTTCTCGATCGCCGCCCGCGTGCCCGGCCCCATGGCGCCGTCGGGCTTGACCGGATAGCCGAGCTTCGAGAGCGCCTTCTGCGCCCGCAGCACCGGATCCGCGTCCTTTTCGGACTTCGCCGGTTTCGAAGCCTCCTTGGGCGCATCCTTCTGCACCGGCTTGGCCGTGCTCCGGGCCGGGACGGCCCGGGGCGTCACCGAGGCGGTGGTCTCGTCGGAGCGGATCAGCTCGGCGATCGGATCGCGGGCGGCCTGCTTGGCGGGGGCGGCCCGGTCGGGCTGCGTCGGTTCCTTGGCGACATCCCGGATCGCCTCCTTCGGGGGCGCCGCCTCGCGCGGGGGAGGGGCCTTCTGCGCGGCGACCTTCGGGAGGATCGGCGCCGGATGGCGGCCGGACTGGTGCCCCAGCGCGTTGAAGCAGATGAAGCCCGCCGCGCCCACGGCGACGAGGCTGCTCAGCACCGTGCCGGGGCTGTTCCGGCACGAGGCGCCCGTGGCCTTCAACGCACCGACCAGCACGCCGCGCCAATCGCTCGGGGCTGCGGCCCGCCGCGGCGCCGGACGGCGGGCGGAGCGTGCCTCCCCCGGGACGGTGATCTCGCGGTAGCCTGACATCGTGTCTCCTTCTCGCGGATCGATGGCTCAGCCGGCCCGACGCAGGGTCGGCTCCGAGGCGGCCGGCTCGGTGTCGAACAGGCCGAGCGGCAGGCGCACCACCGACCGGCGCGGGGGGCTGGCGCCCCGCACGGCGGTGCGGATCGGGGCTGGGCCGGTGGCGGCCGCCGGATCCCGGCAGACCAGAGGCAGCGTCACGGTCACGACGGTGCCGGCCTGAGGCGCGCTCTCGATCTGCAGCGCGCCGCCATGCAGGCCGACGAGGCCCTGCACCACCGAGAGGCCGAGGCCGGTCCCCTCGTGCTGGCGCTTGTAGCCGCCGCTCCCGGCCTGGAAGAACGGCGTGCCGAGCTTGGGCAGGTCGCCCTCGCCGACGCCGACCCCGGTATCGGCCACGACGATGTCGATCCCGTCCGGACCCGGGCGCAGGGACAGGTCGACCCGGCCGCCCCGCGAGGTGAACTTCACGGCGTTCGAGATCAGGTTGATCAGTACCTGACGGCAGGCGGACGGATCGGCCGTGATCTCGACCGGTCCCGACACGGCGGCCACCAGGGTGACACCGGCCGCGTCGGCCTTGAGGCGCATCAGGTCGCAGCAGGACCGGACCAGCGCGGCGGCATCGAAGATCTCCGGCGCGTAGTCGAAATTGCCGCTCTGGATCCGGCTCATGTCGAGCAGCGTGTTGACGACGCCGAGCAGGTGATGGCCGGACGAGCCGATGATCCCGGCATATTCCCGCGCCTGATCCGGGCTGAGGCTGATCGCGCCTTCGCCGGCCAGCACCTCGGAGAAGCCGATGATCGCGTTGAGCGGCGTGCGCAGCTCGTGGGTGACGTTGGCCAGGAACCGCCCCTTGATCGCGTCGGCGCGTTCGGCCTCGGCGCGGGCGCGCTCCAGCTCCTCGGCGTGGCGGTGATGCTCGGTCATGTCACGGGTCACGGCCACGACGGTCATGGCCGCATCGTGGGGACCGTGCTCGATCCGGTGGGCGCGCATCTCGGCATGGATCAGGCGGGCGCCGTCGGGACGGCCGGCGGCCGGCTCGACATGCAGGCGCAGCGGCAGGGTGGCGGGCCGCCCGGTCGCGGCGACATCGCTCACCGCCTTGAGGAAGGCCGGCCGGTCGGCGACATGGACGCGCTCCAGCAGGCCGTGGCCGCGCAGCCGCGCTGCGTCGCTGCCGACCAGGCGGCTCGCCGAGACCGAGGCCTCGATCACCCGGCCGTTGCGGTCGTGCCAGGTCACGAGGTCGTCGATCGCCGAGAGCAGCAGCCGGTCGCGGGCCTCGTTGTCGCGCAGCCGCTCCCGCCAGGTGCCCTCGTTGCGCATGTGCTCCAGGGACTGGGCGGCGACGTGGCCGATCGCCGTGATCGCGAAGACCGGCAGGGCGACGCTGGCGGAGATGTCCATCATCGGCACGGTGCCGGCCCAGGAGCCGAGGGCGACGACACCGAGCACGCCGAGCACGGCCAGGACGGCCGCGGCCGCCGTGGCGCGCATCGAGCCGGAGACCAAGGCCTCCAGGGGAATCGCCACCAGCCAGACCGCGGCCGGGGAGGCGGCGCCGCCGGTGAGGCCGGCAAGGCAGACCACGAGCCCGGTCAGGCCCGCCGACGAGACCGCGTGCGCCACCCAGAGGGAGCCGGTGCGGGCGAGCAGGACAGCGGCCAGCACCGGCAGCAGCAGGCTCGCAATCGCCAGCACCTCGATGCCCGACGGGACCCCGCGCCAGACGAGATAGGGCGGCAGCGCCGCCATCATCACCATGCCGGTGGCGAGGCGCGACACCAGGAAACGCTCATGCCGGAACCGCACGCTCGCATCGTCGGCCACGGATTCGTGGACCAGACCCGCGAGGCGGTGGTCGAGCAGAGAAGTCAGGGCTTTTTTAACAGGCAAGGCTCACACGCGCCGCGGTGAATGCCAATCGACATTCCTCGCGCCTCCGGCTCGACTTCAAAACGACTACCGGACAGTCGCAGGGGCGGCTTAAACGAGTGTTGCGGGACTTGTCCGATTGCTCGGGATGCTTTCCGCAAGGTAACCAGACGCCCGGGAACGGGCTTCGTTCACCATGGATGCCGAAAACCGGGAGGGTTGCGGCGGAGTTCACGAAACCCGACGCATTTTCGGGTTTCGATAGCGCGCGATGTCCGCGAAGGAGCCCGTCCGATGACCTTCCTGTTGCGCGCCGCGCTGGTGATCGGCGCGCTCTCGTATCTGGCGATGCTGCGTAACGGCGCGGATCCGGCCGCGGAGACGCGCAAGCTCACCGGATCGGCGGTCGCGGGCGCCAAGGCGACCTTGCCGGCGGCCCTGGAGGCGGTCCCCCCCGAGAGCCGAGCGGTGCGCGCCGTGCTGGCCCGGGGCCTGATGGCCGAGCTGAGCCGCCGCGCCGGCGTGGACGAGCCCGCATCGAACGACACGCTGGAAGCCTCCGACCGGCAACCGGCCTGGCATGGGCCGGCGGAGCCTCGCTGAACCGACGTAGAGCCGCGGGTTCCCAAAGGGCTGTGCCTTTTGGCGGGTCATCAGGGCGGAACCCTGATGAGGAAGGGCTCCGCCCTTCACCCGCAAAAGGGCTCACCCTGTTGGATCCCTGACCTTCGTGCGTCAGCCGGCTTCGCCGCCGGTCGCCCGGAACGTCCGCATCGGCAGGGGCGGGCGCTGCACGCCGGCGCGGTCGGGGCCCTGACGCAGCTTGGCCTCCGGGCCGTGCAGCGGCTGGTGGGCCTCGCTCCGTCCGCGCTCGGCGAGGGGCGTGTCGAGGATCGCCGCGATCAGGTCGCGCGAGGCCGGCCGGCTCACGGTCCGGAACAGGCGCACCAGGCCGGCCACCCGCTCGGCGGACCGCGCCACGCCCTGGTTGAGCGTGAGGAAGATGTAGACCGCCTCCTCCTCGTGCAGACCGGCGGCGCGGAGGCCGAGCGTCAGCAGGTCGTAGCGCGCCCCGGGTTCGGCGACCACGGTGAGGAAATCGTGCGCCAGGCCGAGGCCGTCGGCCAGGGCCGCGATGAAGGTCGGGACGTCTTGGTTGGAAGAGAGGCCCGTCAGCGTCTCGCCGAGGCCGCGCGGCGGGGGCGGGCAGGGGCGCAGGGCGGCGGTCGCCTCGACGGTCCGGCCGATCACCTCGCGACGGATCGGGTCGGCATGGAGGTAGAGCGGCACGAGGTCGGCGGCCGAGACATCGGGGCGGGCGAGGAGGAGGCGCGCCAGTTCGGCGACGCTGCGGCCGCGGCTCACGAGCCGGGCCAGCGCCGCCCCGCGCAGGGTGATGCCGAGATTGGCCGCCAGGGCGAGGTCGATCTCCGGACGGCCTTCGCGGGAGAGTTCGTCGACCGCCTCGCGGCTCAGCCCGATCCGGGCCGCGATGCGGGCGGCGATATCGGAGCCGTCGGCCAGCGCGGCCTCGATCAGGCGGTGGCTCAGCACGGGGGCCAACGTCACCACCGTGTCGCGGACGGCGCCGCCCCGGACGGCGAGTGCCTCCAGGACCGAGGGGGGCGTCTCGGGGAAGGGGGCCAGCTTGCGGGCGACGACCTCGGCGGTCTCGTCGTCCACCGTGGGGATCAGGCCGCAGGCCAGGGATTCGAAGATCTCGATCTGGGCCCGATCCCGACCGGGCGACCGGACGAACAGGTCGGTCTGCACCCGGAGGATCACCGGCTTGAGATCGAGATTCTCGATCCGCGACAATTCGAGGAGCCCGGACAGGTCCGGCGGAGCGTCGACGGATGGGGGCATGAGGATCGGGTTACGCAAGACTGCAGTAAGCTCACGCTAACCGCATCGACGTGAATCGACCTTTAAGCCGCCCGCATCTGCACCGTGCCGTCCTGCACCATCCCGGTACTGTCCGCCTCCGGCTCCGGTTCAGTGCGTCAACCAGAGGGCGAGCGCGAGCACGGCCGCGATCGCCACGATGGCGCCGGCGTAGGCCGGGGTGATCCAGGGCGTGCGCTGCTGCATGACGCCCGCTGCCGCCTTCTCGGAGGGTGCACGCTCGGTCAGCCGGGCGAGCCGGACCCGCTGCGGTGTCGGGGGCGTGCCTCCGGCCTCGTCGCAGGTGCCGAGCGGGGCGGCCCCGACATCGACATGAGGGATCTTGTCGCCGGTCCGGCCGCTGTCGATGTCGCCCTTGAGTTGGGCCGAGGTCGGGTTCTCGGAATCCGGCGGGGCATCGGCCGGCAGGTTTCCGGGCGGCGGCGGGGTCTCGGATCGCAGCATCGGTCGAACTCCAGTCTCGTGAGGTCAACGCCCGACACGGCCCGCTGGCTGCGCCCATGGTGTCGCGGATCTCAAGGGTCCGTGGAGCCTCGCTTCAGCAACGGGCGCGTGAGGATCTGCCCATCGCCTGTGAAGCCGGCCGCCAGACAGAAGGCGTGCAACGCATCCTGGCGGGGGCCGACGCTGAGGATCAGCCGCTCGCACCCGGCCTGCCGCGCAGCCCGCGCGGCCGCCTTCAGCAGCACCCGGCCGATGCCCTTGCGGCGGGAATCCGACGCGACAACCAGGATCGTGATGAGGCCCAAGGCCTTCGGGGCATCCAGCGTGCGGACGGGACTGAGCGCGATCAACCCACTCGGCGGTCCCCATTCGACCGCCACAAGCGCCGTGCCGCCGCTACCCTGAAGAGCGTCGAGCCTGGCGGCGAGATCGACCGCGCCGACCGCGACGCCCGCCTCGCCCAACAGGTCGGCGAGGCCTGAAGCATCGGGCCCTGCCGCTGCGCGAATCTCCAGCCCGTAGCGATTGCCCAATCCCTGCTCCCGTGGCCGTAATCTGCGTTCATCCTACGCAATCGTCGCGCGCGTCGCGAAGCGGGCCCGAGCGGCGCTTCGTCCCGGGATTGCGCGCTGCGCCGGGTTGCCGGGCACTGCTTACAAGGTCTTGGGGAAGGCCGCGGCAGCCCCTCAGCCGGCACCCGTGCGGCGGCGGGTGCGGAACGGGCGCAAGACTGACGTCTTTGCTCGACAACCGCGCGAACGACGGGAGAGCACAGAATGGCGAGCCGGGTGCCGGACAAAACCACGGACGGGCCGGACGGCGATACGCCGGCGGAGGGCGGTCGGCCGCCGTCGCCCGGCCGGCGGCCCGAAGCCGACACGGCCGAAAAGAGTGAGGCCGAAAAGGCCGAGACGGAGAGGGCCGCGGGTGATGTGGCCGACGATCTCGCGGATTTCGCCTGATCGACGCCGAGGGGGCGAGGCCGCGAAGCCTGGGCGAAGGCCCATACGATCCGGGCGGCACGCATGCGCGCCGCCGCCCGGGATCATCGGTCTGATCGAGGTCCCTGGATCGGGTCTCTCGAGATCAGACCGTTTGCTCGATCAGGCTGTTTCCTTGGCCTTGCGCCCACGGGTCGCCTTCTTCGGCTTCTCGGCGGGCTCCTCATCGGGCTCCTGCACCGGCGCCGCGGACTTGCGGCGCTGCTGGCCGAGGCCGAGGCTGCGGGCGAGCTCGGAACGCTGGGCCGAGTAGCTGGCGGCGGTCGAGGGATAGTCCCGCGGCAGGCCGAAGCGCTCGCGATACTGCTCGATGGTCAGGCCGTTGCGCGACAGGTGCCGCTTCAGCGTCTTGTAGGGCTTGCCGTCGATGAACGAGATCAGCGCATCCGGGGTCACCGACTTGCGGATCTGCGCCGGCGTCGGCTTGTCGGCCGTCTCGGTGACGGCGGCTGCCGGAGCGGAGAGCTTCGCCAGAGCCGCGTGAACGCCGGCCAGGAGCGCGGGCAATTCGCTGATCGGGACGGAATTGTTCGAGACATACGCGGACACGATGTCCGACGCCTGCTCGATAAAGGTCTGCTGCTGATCTGTGGCGATGTCGTCCATCGATGACTCCCTCTATCCGACGGTGGTGCACGGTTCTATCGTCTGTGCAGCAAAATCAAGTCGTCGTCGAGAGTTTCCTTACACAATGCGTCGGTCGTGAACACGCATATTACTCAAGCCGCGGGTGCACCTGAAATCGTCGCCCGAGCAAACCGATAGCGGCGCGCCGCACTTGAACGGGATCGGGTCCTTTCGGGCCGCGCACGTTACGCCTTTGGGGGGCGTCAACCGGCCGGCTTCGTCTGCGAAAATCCCTGTCCGGTCTCGCAACAGACCGGAAACACGTCCCGCTCCGTGGGTTCGGCCGTGTGGGATTGTATACCGCCTGCGCGATGACGATGTCGGCGGGACATGATCTGGGGATAGCGGCGTGGATCAACCATCGGAACAGGGCACCGTCTTCGGAGCCCACATCCCGTTCGTGACCTATTGCGGAATCGAGGCGCTGGACGTGCAGGAGGGCCGGACCCGGCTGCGCTTGGCCCTGCGGCCGGAGCACGCCAACAATCTCGGCATCGCGCATGGCGGCGTGATCTGCACGCTGCTGGATGTCGCCCTCGGCACCGCCGCACGGCTGAGGGCCGGTCGGCCGGTCGTCACCCTCGACATGCAGACCCGCTTCCTCGCCCCGGGCCGCGACGTCCTGCTCGCCGAGGGCCGCGTCACCCGCGCCGGACGCTCGGTGATCTTCTGCGAGGCCGAGATCCGCGACGTGCAAGGCGAGCTCGTGGCGAGCGCCACCGGCCTGCTCAAGCCGGTGGGCGAGAGCGCTTCCCGCTGATCGCGCATTCGGCTCGGCGAATTGCCGCCCGCCGATTGACGCCCCATCGGCGCAATGGGAAAGCCTAGCGCATGACGATGCCGGACGACCCCCGCGCAGCCCTGACTGCCCCCCTGTCCGAGGCCGACGTGACGGCCATGAAATCCGAGGCCGCGGCCTGGTTCGCGACCCTGCGCGACCGCATCCTCGCGGCCTTCGAGACCCTGGAGGCCGAGGCCGAGGGGCCATTCCACCCGGACGCGCCGACGGGCGCCGGGACCTTCGTGAAGACGCCCTGGAACCGCACCGACCATACCGGACAGCCCGGGGGCGGGGGCGTCATGGCGATGCTGAAGGGTCGGGTGTTCGAGAAGGCCGGCGTGCACATCTCCACCGTCCACGGCGAGTTCGCCCCGGAATTCCGGGCCCAGATGCCCGGGGCTGCCGAGGATCCGCGCTTCTTCGCCACCGGCATCTCGCTGATCGCCCATCCGTGGAACCCGCATGTGCCGACGGTGCACATGAACACCCGCTTCGTCGTGACCACCAAGGCGTGGTTCGGCGGCGGCGCCGACCTCACCCCAGTGCTGGAGCGGCGGCGCAACCAGGACGACCCGGACAGCCGCCACTTCCATGCCTGCCTCGAGCGCGCCTGCGCGGCCCACGGGGTCGACCATGCCCGATACAAGGCGTGGTGCGACGAATACTTCCACCTCAAGCACCGCAGCGAGCCCCGCGGCATCGGTGGTATCTTTTATGACTATCGCTGGACGGGGGATCCGCAGGCGGATCTGGCCTTCACGCGCGATGTCGGCGGCGCCTTCCTGGAAGCCTATCCGACGATCGTCCGCGACAATGTCGCGACCGCCTGGACCGAGGCCGACCGCGAGGAGCAGCAGGTCCGGCGCGGGCGCTACGTCGAGTTCAACCTGCTCTACGACCGGGGTACGATCTTCGGGCTGAAGACCGGCGGCAACGTCGCCTCGATCCTCTCGTCCCTGCCGCCGACCGTGCGCTGGCCGTGAGCGCGGGGTTGCCGTCGGCTTATGCGCCGCAGCAGGACGCGGCGCTGAAGGCCATCGCCGCCTGGCGGAAGACGGGCGGAAGCCAGGTGTTCCGGCTGTTCGGCTATGCCGGCACCGGCAAGACCACGCTCGCCCGCCGCATCGCCGAGGATGTCGATGGCACCGTGGTCTATGGCGCCTTCACCGGCAAGGCGGCCTCGGTGATGCGCCAGAAGGGCTGCTACGACGCCGCCACGATTCACTCGCTGATCTACCGCACTAAGGAGGCGGAGGAGGGTGGCCCGACCTTCACGCTGAACCGTTCCGGCCCGGCCGCGAAGGCCGACCTGATCATCATCGACGAGTGCTCGATGGTGGATTCCGACCTCGGCAACGACCTCCTGTCCTTCGACCGGCCGGTGCTGGTGCTGGGCGACCCGGCGCAGCTGCCCCCGGTGCGGGGCGGCGGCTTCTTCACCGAGGCCGAGCCGGACGTGATGCTCACCGAGGTCCATCGCCAGGCCAAGGACGACCCGATCGTCCGCATGGCCATGACCGTGCGCGAGGGCGGCCGGCTGGAGCTCGGCACCTACGGCCAGAGCCGGATCGTCTCCCGTCGCACCCTCGACCCGGCCGAGGTGCTCGAATGCGACCAGGTCCTGGTCGGCCTCAACAAGACCCGCCGCCTCTACAACAACCGGCTCCGGGAACTCGCCGGCCATACCGACCCGATGCCGGCGGTGGGCGAGAAGCTCGTCTGCCTGCGCAATGACCGGGTGAAGGGCCTGCTCAACGGCTCGACTTGGACGGTCCAGGCCCTGCGCGCCCCGCCGCGCCCGGACCTGGTCCGCCTCGACGTCGTCCCCGAGGACGACCCGGCGCTCCGCCGCCGAGCCACCGACATCAAGGTGCTGCGCGCGATGATCTCCGGCACCGACGAGGAGATCCCGCTGTTCCTGCGCCGGGAGACCGACGAATTCACCTACGGCTACGCCCTGACCGTGCACAAGGCGCAGGGCTCGCAATGGGACCGGGTGACCCTGTTCGACGAATCCTACGCCTTCCGCGAGCATCGCGCCCGCTGGCTCTATACCGGCCTCACCCGGGCCGCGCAGGCGATCACGATCGTCGTCTGATCGGCCCCCGGCGCGTCGACATCGCTTGTGAAGCCCGAGCGCGCGTGCTAGGCACCGCCCGTCTCATCGAGGCACCTTGCGGAGAGGTGGCAGAGCGGTTGAATGCACCGCACTCGAAATGCGGCATGCCTGCAAGGGCATCGGGGGTTCGAATCCCCCCCTCTCCGCCACTTAACTGTCATAAACCATTGTTTTGATTTGAAAAATCGGTCCAACCAAGGCCGCAGCCCCACTTTATAACCCACATTTTGAAGCGGCTTGTACGGGATCGTTTCGGACGTTGACGGACAATGGCCTCGCGCGCGCAAGGGCTGACGCCTCGCCTCGATAGGGTGATGTGGCGTGCAGCAGCACCGTTGAGATCCGGCAGGTGGCGGCCACGCTGATCCGGTTCAGAGCCTAGCGGAACCGTCGCGGGCGTGCGAAATCTATCTGGACCACGGTCGGCCCCTCGGAAACGGCGCGGCGCAGGCTTGTCACAGCCGGCGTCTGACAGTTTGTCCCGGCTGGAGGTGCGTCCCACAACCGTCGCGCGAAGGGTTGTCGGTGGTCACGAAATGGAACTCGTGGACGCGGGCTCCCCGGAGGCCACCGTCAAACGCATCCTACAGGCCGAGTCGAATCTTCCGGTGCCCGTGCCGATCCAAGAGCTGTGCGCGCGTCTCGGCATCCTCCGGATCGAGGATCTCGACACCGACGACTTCAAGGGTGGCCTCGTTACCGACGCGAAGCAGTCTGAAGGCACCATCCTCGCCAAGCGCAAGGGCGGACCGCGTCGCCGCTTCACCATCAAGGGCGCCCAGTATCCCGCAGTGATGTTCCCATGCACGACGGGCTGCTGGATGACGCTGGCGCAATCTCCTCAACACGGCTGTCACGCGCGGCAAGCGACTGGTGGTGCTGATCTGACAGAGGAAGGCCGTTGGTATCGTGGTGCGCGACGGTGACAAGAAGCCGCGCTGAACAAAGCGGCGGGAATGGCTCAGCACCCGCAATCTTAGCTTTGCCAATGTCGTCGGTGCAAGCGGCAAGCCCGGCAGGCGGCAATAGCACTTGATAAGCGTATGGCTAAATGCTCTCGACATGCACCGCTAGGCTGCATCTGTGCTACAAGGCAGAATATATGCGGAACGGTCGCGCCCACGCCGACCCTTAGGTAGCGATCCTGCTATGAACGTCGATGCATTTTATGGCCACGCTCGATCGCTGATAAGCGACGTTCGATCACAGCTTGCAACGATTGAAACAGAGGCTGATGCACGATTCCGAATGATCGATCGCTTCCTAGTTGAGGCACTTGGCTGGGATCGGTCTGATTTCAAGATGGAGCCACACACAACAGCCGGCTACACTGACTATCTACTTCACATAGGTGGTACGGCGACTTTCGTAGTTGAGGCTAAGCGCGTCGGAAAAATATTGGTTGACACCGTGGATAAACGGTACGGAAGTTATGTTATATCGGGACCTGCGCTGAAATCAGCAAGTAGCGGATTTTCTCAAGCTGTATCTTATTGTATTGAGCACGGTGTAGACTTCGCCGCACTAACGACAGGCGAGGTATGGATTGCCTTCATCGCCTTCCGATCTGGCGGAAAATCCTACCGTGAATACAAGGCCATCGTATTTCCTAATCTTGATTCGATAGAGACGGAGTTTGCTGCGTTTTATGATCTCTTCTCGAAGGAAGGATTGTCAAAAAAGCTCTATCGAACGCATTTTGCAAAAATAGACGGAGTATCTGCCAAATCTTTCGAGCCATTGATCAGCGCAAACAAGGCGCAAGATGCAAAACTACTCCGTAAAAGCGAGCTGGCACAGGATCTAGATCCTATTCTAACGAGCTTTTTCAGTGATCTAGCAGGACACGATGATCCAGACCTTCGGCGGCACTGCTTCGTCGAAACTCGCGAGAGCCGTACAGCGGACCTTGCGATGCAAAAAATGATTAGTTCGATTTCATCAACTGTGATCCAGATTGCTACCGATACAGGGCAGCAAATCGCCGACCATATTGACGCAACTGTGGAGTCCGGAAGAAGCAGTACGATTTTGATAGCAGGAGGGGAAGGTTCAGGGAAGAGCACATTTATTAATAGGTTTTTTGAAGACATTCTCGATCGTTCGTTGAAAGAGAAATGTTTGATCGTACGAATTGACCTATCGAAAATTATTGATAACCCATCAACGGCGGCGAGCGATCTAACCTCTGTTACAAAAAAGCTCCTCGAAGCTCAAATGTTCTCAGATGGTTATCCGAAGTATGATGATCTTCTGGGATTGTACTTTGACGAATATAAGCGCTGGAGTGAGGGGCAGCATAAAACTCTTTACGAGACAGACAAGTCAGCATTCAAGGTAAAATTTGGAGAATTTCTTGACGAAAGTTTGAGGGACGATCCGATCACCTATGTTATTCACATGCTCGAAAATGTAGCAAAAAACCGAAAGAAGGTTCCAGTTCTTGTTTTTGATAATTCAGATTCCCGCTCAGTGGCATTTCAGGAAGTTGTGTACGAATGGTCTCAAACAATAAAAAGGAAAATACCTGTTTGTCTCATAATATTCCCGATTTCCGATAAAACGATTTGGAGACTGTCACGCGAAGGACCATTTCGGCTTAATCAGACTAGGATATTTTATCTTCCAACACCGTCCACGAGAGAGGTGCTGACTAAAAGGATTGATTACCTAAAAGATCGAAGCTCTAAACATAAGGGCAAAGAACGCTATTTCCTCGACAAAGGCATACATCTAAAATTAAAAGATATAAATGCTTTCGCTGCTTGTATGGAGGAGATCTTTGTAAATGAGGATTTCATTTCAAGGCGCATTGGCTGGCTGACTAATCATAACTTGAGCAAAGGATTGGAACTTTCTCGAAATATTATCACTTCCCCGTACCTTAGTATAGACGAGCTTGTCGGATCTTATTTGAAAAGAGAGAAGCCGCATGTAACTATAAAACATAGAAAGTTTATGCAGGCTTTAATTTCAGGTGACTATAATCAATTCGACGTATCGAAGCATGGATATATTAGAGACGTATTTGAAACATCGGCCGACTTCCCCTCGAGTCCTCTTCTCACACTAAGTTTGATCAAGCTCTTGATTGACAAAGCTGGAGAAGAAGGAAGCAACACAAATCTTGGATTTGCGGCGTATGACCAAATTGCTAGCTACTTCAGCGCAATGCTAGCACTAGACGACGCCGTCAGGGATTGCCTTGAGCGAGCACTTGCTGACGGCCTTATAGAGCCGTTCGATGCCGACGACCGGCACGTCAATGAACAGCAAAGATTTGCTGTCACACATGCGGGGCGGATGCATTATGAAATGGCTCTCCGCGACGAAGTTTATGTTGCTCACATGGCATTTGCGACGCCAATCAGATCTCATGCTGTTGTTGATGCCCTCCGTTCGATTAAAAATAGCAGCATGAAGGGGGATGAGTGGCGAAATGTGTGCGGCATATTCATAAAACATTGCGTTCAGGATGACAAAGTTTTCTTGAATATACCCGCAGACTCTATGTTTGCCGGACAAACACAACTGAGAACTGATTTGGTCGCGCGATGGGTTGAATCAAGTTCGGAGGCAAGTCGCAATAGATCAAGCCAAGGCACCACGATCGGCGCAGAGACACGCGACTCTGTTCGTGCGAAAGTAAAATGGTTTGACGCTGGCAAAGGCTACGGTTTCGCAACTGATATTGTGAGTGGTGAAGACATATTTTTATCGGCTCGACTATTCCGGGAACGCTTCCTCGATGTCCCTGAGGAAAATTCGATTGTTATCTGCGATGTTGGCCCCGGCAAAGAGGGTAGGCTCCAAGCTGTTATGCTCCACTCGGTCGAAATTCCCGGAGATCGAGGGATCGGCGAAACAAATGCAAAGGGCGTCGTAAAATTTTACGACGAAACTAAGGGCTTCGGTTTTGTGACTATCGCTGGCTCGGGTGAGGATGTTTATATTCCACGAAGAGTGGCGCACGATTTGAGAGCAGACCTCGCACCGGGAGTTCCTGTATCTATTCAGGTTCGGGAAAGTAGAGGGAGAGGGTTGGAAGTTCGCTCGCTGAAGCTCGAGCCTGCGAACTGATTGCATTTTTTGGATTGCAGCGCTTCGACGTTGATGCGTTCCTCGAACAGTTTTCTCTGCTCAACGATTCGAGTGCTGAAGTAATCAAAAGACAGAATGTATATGTAGCCCGGCGCGATGCACCAGATGTTCCGGATTGGTCGAAAAGGACTCTTGATCATGCGTGTAGCTTGGCGCGAAAATTCCTCCCTAGTTATTTCTATAGGGTATACCCTGGGGCTACGTCACATTCGGTACGTCGCCGACCGTCACATGTGGGCTCGAACCGGGCAATGTGACAACGGCCCGTTCAGACCTAGGCCCTGAAGTGACACCTGCGAACGTTGCGGTAGGCAGGGCGCGGTCTACAGCACCTGACGCTCCGATTATGCAACGACATGCAGGTCGATTAGTCGGTGTTCGGCCACGGTCGCGAGAGGAACGTTGCCGGTCAAGTACTCCTCGACGCGTTCCATCGTGAGCGGGTCGGTGGACCAGCCATCGCCGACGAAGTACTGGTTCAGTCCCAGGGCATGCCACAGGAACAGGCGAGCGTTGAGCGCCGTGTCCGGGCCAGCGAGATACCGGGCCGCGCTTAGGTGGGCGAGGTGCTCCGCGTCATCCTGCACCGCTGCGGTTACAGGGCCGGGGCGAG
Organism: Methylobacterium sp. ARG-1; assembly: GCF_001262595.1. Classification (NCBI taxonomy): domain Bacteria; kingdom Pseudomonadati; phylum Pseudomonadota; class Alphaproteobacteria; order Hyphomicrobiales; family Methylobacteriaceae; genus Methylobacterium; species Methylobacterium sp. ARG-1. The sequence continues at coordinate 315,267 of NZ_LHCD01000002.1, forward strand.
GCCGCGGACCAGCGCCGGATCTTGGACCGCTTTCTGCCACTTCGCGAATTTGCCGGCATCTTCGGGGTAGTGCGCGTCGATCATCGCGAACAGGCCCGCAGACGCCCGCGAACGCCGCTGGAACCGGCTGCCGTCCCTCGAACATCGCCGCGTACCGTCAAGCCGACGATGATCGGAGACCTAATCAGCACGTCACCGCGCCCCAAGGCGAGGCAATACAAATCGGTCTAGAGCCTCAATAAACTGTTCGGCGAGACGAGACGTGCCCCCTCGCGAGGGCCGCAAAACGCCGACCTCATAAGGAATAATCGGGAGGAATGGCCGGATTACGAGGTCGGGCCGCCCTTGGGCAGCCTGTGCTGCGCTGATCGGGTCGGAAAGGCAGATCCCAGCCCCATGCAGGACAAGGTTTAGAGCGGTCGCATAGAACTCGCACTCAGCAACGACGTTCGCATGGGCGCCGGCGGCCTCGAAGGCGCGAGCGATTGGCATCGTGGTCCCGTGCCCAGGTAGTAAGCAGATCAGCGGTTGGTCGTCGAGCAGGGCCGGTGTCAGCTGCCCCTCAATCGCGAGTGGATGATCGGCGCGAAGCACGGCAACACAATCGAATCGATAGCGATGCACGACGGCATCCGTCCGATCGAACGGCGCCTCGGCGATGCCCAGGTCAAAAGCGCGCGTCGCGACTAGGTCGCGTACCTCACGCGAGCTGCGGGTCAAGAAGCGGACCGTAACCCCAGGGCGGGTGCTTCGGAACTCTGCGAGAATCTGTGGCAACCATGCGATGCCAGGCCCTGGGTTCGTTGCGATAGTCAGATGTCCGCGCGTCGCTGCCTGGATGCCGGCAGCAGCCTCATCAAGCCGAGACAAGCCGGCCAACGCATGCATTGCTTCCTGATGCAGCAGTAGCGCCTCCGAGGTTGGCACGATCTGCCGTCCTTCGCGCTCGAACAGGCGGAAGCCAACGTGACGTTCGAGCTGAGCCAATGCTGCCGACACAGCAGGCTGGGTCACGCCGAGCGATCGAGCCGCTGCTGTCATCGAGCCGCTCTCAAGCACGGCCACAAAGATCTGAATTTGCCTGGTATCCATAAGCCATATTTATGGGATCAAGCCGATAGCGGCAAAGGCTTTTTTGTCAGCCGTTGCTGGTTTTCGAATTCTGGCATAATCATTGCTGATGCTGGGCCATGGAGTTGAGGATGCCAGGCATGATTCTTGCGGCCGAGGCCCTGACAAAGGCCTACGGCACGAACCCCGTCCTGAACGGGGTCGACGTGGGCCTGCGAGAGGGCGAGGTCGTCTGCGTCATCGGTCCGAGCGGGTCCGGAAAAACGACCTTGCTTCGCTGCCTAGCACTGCTCGAAGAGCCGCAGGGTGGCCGCATCGTCATGCGCGACCAGATCGTCGGCGCACCACAGCCATCAGCCAAGATCCGGCAGTCGGCTTGGGGCGTGCGCGCCGACATCGGCATGGTCTTCCAGCAGTTCAACCTGTGGCCGCACATGAGCGTGCTTGCCAACATCATCGAGGCGCCCATGCGCGCCCGCGGCGTTCCACGGGACAAAGCGGTCGCGCAGGCTGAGGCGCTCCTGGCCAAAGTCGGATTGGCGGATAAGCGCGACGTTTACCCAACCCGCCTCTCGGGCGGTCAGCAGCAGCGTGTCGCGATCGCGCGAGCGCTGGCGATGCGGCCCGCAGTCCTGTTGTTCGATGAGCCGACGAGCGCTCTCGATCCCGAACTCCGCCGCGAGGTGCTGGTCGTTATGCAAGCCCTCGCCGAGGAGGGCATGACGATGATGGTCGTGACCCACGAGATGGGCTTCGCCCGCCGCGTCGCGGACAGGATTATCTTCATGGATCGGGGGCGGATCGTCGAGGAGGCGCCTCCTGCGCGCTTCTTCGCGACGCCTTCAAGCGAACGGGCCCAGCGCTTCCTTGCGCAACTCGAAGACTGACCTGGAACGAGGAGAGATCGATGAGACGGTTCAAGGCTTTGGTAGCTGCTGGACTCTTCGCCTTCTCCGGCGGCGCAGCACAGGCACAGCAGATGGAGTCTCGGCTCTATCAGGTCACAAAGGCGCACAAGCTGCGCGTATGCGTCTGGCCGCTTTACTACGCGATCACGATGCGCAATCCGCAAACTGGCCAGCTGGAGGGGATAGACGCCGACCTTTCGAAGGAATTCGCCAAAGATCTCGGCGTAGATCTCGAATATGTCGAAACTTCATTCGGAACCTTCACTGCCGATCTTCAAGCCAATAAGTGCGAAATCGGCATGTTTGGCGTCGGCGCAACCATGAAGCGGGCGCAGGCGGTTGCGTTCAGCAGGCCCTATCTTGTCACGAACATATACGCCGTCATCAGGCCAGGTGGCTCGATTAAGCAGTGGAGCGACATCGACAAGAAGGGCGCCACCGTCGCGGTGACACTCGGCAGCTACATCGAGCCGTTTATGCGGGGCTACCTAAAGAACGCAGCACTTACCGCTGTCACCGCACCGGCAACGGTGCAAGCGGAGCTGATGTCTAACCGTGCCGACGTCATCATGTCGGACTTCCCAACCGCGCTGAAGATGAAGAAGGAGTTCGGGACCGATTTCCTCACTCCGCCCGAGAAGCTGGCCGTTACGCCCTACGCCTATGTGGTGCCTCAAGGTGACCAGATCTGGCTGAACTACGTCAACTTGTTCGTCGAAACGATCAAGCTCGACGGGCGCCTCGCCAAGGCCGCGGAGCGCAATGGGCTCGGGCCGATCGTAGCGCCGTGATGGGAGCTTACCAGTTCCGCTGGGACGTCATCCCCGCCAACATCGATTTCCTGATGTCTGGCGTTGGGATGACGCTGCTCATCTCTGCACTGACTCTCGTCTTCGCGACCTTCGGCGGACTTGTGATCGCGTCGATGTCTGCGTCGCGGCTGTGGCCAGCGCGTGCAGTTGCCTATGTCTTCGGCGAGGTGATCCGCAACACCCCGATCCTGGTCCAGCTTCTCTGGGTCTACTACGTGCTGCCGATGCTGCTCGGCATCCGGCTGGACGCCTTCACCGCCAGCATCGTCGGGCTATCGATCTACTCATCCGCCTTCATTGCGGAGGTTTTCCGAGCGGGCATCCAAGCCGTCCCTGTCGGACATCGTGAGGCAGCGCAGGTGCTCGGGCTGACCCGCGGGCAGGCCTTCGTTCGTATCGTCCTGCCCCAGGCCGTGCGCCTGATTCTGCCTCCGCTTGCTGCCAACTTCGTGCAGTTGATCAAGTATTCCTCACTCGCTTCAGTTATTTCCGTTGGCGAGGTAACGCGACGGGGAATGGAATTATCCTCCAGCACTTTCCGACCTCTAGAAATTTTCACATTCATCGGGGTGGTTTATTTCGCGATCTGCTGGCCGCTGACGCAGTCGATCCGCATCTGGGAGCGCCGTCTTGCCCGTCGTTGAAGATCTGTCCAATGCCGAGAACCTGACGGCTGCCGAGATCCGGAGCCGGCTCGCACAGAGCCGACCAGCGGAGGTCGCCGAACTCGCTCTCCGTTTAGTCCGGGCCGCTTCGCCGAATCCACCCGGCTCAACGAAGGAAGCAGCCGAAGTCGCTGCGGCAATCCTCAGCGAACACGTTCCGGATGCGGAGGTCGTCCTTCATGAGGCGGCACCCGGTATCGTCAACCTTGCCGCCCGCATTCACGGCAGCGGGGCAGGCCGGCGCGTGATCTTCAACGGACACCTCGACACCTATCCCGTAGGCCCATCGGAAGATTGGACGGTCAATCCTTTTGGCGCTCTCGATGGAGACAGGCTCTACGGTCGCGGCGCGTCCGACATGAAGGGCGGCATTGCCGCGGCGATCCTGGCCTTCTCGGCGCTCGCGAAGGTCCGCTCACATTGGCGCGGCGAGCTCGTCCTGACTCTCGGCGGCGACGAGGAGACCATGGGTCCTCTCGGCACCCGCTGGTTGATGGACAACGTGGTCTGGGCAACGGGCGATGCCGTCTTAATCGGCGATGCTGGCTCACCGCAGGTGCTGCGCTTCGGGGAGAAAGGGTTTCTCTGGGTCGAGGTTGAGGCCTCGGGTCGCCCGGCGCACGGCGCGCACGTGCATCGCGGCGACAACGCCATCGATCGCTTACGGGCCGCTCTCGACCGTCTTGCAGGCCTATGCGATCTGCGGCCGGAGCCTCCGCCGGCGGTGAGCGAAGCCATCGCAGCATCGAAGCCGATCTCGGAGCCACTGGCCGGAGCAGGCGAGGCGGAGGTTCTCGGTAGCCTGACCGTGAATATTGGCCAGATCGCCGGGGGCACCTCGCCGAACCTCGTCCCCGCCCGCGCCACCGCCGCGCTCGACATCCGCATTCCGGTGGGCCTGTCGATTGACGTGGTGGAGGAAGCCCTCGCCCGTGCCCTGGACGGACCGGGCCTGACCCACCGGATCCTGCGCCGGTTCGCCCCTAACCACACTGATCCCACGCATCCCCTGGTGCAGGCCTGCGCAGAGGCAGCTCGCGTGGTGACCGGCGGCGAGGTCGCCGTGAACATGCGGGTCGGGGGATCCGATGCCCGTTGGTTCCGGATGGCCGGCCTACCGACCGTCGTCTACGGCCCCACCCCCAACGGTATGGGCGGCCCAGACGAGTTCGTCCTCATCAGCGAACTCGACCAAGTCGCACGGGTCCATGCGCTGACAGCCTTCGACCTGCTTCAGGACGCGCCATGACAGAGCCGCTGTTCCACCGCCCCGAAACCTTCATGGGACTGCCGGCTGGCCTACCCGGCCCGGGCTGCCGCGCCGCAATCCTCGGCGCTCCGTTCGACTGCGGCACCCACCCCTTCCGCGTTGGTGCCCGACAGGGTCCGACCCACGTGCGGCGCCAGTCAGGCTTAATCCGCCGATATCACCCGGCATTGGCTGATGCTGACGTGCTGACACTGCTCGGCGCCGTCGATTGTGGCGATGCGATCCTGACGCCGGGCCGCATCGAGGATGCCTTGCCGCGAATTGAGGCCGCGGCGGCCGCGATACTCGAGACCGGTGCGGTCCCAGTCGGCATCGGCGGCGACGGGTCGGTCTCGCTCGCGCTGATGCGGGCAGCCGCTCGCCAGTATCCGGGTCTCGTGGCGTTGCACATCGACAGTCACACAGACGCCTACCCTTACGTCCCGGAGGACCGCTACAACGCCGCGACCCAGTTCACGAACGCGGCCGAGGAAGGTCTCGTCGACGCTGCCCTATCCTGGCATGTCGGCATCCGCGGCTTCACCTTTCGCGACGGCGTCCTCGACCACGCCGACCATCTCGGTTTCCGGGTGATCACGACTGAAACGTTGCTGCGGCGCGGCTTCGAGCAGACCATCGCGGAGTTCCGCCAAGCCGTGGGCGGACGTCCGGTCTATCTTTGTTGGGACATGGACGTGTTCGACCCGTCAGTTGCTCCAGGCGTGTGCACGCCGAGTTGGGGCGGCCTGACTGCACGGGAGGGGATCGAACTCCTACGCAGCCTCACCGACCTTCGCATCGTCGCGGTCGACTTCAACACCGTCAGCCCGCCTCAGGACGTGAACGACATGGCCGCGCACCTATGCGCCCATATGATCATGGAGACGATGGTGCTGCTGGCCCGTCAGTTCGGGTTACTCGCCTGATGCCGCTCAGCCAGGCGTCGGCGAGCCACTGGATCCCGGTCGCGATTTGTAGGGGGCAGCCGCCGGGTCCGACAGGGCGGTTCCGACGGATGACGTAGAGCCAGCCGCCCGCGTGCCCGGCCGTCGCAGGCTCGACGCCGAGCATGAGTTCCGCCGGGGCGGCGTCCGTTTCGGCCGTGCCGCGTACCAGCCAGGGGCCGCGGGTCGGGATGGCGGGGGCTGGTAGCTTGCGCCCGCCAGCCACTTCAATACTCCTCAACCAGCATGACGGTGAGCACGCGGGTCGTCACCGCAGGATCGGTTGGGTCCGGCGAATGACCGAGCAGCGCCCGATCGTAGGCGTCGATCTTCCAGAAGAACCGCTCGCCCCCGACCTCGACCGCGCCGAAATCGTGCTCGCCGTGAGGATCATTGTCGGCGTCGAAGCGATCGAAGCGCCGAACCGCCAGCAACAAGGCGATGCGGTCGGCCTCGCGCAGCTCGACCACCCCCGGGGTTTCGACGACCTGCCCTTCTGCGAATCTGCGCCGGAAGGCATCGTTCAGGGTCCGCACCCGCGCGACGGGGTCAGCCGCCGCGGGGTTCGACCCAGCGTTACGGATCTGGGTGCTCATAGCAGATCCCCTCAGGTCGCTTCGATCGCGGCGGTGTTTGGGTGCAACAGGGCCATGTGCTCGCGCCGGCGCACGAGGAGGGGCAGGTCCGGCCAGTCGCGCCAGCGCAGGGTGTAGATCCCGCCGGCCTTGGCCTCGATCACCTCTGCCTCGTACCAGCCGTCCTGCTCGCCTTCAGAGATCAACACCAAGCTGCCGATTGCGACGCCGGCCCAGCTCCGCGGATATCGGGCTTCGCCGGTTGCGGTCACCGTGGAGGTTTGGTCGCCTACATCGCCCGTCGCCGTAGTTGGCCCCTGCGCAACGGTTTTGCCTGCCGCTGTTGACTGTGCCTCGGCAGGCCCAGCCAAGGCACTCAAGCGGTCGTACACGCCCTTTTTGACGAAAGGCACGAAGGCCCGACCCGAGGCGAACACCCGGCCCTGAGGAAGCTCTGCCGCAAAGGTTCGATGCGCCTCGGTACTGAGCGGCAGGGTCCACATGTTCATCACCCCGGTGGCCTTCATTGCGAGGGCAGCGTCGGGCTCGGCGAACCAGGAGGCGTGCGGTTTTCCGTCCTTATCAGCGCCGAACACGATCAGCGCGGGTGTGGGCTTGGTAGCCGGGGTTTCCGCCTTGATGTCGATTTCGGTGCCCCTCGCTGGGTCGAGATTCTGCGACTGGTCTTCGGCCCTGGTGACGATGGCGATCATGGCAAGCTCCTGAAATGCGAAAGGGGCCCCGGATGGGACCCCTTGCTCAGTGTGGATGGGTGGGTGAGTCTCAATGCACACCGTGACCGCTGTTGGCGATGTGGTCGCTTCTGAGTGGGCGGCGGTCGAATCATCATGACCTCGGGCTTTGGGCACCTTTGCACCGCCCGTCAAAGCATATATAGGTATTTAATCTTGTTGTCAACTTATTGAGCAACGGCGCACTTTCGCCCGTCAGTTTTGGCGACGGTCGCAGACCTCAAAAGCTGGGCACTGCTGATGCTGACAGCCGACCTGATCGTTGATGCGATTGCCGTTGCAGATGTCCCAGCCAGCCTCCGCGCAAAAGCCCCACAGTGCCGCTTGAACAAAACGCGGGAAGGTCGCTGGGAAGTCTGGGTTGTAGGCCCGGGCATCGATCTGGCAGGCCAAGCCTTCGATGATCTCCGCACAGCCGCCAGACGCGGTACAAGCTGGCCCGAAGGCGTGTTCGGCGTCGAAGCGGGCCAGGGTGCCAGTCCGACGCAGGAAATTATGAACCAATGAGTCGACGGCGATCATCCATGATCCGGCCGTCACCCAGCGTTCCCGGTTCGGGTCGGCGCCGAGCAGGAGGTCGGCCAGCATCATCGCCCAAAGCTTCGGTCCTATGCCGTAGACTTCCCGGAGGGGATCGAGAACGGCCTCTCGCATGAGCGGACCACGCTCGGGTGCCCCCGGGTCGGGATCGGCCTCGGCGAGACGCGCATCGATCCAACTGACGAGGTCGCCGCCGCAGACATCGCGAATGAACAGGGCGAGGCTGTAGGCTGCCTGATTAAGCGATCCCTTCCTCAGCCTCGGAAGGGGTAAAGGGCAGGAACTGATGTGATCCGGTTCGGCGCAGGTCCGGCCTACCTTGCGATACCTGCACTCAGCGAAATGCCAGTAGCTCGTGAGGCGCGAGCAACCCTGAGGTACCGACAAGGCCCCCTGGATTTCGGCGTTTGTCACCCCGCCATGCTGTTCGGCGTAGCGGGATGCAATCTGATCGGAGATGCCCTGGAGCGGCACGAGGCTCATCATCCAGTCGAAGATCGGAGCGCTGTCGTAAGTCGCGACTGCTTGCGAAATACCGTTTGATTTTTGATGGGCTTCTAGGTGGTTTAGAAAGGTGGCCGGAGCGAGGGCAAGCGCTGGTTCGACTACGCGGTAAAAATGATCCCATGGATCAGCACGAGATTTATTTGTATCGGAAAAATTATTTTCATGACGGCGACTATACCAATTGCCGCAATAAGCCTGTCAAACAGATTTTAGTTCATAGCTATTGTTGCCGGCGCAATGGTCGATCGGAATCTTGCCCCAACTCTGAGAGGCGATCACCGCGAGCGTTTCTCACGGCAGATGGCGCGATCCCAAATGACCGATTATGGCCGAAAGCGGAATGGCTGCTTCGGAGAAAAACTGACAGGAAAGCAGCCCGCCTACGCGCCTATGAGCAATCTGCAGCCGGCATGATCGACACGTGAGCTGACACCACCTTCCAACCGCGGTCGGGTAGGCGCATCCAGGTCTGGCTCTGACGCCCGATGCCAGGCTTGCCGCGCGGCTTGAACTCCAGATTGACCGTAGCGAAGTCGTTCCCGAGCGTCAGGATCTCCAGCCGGATCCGCGCCTCCTTGGTCCCGCCCGGCGGCGGATCGGCTGCGACGCGTGCGGCGTGGACTTCGGCAAAGCCGTAGCAATTCTCATGGAGGGCGTAGCGGATCGTGTGCGGACTGTCCCAGAAGGTCTCGTCGAGCACGGCGACATCCTTCTCGACGAGTGCCCGCTCGTAGCGCTCGAACAGGGCGGTGATCTCGGCCACGACCTCGGGGCGGTTCACAGTCACGTCCATTCAGGCCTCCAGGGCGACGGCGGTACGGATCAGGTCGAGGTCGGTTCCACGCGCACCGAGGATCGACAGGCCGATCGGAGCGCCGTCGACCTGTGCGCCCGGCAGATTGACCTGCGGGACGCCGGTGAGGCCGCCGTGGCTCGTCAGGCAGGCGATGCGCTCACGCAGTAGATGCAGCGCGCCGAGCGGCAACCCCCGCAGGGGCGCCGGGAACGGCGTGGTCGGGAGGCACAGGATCGTGCCGGGGGGCAGAAGCCGGGCGAGGCGGGCCCGGGCCTCGATCCGCATCAGGCTCGCGGCGCTGCGCTCAGCGTCGGTCATCATCGAGCCCTGGATCAGCGAGCGGGCGACCGAGAAGGCCAAGCGCGGATTGCAGGCATCGAGCCAGGGCTCGAAGGTTCGCCACGCCTCGCTGCTCTGCAGGACGCGCTGCGCCCGCTGCCAGACGGACAGGCCCTGCGGCGCCAGGGTTACGTCGCGGCGATTGCCGACCAGGGCGGCCAAGCGGTCGATCTGCGGCGCCAGCGCCTCCTGGACCGCCGCGTCGGCGAAGCCGAGCGCGTCGGCGGCCACCAGCAGCGTGCGCGGCAGACGGTCCGGCATCCCTTGGCCGAGCAGGACCTCGCCGACCCGCGCGAAGGTCGCCGCGTCCCGAGCGAACCAGCCGCAGGTATCCGAACTCGGCGCCTGAACGCAGATCCCGGAAAAGTCGACACGGCCGTGCGTCGGCCGGATGCCGTAGAGGCCGCAGAGGCTCGCCGGCACGCGCACGGACCCGCCGGTATCCGTGCCCAGGGCGAAGTCGCAGGCGCCCGCGGCGACCGCGGAGGCCGAGCCGCTGGACGAGCCGCCGGGCACCCGGTCTGGCATCGCGGGATTGAGCGGCGTGCCGTCGTGGGCGTTCTCGCCGAGGATCCCCAGCGAGACCTCATCGGTGACGGTCTTGCCAACGACCGAGGCGCCCGCATCGAGCAGCGTCTGCACCACGCCGGCATGGCGGGCCGGCGTCGGGTAGACGCGCGGCCAGTCCGGGTTTCCGCCCCCCGTGGGAGTATCCGCGACGTCGATCAGGTCCTTGACGGCGAAGGTGAGGCCGGCGAGCGGCCCCGTCGCGGATCCGGCGACGCGGAGGCGCGGCCCGGGCAGGAACGGGTCTGTCGAGAGGGGCCGCGCGGTCGTCATGTGGGGATCGGTTCCTGCCATTGGGCGCCGGGCACGGCGGCGAACAGCGCCTTGGTGTAGGGGTGCTTCGGCGCGAAGAAGATCTCGGCCGTGGGCGCAACCTCGACCACCTGACCGGACCGCATCACCGCGATCCGGTCGCAGACCTGCAGCGCGACCCGGAGATCGTGGGTCACGAACAGCATGCTGAGGTGCAGCCGCGCCTTGATGTCGGCGAGCAGCGCCAGGACCTGCGCCTGGACGGAGACGTCCAGGGCCGAGACCGGCTCGTCGGCCACCAGGATCTCGGGCTTCATGGCGAGCGCCCGGGCGATGCCGATCCGCTGGCGCTGGCCACCGCTGAACTCGTGCGGGTAGCGCTGCACCGCCGTGGGATCGAGACCGACCAGCGCCAGCATCTCGCACGCCTGGACCCGTGCGATCCCGGGCTCGGTGCCATGGATGATCGGCCCCTCGGCGACGATGTCGACCACGCGCTGGCGCGGATCGAGGGAGCCGTACGGGTCTTGGAACACCATCTGCACGCGCCGGCGGTGCGGGCGCATCTGGCGGCGGCTCAGCTCGGCGACGCTGTGTCCGGCAAGCAGAATTTCGCCGCCATCGACCGGCATCAGGCGGGTGATCGCCCGCGCCAGCGTGCTCTTGCCCGAGCCGCTCTCGCCAACGAGGCCCAGGGTCTCGCCCCGCCTAAGCAGAACGTCCACGCCGTCGAGGGCTCGGGTGACGCGGCCCCCGAACAGGCCGCGGGCGCCGTAGGTCTTTTCGACTCTCTTGGCCTCCACCACCAGAGGGGCGGTGCTGGCGGCCCGGCGGGGCGGCGGCGCGAGCTTCGGCACGGCGGCGATGAGCGCGTGCGTGTAGGGATGCTTCGGCGCCCCGAGGACCGAGGCCGCGGGCCCCTGCTCGACCAAGACGCCCTTCTGCAAGACTGCCACCGTGTCGGCGATGTCGGCCACGACGCCGAAATCGTGCGTGATGAACAGGACGCTCGTGCCGTGCTCGCGCTGCAGGTCGCGGATCAGGGAGAGGATCTGCGCCTGCGTGGTGACGTCGAGCGCCGTGGTCGGTTCGTCGGCGATGAGCAGCCGCGGGTTCAGCGCCAGCGCCATGGCGATCATCGCCCGCTGGCGCTGGCCGCCCGAGAGCTGGTGCGGGTAGGAGCGCAGCAGCCGGATCGGGTCCGGGAGGTGGACGCTCGCGAGGAGCGCGAGGATGCGCGCCCGGCGATCCGCGCGCCCGAGCGTCGTGTGGATGCGCAGGACCTCGTCGATCTGCCGCCCGATCGTGTGGAGCGGGTTCAGGGCCGTCATGGGCTCCTGGAAGATCATCGCGATGCGCGCGCCCCGGACTTTGCGCATCTGACGCGGCGGGATCGCCGCGAGGTCCGCGCCCTCGAACAGGATGCGCCCGCCCGCGACGCGCACCCGCGGCCCCGGGAGCAGCCCGAGGATCGCGCGGGCCACCATCGACTTGCCCGATCCGCTCTCCCCGATCAGGCAGGTGACCGCGCCGGGGCGCAGGACGAGATCCAGATCGGTGACGGCATTCGGCCGGTCCGCGCCGGGCGGCAGCGTGATCGTCAACGTCTCGATCTTGAGGACGGCGTCGCTCATCGCTCTCGGAGCCTCGGGTTTAGGACCTCGTTCAGGCCGTCCCCGACGAGGTTGATCGCGAGGACGGTCAGCAGGATCGCCAGCCCGGGGAACGTGCAGATCCACCAGGCCGACCGGAGGACCGCCCGGCCCGAGCTGATGATCAGGCCCCAGCTCATGACGTTGGGATCGCCGAGGCCGAGGAAGGCGAGCCCCGCCTCGATCAGGATCGCCGTGCCGATCAGCAGCGTGCCGACCGCGATGATCGCCGAGGTGCAGTTCGGCAGCATGTGGCGGAAGACGATGCGCGCGTCGCCCGCCCCCAGGCCGTCGCAGGCCAGCACGAACTCGCGGCCGCCGAGCGCCACGAACTCCCCGCGCACGAGCCGGGCGATGCCCGGCCAGGAGACGGCCACGATGGCCACGACCTCGCTGAAGAGCGACGGCGACAGGATCGCCACGATCAAGATCGCCAGCACGAAGGCGGGGATCGTCTGGAAGAACTCCGTGAGCCGCATCAGCGCGACCTCGACGCCGCCCCGGTAGTAGCCGGCGAGCCCGCCGATCAGGGTCCCGAGCAGGATCGCCGCCCCGGTGGCGCTGAGGCCGATGATCAGGGAGGTGCGGGCGCCGTACGCGATCTCGGCGGCCACGTCCCGGCCCAGCGTGTCGGTGCCAAGCAGAAATTGCCCGCCCGGCGGCTGGAGGGCGGGGCCGACGAGGCCGAACGGATCGCCGGGATAGAGGAGCGGCGTGAGCGCCACGAGGGCGACCAGCCCGAGGAGCACCATTGCCCCCGCGAGCGCGAGGCGGTTGCGCGCGAACCGCGCCAAGCCCGTGCGCATCGCTAGAGCTCCATCCGCGGATCAAGGCAGACGTAGACGAGGTCGACGGCGAGGTTGATCACCACGACGAGGCAGGCCGAGACGAAGAAGATGCCGAGGAGCAGATTGAGGTCGCGCGACTGGAGCGCGTTGAAGGCCAGCGTGCCGACCCCGGGCCAGCCGAACACCGTCTCGACCACGATCGAGCCGCCGATCAGGTTGCCGGCCTGCACGCCCGCCATGGTGACCACTGGCAGCAGCGCGTTGCGCAGGACGTGCCCGGTCATCACCCTTGCCTCGGTCTGGCCCTTGGCGCGGGCGGTGGTGACGTAGTCCATGCCGACCTGCTCCAGCACGGAGGCGCGCATCACCCGCGCGTAGACCGCGAGGTAGAACAGCGCGAGCGCCACCGCCGGCATGACGAGGTGGCGGCCGACGTCCCAGACCTCGTCCCAGCCCTCGTTGTCGGCGCCGACCGTGTCGTAGCCGCTGGTGGGCAGCCAGCCGAGACGGATGGCGAAGACCACGATCATCATCAGCCCGAGCCAGAAGCCCGGCGTCGCGTAGGCCACAAGGCTGACGAGGGAGATGACCGCGTCGCGCCAGGAATTGCGCCCGGTCGCGGCCACGAGGCCCAGCAGCGTGCCGATCAGCAACGCGGCCGCGAAGGCGGTCAGCATCAGCAGCCCGGTGGGCCAGAGCCGGTCGACGATCAGGCTTCCCACCGGGCTGTCGTTGCGGAACGAGTAGCCGAGATCGAGGTGAAGCATGTTCAGCAGGTAGACGCCGAACTGCGTGGCAAGCGGCTGGTCGAGGCCGAATTTGTGGCGCAGCTGCTCCATGTATTCGGGGCTCGCCGCCCCGCTCTCGCCGGCCAGCACGGAGGCTGCATCGCCGGGCGCGAGGTGGATCAGGAAGAAGTTGAGCACGACGATGCCGAGCACCACCGGGATCGCCAGCAGCAGCCGGTAACCAAGGAAACGCGCGAGCCGCACGGGACTACTTGTCCATCCAGGCCCGCTCGAAGGCTTGCTGGGTTCCCAGGGGGCCGGTCGTGTGGTCCTTGAGGCGCCGGTTGAAGACGCTGACGTATTGCACGTCGATGAGCCAGATCATCGGGCTGTCCTCCGCCAGGATCTGCTGGACCTTCTTGTAGAGCGCGGCGCGCTTCTCCGCATCCGGCTCGCGCGCGCCCGCGCCGAGCATGCGATCGACCTCGGGATTGCTGTAGAAGGTGTCGTTGACGAAGGTCACGCCCTTGCGGATCTGACTGGTGAGGAACTGCTTGTTCAGCCCGTAGACCGGGTCGACGCCCTGGCTGAGGAACGGCTCATTCAGGTCGTAATCGTAGTTCGTGTAGACGCGCCGCAGCCAGGTCGCGGTGTCCTCCGAGCGGAGCGTCACGGCGATGCCCACGATGGCGAGCGCCTGCTTCAGGTACTCGGCCTGCCGCAGCCACTGCTCGCCGAAGGAATTCACCTCCAGGTGCAGGGCGAAGCGGGTCCCGTCCGCGCCGCGCGGGGCGCCGGCCTGATCGAGCAGCTTGTTGGCGATGTCCAGCCGGTCCGGCACGTCGTACTGGCGCACGTCGTCGGTGTAGAGACCGGCAGCCGCGAACTTGCGGCTGAGCGGGCCGGTGGCGGGCAGGCCGTAGCCGAACATCACGTCCTTGAGGATGACCTTGCGGTCGATGGCGTAGGCGATCGCTTGGCGCACCTCCTTCTTCTGGAGATGCGGGTGACGGCCGTTCAGCTCGAGGACGCTCTGGGCCGGCGTCATCTCGTAGCCCTTGGTCGTGAGATCGAGGATCGGGTTGGTCTTCATCCGCCCGAGGTCGGCGTAATTGACCGCGCTGTACCCGGCGAAATGCGCCTCGCCCGCCTCCATGGCCGCCGAGCGCGTGGCCGCGTCCGGGATGAACCGGGCGACGATCCGGTTGAGGTACGGCAGGCCGGGCTTCCAGTAATGCTCGTTGCGGTCCAGGCGCACGAACTGTCCGCGCTCCCAGCTCACGAACTTGAACGGGCCGGTGCCAACCGGCTTGTTGGCGCTGGGGTTCTGGAGGACGTCCGTACCCTCGAACACCGAGCGGCACAGGATCGGCAGGTCCCGCCCGGAGAGCGCCTTCATGATGTAGGGCGCCGGATTGGCCAGCCGCAGGATTGCGGTCATCGGGTCCGGCGTATCGACCGCCACCAGCTCCGCGAGCATGACCGGCGCGATCGGATTGTACTTCTTCAGGATCTCCATGAAGGAGTACTGCACGTCGGCGCTGGTGAACGGCTTGCCGTTGTGGAAGGTCACGCCCTCCTGAAGTTTGAAGGTGATGGTCTTGCCGTCGGGCGCGATCTCCCAGGACTTCGCCAAGTTCGGCTGCGGGCTCTGATCCCAGTCGTAGGTGCACAGCCCCTCGTAGACCTGCGTGGCGATCGGCGGGATGTTCCCCGCCGAGACCGCGTAATGCGCCAGGGTCGAGGGCTCCGGATGGACGATCATCACCATCGTCCCCCCGCGTTTCGGCTCGGCGGCGCGCGCGCCGCTTGCCGCTGCTGCGAGGCCGATGGGAAGCGCGAGAATCGTGCGGCGGGAGAGATCAGTGACGTCAAACGTGCGGGACAAGCCAGAGGACTCCTGAAACTTCCCGTCGGTGAGCAATACGCATGCCATGCAGGCTTTCGAAGGAAGCACCGATAATCCCGCATGATGGAGGAAATATTTTTGTAGATGCAGTCCGTCGCCTCCGAGAACCGGATAGATATTCTGCACATCTCTGTCCGGGGCCGACGCTCCGCTGCGCGGCCCCGGAGCCGCACAGCGGGCACGATGAACCGTGCGGCTCAGCCGTTCGTACCCGGCCGATCATCGGACGGCAGGTCGGCGGCTCAAGTCATTGGAATGCCGCGAGGATCGCCTTCGGCACCTTGCAGATGTACGTGTATTTCGGATTGACCATCTGCGTGCAGCGCGCCTCGGCGATCTGCGCGAGCAGCAGGTAACCCTCCGGCTCAGGGATGTTCCACTCGTCGGCGAGCCAGTAGATCATGTCGGCGAAGGCAATGCGCATCGCATCCTCGAGCGGGCGGGCGCAGCCGAGCGTGCAGAGATGCGTAGGCGTCTCGATCCGCGGGTGGCCGAGCCGCACCGGTGCGGGCACGAGGCTCACCCGCAGGGTCACGTTCGCGCCGATCTCAATCGCCCCCATGCCGACGGCTTCGCCGTCGCCCTGGAGCGCGTGGCAATCGCCGATGAAGAAATGCGCGCCGGGCTTTTCGACCCGCAGCATCACGGTGTTGCCGGTGGTGACCTCCTGAACGTCGAGGTTGCCGCCATGCGTGCCGTTGTCGACCGTCAGGACCGCGCCGTGGACCGGCGCGACGCCGATGACGCCGGCCATCGGCTTCACCGGCAGCCGGAGCCGGTCATTCCAAATCACATGGCCGTCGTGCACGTCGACGACCTTGGTCCGGATGCCCCATTCCTTGCGGCGCACCCAGTCCGGGAACATGCCGTGCCCGGGCCAGAGGGAGCTGTAACCGCGCTGGCCGAGCTCCATGTCGAGGATCTCGACCTTCAGCATGTCGCCCGGCTTCGCGCCCGCGACTTCGATCGGGCCCGTCGCCCCATTCACGAACGGGAAGGTGACGTCGGCCTCGGTCAGGTTCTGCCCGAGTTCCTTGATGACGCCGTCACCGATGTTGATCACGCATTCGACCGTGACGATCTCGCCCGGTGCGATCGTCGCGACGAAGGGCTCGTCACCCGAGAGGGCGTACTTGATCGTTCCCTGTTTGCTGATGCGCTGCGTCACGTAGGGCTCCCGATGGCGATGGCGTTGGTGTCGAGGGGGGCGTGGGTCAGAGGCGATCCCGCCAGGGCATGAGCGCCCGCTCAGCTCGGCCGACCAGGAAGGTCAGGACGAGGGCCAGCGCGATCGTGCCGACCAGCGCGGCGAAGACCTTCGGGATCGCGTAGAGGGATCCCGCCTGGAAGATGGCGTGGCCCAGGCCCACGGACGACGACATGAACTCACCGACGATGGCACCGATCAGCGCGAACCCGACGGTGAGCTTCAGGCCGGCGAAGATATCGGCGAGGCTCGACGGCACGACGAGCTTGGCGAAGATCTGCGGCTTCCGCGCGCCGAGGGTCCGCAGGAGGTTGATCTGGTCCGGGTCGACGCCGAGCGCGCCCTTGTAGGAGGTCACGAGGGCGACCACGACGACCGAGAGCGTCGACATCGCGACCTTCGAGGCGAGCCCCGTGCCGAACCAGATGATGATGATCGGGGCGAGCGCGATGATCGGGATCGAGCCGATCGCGACGATGAAGGGCTGGACGACCCGCGACACGAAGGTCGAGTACCAGAGCGACAGGCCGGCGAGCGTGCCGACGACGTTGCCGATGAGGAATCCGAGCCCGGTCTCGAGGGCCGTGACGCCCGCGTCGCGCATGAGCGTGCCGTCGGTGAGACCCTGCCAGAGGAACCGGCCGACCGCGGAGGGTGAGCCGAACAGGAAGGACGCTTGCGGGCTCTGGTGCGTCTGCCACTCCCAGACCCCCAGCAGGCCCCCGAGAAGCGCGATCTGAACGATCAGGACGAGCGCGCCCGAGCGCAGGCGCGCAGTGTCGCGCAGCGGGGCATCCTGGCTCGTTCCAGCCATGGTGGTTGCCCGTCCGGTAACAACGTCCGACATCTCAGGGCCTCGCTGCAGCACGGCTGATGCCAAGACCGGCGCGGCCGAGCGCGGAGCGTGGGATGTCGAGATCAGCCCAGATCTGGCGGACGTAATCGCCGAAACCGGCACTCTCCCGGGCCCCGATCATGTCATCGGGCGCACAGTCGAGGTCGATCGTGTAGCTAGCCTTGACGGCGGTCGGCCGCCCGCTCAGCACGAGGACGCGGTCGGCGATCGAGACGGCTTCCTCGATGTCGTGCGTGATCAGGAGCGCGGACTTGGCCCCGTCGCGCACGAGCCGCACCGTGTCGGCCTCGATCAGGAGCTTCGTCTGGAAGTCGAGCGCCGCGAAGGGCTCGTCGAACAGCAGGACGTCCGGATCGTTGATCAGGGTGCGGGCGAGCGCCACGCGCTGGCGCATGCCGCCCGACAGGGTCGCGGGATAGGCCCCGGCAAACCCGTGCAGACCGAGCTGGTCGAGGAGCGCGCGCGCCCGCTCGTCGGCTTGCCCGCGCGGCATCCCGCGCAGTTCGGTGCCGAGCTTCACGTTGTCGAGGGCTGTGCGCCAGGGTAGCAGAAGATCCTTCTGCAGCATGTAGCCGATCCCGCTGGGGGTGCGACCGCGCCGGTCGAGGGGCACGCCGCTCCAGAGGATACGACCCGAATCGGCCGGCGTCAGACCGCAGACGGCGTTGAGGAGCGTGGTCTTCCCGCAGCCCGAGGGGCCCACGATCGCGACGATCTCTCCGCGGGCGAGTGCGAAGGTGAGATCGCCGACGACTGGCAGGATGCGACCGCCCGTCCGATACGCCTTGGCGAGATGCTCGACGGAGAGCGGAGGCACGGGAGACCAGGGGCGGGCCGCCGCTTGCAGAGTACCTTCGGACACGGGGGCGCCGGTCAGCCGGCGCGTTTCGCGGCCTTGTCGGCGAACGTATTGTCGACGACTTGATCGAACGTGAGCGTGCCTTTGATATTCCCGAGATATTTTTGCATGCCCATCAGGCTTTCCCAGGCGTCCTTCTCGGTCACGACGCTGGAGGCCGGGATCTTATACTTCAGCTCGGCATCGATGGCAGCGTCCACGACGTCGCCCGGAAGGTCCGGAAATTCCAGCCGCGCGACCTTCTTGGCGTAATCGGGATCGCTGTAGGTTCTGCGCCCGGCCTCCTCGAAGGCTGTCACCAGGGCCTGCACGGTCGAGGAATCCTTCTGGATCGTTCCGGGCAGCACCATGATCCCGGTATTGCAGAAGGGCCCGACGTAGTTCGAGAAATCGAACACGATCTTTGCACCCTGCGCCACCGCCTGAGCGACGCCGGGCTGGTACGCGACCGCGATGTCGGCCGCGCCGGCGAGCATGGCGGCGATCTCGGTTCCGGGGCTCACCGGCACGATCGTCGCGTCGACGCCGAGCTTCATCCCGTTGCTCTCGATGAGGCGCTTGGTCACGCTGAAGTTGGTGTTGGGCTCCGGCGAGGTGGCGATCCGCTTGCCCTTGAAGCCCTTCGGGTCTGTGAAGGAATCGACCGTCTTCGAGACCGCGAAGTAGTGGGCCCGCTGAACGACGGTGCCGACCACCATCCCGGGGCCGCCATTCTCGCGCGAGATCACCACCATCGTGGGGTCGCCGATGGCGAAATCCGCCGAGCCCCCCAGCACGGCCGCGAAGGTTTGCGTGTCGCCGCCGGCGGCGCTCACCTGCAGGGCGAGGCCGTTCTTCTCGAAGATGCCGGCGTGAATCCCGACGTAGAGGTTGATGTAGCCAAGGTTGTGGACGGCCTCGCTGAAGCGGACGGTCTTCAGTCCTGCGGCGCGCGCGGCGGTGGGCGCCCATAGCGCGCCGACCGATAGGCCGGTCATTCCTCTCAGGATCGAGCGCCGATGGAGCAGGGGCGACCAGGGCTGAGGCATACGAGCTCCGCGAGAGTCGATGAGGTAGTCAGGCGCGTGCCGAGGAAGGGCGATTGTCGAAGCACCGGATTGTGCGGCCGCAGCCGTCGGGCATTCGCTCAAGCAAGTTGGCTGCCAAACCGCACCCTCGTTCGCGGAAATAGCGCACCACTCGATATGAAAACCGGTCTGCGAGCTCGGAAAGCAGCGAGAATGTCTGATCGATGCCGCCGCAATGGACAGACAGAGCCGGTCAACTGCTACGTTTCAACGGCGATCGTTCACCCACGATCGGCCGCACCTGCACGATGCCGGCCTGCGGCCGATCCCGAGCCTCTGGAGCCACCGCGCCGGCAATCGCTCGACAAACCCGGCCGGTGCCACCTTTCTGTGCAAGACCGTGCGGACTTTCCTTGCTTCGGCGGAGGCAAGCGCGTCCTGACAGCCCGGCCTATCTGCCATCGCGGGGAAAGCCGTCTCGAGCGTCGCTACTCTCGCATTGCATGAGTTGGCCGGATCTCGGCAGACGCTCGCGTTTGTCCTGATGCCGAGCTGCGTAGGCATGGCTCGGCAGAGGAAGGTAGCACCAACATTCCCGACGGCCTGTGCGTCGACGAGCGCTGGCCTGATTCATTGAACGCCCGAGGAAATCGGGACGTCCGCTCTGGAGGACGGAAGAAGAGCGCTTGGGTGGCCGGGATGGGCGCACTGCTGCCCGGCCGGTTTTAAAGCTCCTCGACCCTGAAGCCGAGGGGCCGGAGGCTCAAATCTCAGTCCCTTCCGCAAGCGTAAGCGCATCCTCGACATCGACGCCGAGGTACCTGACTGTGCTCTCGATTTTCGTGTGGCCCAGTAAAATTTGCACAGCACGCAGGTTGCCGGTCCGCTTGTAGATCAACGACGCCTTCGTTCGCCGCAGGGAATGTGTCCCATAGTCCTCTTTTCGAAGCCCGATACCCGAGACCCACTCATCGACCAAGCGCGCATACTGCCTCGTGCTGATGTGCGTGACGCCGTCGAGCCGGCTCGGGAAGGCATAGTCGTCGAGCGTTCCACCCCTGGCCTCCAGCCATGCCAGGATGCTGCTGCGGGCTGGTTCGAGGAGCTCGAACTGTACCGGTCGGCCGGTTTTGCGCTGAGTAACGATGGCTCGTGTGCGGACGCGACCACCACTGATGAGATCGCCGATCTTGAGCTTGAAGATGTCGCAGCCTCGCAGCTTGCTATCGATGGCAAGGTCGAACATCGCGCGGTCACGCACCCGCCGTTCGCGGTCGAGCCAGAACCGGATGGCCCAGACCTGCTGAGGTTTGAGGGCACGTTTGGCGCCGAGCTTGCGGCCCGCGTTCCAGGGCTGCCGACCTTTTGTGGCCGGATCGTATGCAGAGTGTCCCATCGTCGATCTCCTCGCCGGCCTATGCCGACGAGACGAGAAGACACCCGAATCAAGACCGCTGAGGTGAGGGCGAGCAGATGCGGACGTTCCGCATCCGACTCAAGTCGGTCGCCGTCGGTGGATTGGAGCATTCTCGGAAGCGGACCTAGGTCGCGTCCTTATCGATAAGTGCTCGTCTCCGCAGCACGCAAGTCGGGGCCGACGTCTGAAGCATAGGCATTGATGATCCCTGCCAGCAGACCGGGAAAGCGTGCCTCCACCTCGATCCAGCGGGAATGGTTGCGCACCTCGACGCCGTGACGTTCGCTGCGGATCAAACCGGCCTCGCGCAGAACCTTAAAGTGGTTGGACAACGAGGATTTTGGGATGACCCGGTCCCCAACGGCCGAGACGGCTGAACAAGCCTCGACACAGCCCGCCTGCATGATTTTGGCGAAGATGGCCGCGCGGCTCGGATCGGCGAGCGCGTGCAGGATCGCCTCTGGACGCACGTCTTCGATAGCAGGGTGAAACAGGGGTCTCATATTTCGTCCATATGGGGTCTTGAACGACGCTCCGTTAGTTCCGATGTTCCGAACTATGGGTCAAAGGCTGCCATCCGGGAGCTCCCCATGTCGGAGATAGCACACATGTCGAAGCTTGAGGGCAAGGTCGCCGTCGTGACCGGAGCATCCAAGGGCATCGGTGCGGGGATCGCCAAAGCGTTGGCACAGGAAGGCGCCGCTGTGGTGGTGAACTACGCGTCCAGCAGGGCCGGGGCTGACGCCGTCGTGGCGGCAATTACCTCGGTCGGCGGCAGGGCCACCGCGGTCCAGGGCGACGTGTCCAAAGCCTCTGAGGCGCAGGGTGTGATCGAGGCGGCGGTGCGCGAGTTCGGGCGGCTCGACGTGCTGGTCAACAACTCCGGCATCTACGAGTTTGCGGCGATCGAGGAGGTCACCGAGGAACACTATCGCCGCCAGTTTGACATCAACGTGCTCGGCATTCTGCTGTCGACGCGAGCGGCCGCGAAGCATCTCGGCGAAGGCGCGAGCATCGTCAACATCTCCTCGGCGATCACGCACGTGCATACGCCGGCGGCGGCGGTCTACGCGGGTACGAAGGGCGCGGTGAACGCGATCTCGGGCGTCCTCGCCAATGAGTTGGCCCCGCGCAAGATACGCGTGAACGTGGTCAGCCCCGGCTACGTGGTGACCGAAGGCACCCACACGGCCGGCATCTCTGGCTCGGAGATGGAGGCCGGGATGGTCGCGCAGACACCGCTCGGCCGCGCCGGCCACCCGGATGACATCGCGGGCGTCGTGACGTTCCTCGCGTCCGATGACGCGCGCTGGCTTACCGGCGAGAACATTACCGCCAGCGGCGGTATCCGCTGATACACAACGACTATACCTGCGCGCACGAGCCAGACAAACTGCGCGCAGGAGCGCAACGCAGGACGAGCGTTGTCGAACTACATCAACCATTCGATAGCGTCGGCTTTGCGGTCTCTCGTACCGAAGCAGACCTTCGGCTTTCCACCCATCCGAGACGCCCGAAGAACCATTCGCGGCATCCGAATCTGGCCGGAAGCAGAATTTCCGCTGCGGAGCAGGTCGACCGCGGAAACGGACGGCTGCCTGCCGCGAGACCATGGCCCAGAAGTCGAGTGCGCTCACGCTAAATGCGGCTGGCACCGCCCTTATCTCGGCGTAGCTCAAAGCTCCCATTTCGCGGCGCAGCGCCCTGGCTCCCCTCATCCCCAGTGTCTGGCGCTAGCGGCCCGGGCGAACGGCCGACATCCTGGGCGTCGTGCCGAGGACAGCCATGCCGAGCGAGATCACCCTCTTCGAGGCCCGGCGGGTCATCACGATGAATCCGTCGCGGCCGGACGCGACGCATATCGCCGTGCAAGACGGGCGCGTGCTGATGGTCGGGACGCAAGCCGAGTTCGACGGGCTCGACGCGGTTCCGGACCGCCGCTTCGCCGACAAGGTCATCCTCCCCGGCTTCGTCGAGGGGCACGCCCACGTGATGGAGGGCACCCTCTGGCGCCAGACCTATGTCGGCGCCAGCGACCGCCGCAGCCCGGACGGGCGCCGCGTGCCGGGCCTGCACGACATCGGCTCCGTCGTGGACCGGCTCTCGGAGGCGGACCGGTCCATCGCCGATCCGGACCAGCTGCTCTACGGCTGGGGCTTCGATCCGCTGCATCTCGGCGGCGCGCGTCTGACCCGGCACGACCTCGACCGGGTCTCGACCACCCGGCCGGTGATGGTCCACCACGCCAGCCTGCACATCACCAACGTCAACAGCCTGCTCTTGGAGATGGCGGGCTTCGATGAAACCACCGCCATCGACGGCGTGCCGAAGCTGCCGGACGGCACCCCGTCCGGCGAACTGCAGGGGATCGCCGCCCGGCTGCGCCTGTTCCGGGGGCTCGGCTACAACCCGATGAGCGGGACCCTCGACGCCGCCGACGTGGCCCGGTTCGGTGCGGCCGCGCAGCTCCAGGGCATCACCACCATCGCCGACCTGCACAACGACCTCACCGACGCGACCGTGGCGGTCTACGGCGCCGCCTGCGTCGAGGGCCTGCCGGTGCGGATCGTGCCGGCTCTGGCCTCGGTCTCGTGTCCCCCGGAAGACGGCGTCGCCAAGATCGGCCGCCTCGTCGCCGCCAACACCGATCGCCTCCGCTTCGGTATCGTCAAGATCGTCGTCGACGGGTCGATCCAGGGCTTCACCGCCCGGCTCCTGCCGCCGGGCTATCACAACGGCGCTCCGAACGGCCTCTGGTACGTCGCCCCCGAGGATCTCGACCGGATCGTGGGGATCTACCACGCCGCCGGCATCCAGCTTCACATCCACACCAACGGCAACGAGGCCACCGAGGCGGCCCTCGACGCGGTCGAGAAGGCGCAGATCGCCCATCCCCGTCCCGACCATCGGCACACCCTCCAGCACTGCCAGATGGCGACCGAGGCGCAGCTGCGGCGGGTCAAGGCCCTGGGCCTGTGCCTCAACCTGTTCTCGAACCACCTCTATTACTGGGGCGACGCCCATCACGACCTGACGATGGGACCGGAACGGGCGGCCCGGATCGACGCCGCCGGGAGCGCGGCGCGGCTCGGCATCCCGCTGGCGATCCATTCGGACGCCCCGGTGACGCCGCTCGGGCCGCTGTTCACCGCCTGGTGCGCCGTCAACCGGACCACGTCGTCGGGGCGCCTGCTCGGCCCCGAGGAGCGGCTGAGCGTCGCCGAGGCCCTGCACGCCGTGACGCTGGGGGCCGCCTACACCCTGCGGATGGACCATTGCGTCGGCTCCATCGAGGCCGGGAAGTTCGCCGACTTCGCCGTCCTCGACGCGGACCCGTACGAAGTGCCCCCGGAGACGCTCAAGGACGTCCCGGTCCACGCCACGGTGCTCGGCGGCCGCGTCTTCGCGGTGCCGCCGGCATGAGGCGCGGGCTTCCCGCGCCCGCGACGCGCTGCCCGCTCACGGTCGTCGGCGGCTTCCTCGGAGCCGGCAAGACGACGCTGCTGAACCGGCTGCTCGCCGGCTCGCAGGGCCGCTACGCGGTGCTGGTCAACGATTTCGGGGCGATCAACGTCGATGCGGGCCTGATCCGGGACCATGACGGCCAGACCCTGCGGCTGACCAATGGCTGCGTCTGCTGCAGCCTCGCCGACGGCTTCCTCGACACGCTGATGCGCGTCCTCGCGGAGCCCGAGCCCTTCGACCACATCGTCATCGAGGCGAGCGGCGTCGGCGATCCGGGCGCCATCGCGGAGATCGCCCTGGTGGAGCCCGGCCTCGTCCTGCGCGGCGTCGTCGTGCTGGCGGATGCCGAGCGCCTGCCCGGCCTCGCCGCCGACCCGCGCCTGGGCGACACGCTCGCCCGCCAGATCCGCGCCGCCGACCTCCTCGTGCTCAACAAGCGCGACCTCGTGGACGCGTCCGGCCGCGCGGCCGCCCGGGACACGCTCGCCACCCTCGCGCCGGGCGTCCCGGTGGTCGAGACCGTGGCGGCCGCGCTGCCCGCGGCGGTCTTCGATCTCAGCGGCGCGGGTCCGGAGCGGGTCCGGCCGGGATCGACCCGGCTGCGGGCCGAGGCGGCCCCGCACGAGGAGGCCTTCCAGCGCCTGCTCTACCGGCGCGCGGGCGCGTTCGACCGCGTCGGGCTCGAGGGCGCGCTCGCCGCCATGCCGGCCTCGCTCCTGCGGCTGAAAGGGCGCCTCGGTCTGGCCGGCCGATCCGAGACGCATCTGCTTCAGATGGTCGGGCGCCGCTGGAGCCTGTCGCCGCTGCCGGAGCCCGCGCCGGACGGAGCCGAGCTCGTCGGCATCGCGGCGACCGATCCCGAAGCCGGCCCGGCGCTGGCCGGCCTCCTCGACGCCGCGCTGCGACCCCCGCAAACCCCACACGGAGACCGAACCCGATGCGCCTGACCAAACGCACGCTCCTCGGCGCCGGCCTCTCGGTCCTCGCCGCGCCCCTGACGGTCCCGATCCTCGACCTGCCGAAGGCGCTGGCCGACGACGCGATCGCGCCGCTGGTGATCGGCACCAACCAAGTGCCGCGCCACTTCAACGGCGCCGTGCAGTCCGGCATCGCCACCGGGATGGTCTCGACGCAGATCTTCGCGAGCCCGCTGCGCTACGACGATCAGTGGAACCCGCAACCCTATCTGGCGAAATCCTGGACCGTCGCCCCCGACAACTTGAGCGTGACGCTCCACCTCGTAGAGGACGCCGTCTTCCACGACGGACACCCGCTCACCGCGGAGGATGTCGCCTTCTCGATCGGGGTGATCAAGGCCAACCATCCGTTCCAGACCATGCTGGAGCCGGTCTCGACGATCGAGACCCCCGACGCCCACACGGTCATCATCCGGCTCGCGCGCCCACACCCGGCGCTGCTGCTGGCCATGTCGCCCGGCCTGATGCCGATCCTGCCCAAGCACGTCTACGGCGACGGCCAGGACATCAAGACTCATCCGGCCAACCTGAAGCCCGTCGGATCGGGCCCGTTCAAGTTCGTCGAGTACAAGCAGGGCGAGTCGATCCAGCTCGAGCGGTTCGACCGGTTCTTCATCCCCGGGCGGCCCAAGCTGGCGCGGCTCGTCTACCGGATCCTGCCGGACCAGAACAGCCTCGTCATCGCCACCGAGCGGCGCGAGATCGGCATGCTGCCGTTCCTCTCCTCGGTGCGGGACATCGAGCGCCTCGCCAAGGCGCCGACCCTGACGGTGACGGATCGCGGCTTCGAGGGGATCGGCCCGATCAACTGGCTAGCCTTCAACTGCGGGAAGAAGCCCCTCGACGACGTGCGCGTCCGTCGGGCCATCGCGCTGGCGGCCAACCGCGCTTTCATCACCGGCAAGCTGCTCGGCGGCACGGCGAAGGCGGCCACCGGCCCGATCGTGCCGGGCTCGCCGTTCTACGAGTCGGCCGTCGACCTCTACACGCTCGACATCGCCAAGGCGGACGCCCTGCTCGACGAGGCCGGGCTGAAGAAGGGGCCGGACGGCACGCGGTTCCCGCTCACCATCGACTACATCCCCAACGACAACGACCAGCAGCGCAACGTCGCCGAGTACCTGCGGGCCGGCCTCAAGCGGATCGGCATCGCCCTCCAGGTCCGGGCCGCGCCGGATTTCCCGACCTGGGCGCAGCGCGTCTCCAACTTCGACTTCGACCTGACCATGGACAACGTCTTCAACTGGGGCGACCCCGTGATCGGCGTGGCGCGGACCTACCTGTCGACCAACATCCGCAAGGGCGTCATCTGGTCGAACACGCAGCAGTACAAGAATCCGAAGGTCGACGAGCTGCTGAACGCCGCCGCGGTCGAGACCGACCTGGAGAAGCGCAAGGCGCTCTACAGCGAATTCCAGAAGATCGTTGTGTCCGAGGCGCCGATCGCCTATATCAACCTCACCCCCTACAAGGCGGTCTACGACAAGCGCCTGACGAACCTGCCCCTGTCGATCTGGGGGCCGCTCTCGCCCCTCGACGAGGTCGCCTGGGCGCAGGGCGCCGCCGGAGCCGAGCGATGACGGGCCTGCGCAGGCTCGGCGCGACGGCGGCGAACGCCGCCGGCCTGCTGCTCGCCGTGGTGGTGCTGAACTTCCTGCTGATCCAGGCGGCGCCGGGCGATCCGGCGCAGGTCATCGCCGGCGAGATGGGCGGCGCCTCGCCGGAGATCATGGCCGAGATCCGCACCCGTTACGGCCTCGACCGCGGCCTCCCCGAGCAGCTCGCGACCTATGTCGGCAAGGTGGTGCGGGGGGATCTCGGCTACTCGTTCTACTTCAACGAGCCGGTCTCGCGCCTGATCCTAGGCCGTCTGCCGGCCACCGCACTGCTGGTTCTGAGTTCCCTCGCCCTCGCGGTGCTGGCCGGGGCCGGCCTCGGGATCCTGGGCGCCCGCAGGCCGAACGGCCTCGTCAGTCACGCGGTCTCCCTGGTGGCGATCGCCGGCAATGCCGCGCCGGTCTTCTGGACCGGCCTGATGCTGCTGGTCGTGTTCGCCTCCCTGTGGCCGGTGCTCCCGGTCGCCGGGATGGAGGATGTGGCCACCCCACGCCACGGCCTCGCCTACGCCCTCGACGTCGCCCGCCACCTGGTCCTGCCGGCGCTGACCCTCGGCATCGTCTACGTCGCGCAGTACAGCCGCCTGATGCGCGCCAGCATGATCGACGCGCTCAACGCCGACTACGTCCGCACCGCCCGGGCCAAGGGCCTGCCGGAGCGGACCGTGATCGGCAAGCACGCGCTGCGCAACGCGCTGATCCCCCTCGTCACCATGGTCGGGCTCCAGTTCGGGCAGCTCTTCGCGGGGGCGATCCTGGTCGAGACCGTGTTCGCGTGGCCGGGGCTCGGCCGGCTGACCTTCGACTCGATCCTGCGGCGCGACTACCCGACGCTGCTCGGCATCCTGTTCTGCTCGGCGCTGCTGGTCATCGCGGCGAACCTCGTCACCGACCTCCTCTACCGCCTGATCGACCCGCGGATCCGCGCCGGGAGGCCGGCATGAGCGCCCTCGTCGCAGCCGAACCGGCGGTGCGGCCCCAGCCGGTGCGTTCCGAGGCGGCGCCACCGATGCCGCGCCCGGCGGCGGATCCCGGCCTCGCCGCCTTGCGCCTGTTCCTGCGCAACCCGAGCGGGCTCCTGGGCCTCGCCATCCTGATCGGCCTGCTGTTCGCCGCGCTGGCGGGCCCGCACCTCTACGGGGTCGATCCGTTCGAGATCGTCGGCGCCCCGTTCCAGCCACCCGGGGGCGACCCGGTGCTCGGCACCGATTACCTCGGCCAGGATATCCTGGCGGCCCTGCTCCAGGGCGGCCGCGCGACTCTGCTGGTCGGGTTCTCGGCGGCGCTCATCACCGTGGTGATCGGCGTGACCTTCGGGGCGCTCGCGGGCTTCTTCGGCGGCCGGGTCGACGCGGCGCTGATGAAGGTCACCGAGTTCTTCCAGGTGCTGCCGACCCTGCTGTTCGCGATGGTTCTGGTCACCCTGTTCGGCCAGAAAATCGCCATCACCACGATCGCGATCGGCATCGTGTCGTGGCCGCCGACCGCCCGGTTGACCCGGGCCGAGTTCCTGCGCCTGCGCGGCCTCGACTTCGTCAAGGCGGCCCGGGCGGCCGGTGCCGGACCGCTCTACCTGATCGGACGGGTGATCCTGCCGAACGCCGCGCCGCCGATCGTGGTCTCCGCGACGCTGGCGATCGGCACCGCCGTGCTGTTCGAGGGGGCCTTGAGCTTCCTCGGCCTGGGCGATCCCAACGTGATGAGCTGGGGGCTGATGATCGGGCAGAACCGCGCCTACGCCCTGGAGGCGTGGTGGACCGTGCTGCTGCCCGGCGGGGCGATCTTCCTCGCGGTCCTCGGCGTCAGCCTCGTGGGCGACGCGGTCAACGACGCGGTCAATCCGCGCCTGCGCAAGCGGAGCTGAGCGATGGCCCCCGTACTCGCCGTCGAGGACCTGACCGTGACCCTGACGCGGCCGGGCGGCCGCGTGCCGGTCCTGGAGCGGCTCAGCTTCTCCGTCGAGGCCGGCCGCACCGTCGCGCTGGTCGGCGAATCCGGCTGCGGCAAGAGCATGACCGCGCTGGCGATCATGGGCCTGCTGCCGGAGGGCTTCGCCCGCGCCGGCGGCCGGATCCTGCTCGCCGGGGAGGACATCGCGGCCGCCAAGCCGGCCCGGCTGCGGGCCCTGCGCGGCAGCGCCCTGTCGATGATCTTCCAGGAGCCGATGACGGCCCTGAACCCGGTCTACACGGTCGGCGACCAGATCGCCGAGGCGCTGCGGCTGCACCAGCGGCTCGGGCGCCGCGCCGCCCTGGAACGGGCGCTGGCGATGCTCAGGGCCGTGCAGATCCCGGCGGCCGAGCGGCGCCTGCACGCCTACCCGCACGAGCTCTCCGGCGGCATGCGCCAGCGGGTGATGATCGCCATGGCGCTGGCCTGCCGGCCCAAGCTCCTGATCGCCGACGAGCCGACCACGGCCCTCGACGTGACCGTCCAGGCGCAGGTCTTCGACCTGCTGAAGGCCCTGCAGGACGAGATGGGCACCGCCATCGTGCTGATCACCCACGACCTCGGGGCGGTGGCCGACATCGCCGACACCGTGGCGGTGCTCTACGCCGGGCGCTGCATCGAGCAGGGCGACACCCGGTCGGTCATGCGCGCGCCGCAGCATCCCTACACGCGGGGGCTGATGGGCTGCACGCCGCACCTGCGCCTCGGCGCGGCGGCCGATGCGGGTGCAGGGATGCTGCGGGAGATCCCGGGTCTCGTCCCGCCGCTGGGCCGGCGGCCGGCGATCTGCGCGTTCGCGGACCGGTGCGGCCGGGCCGACGCCACCTGTCTGGACAATCCCCAGCCGCCCCTGGCCGAGGCCGGCCCGGCCCGGGCGGTGGCCTGCTGGCACCCGGAGGCCCGCGCAGCATGACGACGGACGCCGCATCGACCCCGATCGGGGCCGACCTCCTGCAGGTCAACGACCTGAAGGTCCATTTCCCGGTCCCGGGCGGAGGGCGGGTCCACGCCGTCGACGGCGTGAGCTTCGTCGTGCGCCGGGGCGCGAGCTTCGGCATCGTCGGCGAATCCGGCTCGGGCAAGTCCACCACGGCGCAGGGGATCATGCGCCTCGTCCCGGCGACCGCGGGTCAGGTGGTCCTGCGCGGCGAGGACATAATCGGCCTCCGGGGCGCCCGGCTCCGGCAGGCGCGGCGCCATATCCAGATGGTGTTTCAGGACCCGTTCGCGTCGCTCGATCCCCGCCGCTGCGCCGGCGACCTCGTGGCCGAGCCGCTGCGGCTGCTGGAGGGCCTGTCGCGCAGGCAGGCGGCGGCGCGGCTCGACGCGCTGTTCGCCGCGGTGGGCCTGCCGGCCGAGGCCCGGAGCCTGTTCCCGCACCAGTTCTCGGGCGGGCAGCGCCAGCGCCTGTGCATCGCCCGGGCGCTGGCGACCGAGCCCGACATCATCGTCTGCGACGAGGCGGTCTCGGCCCTCGACGTCGCGATCCAGGCGCAGATCCTCAACCTCCTGGCCAAGCTCCAGGCGGAGCGCGGCCTCGCCTACATCTTCATCTCGCACGACCTCGGCGTCGTGCAGCACCTCTGCGACGAGGTCGCGGTGATGTATCTCGGCCGCATCGTCGAGCAGGCGCCAACCCGGACGTTCTTCTCCGCCCCGCGCCATCCCTACAGCTGGTCGCTGATCTCGGCGGCGGTGCCGGCCGGTCCGGCGCGGGATGCCCTGAAGGCGCGCTACCTCGTGCGCGGCGAGCCGCCGAGCCCGATCGATCCGCCCGCCGGCTGCCGGTTCGCTGCGCGCTGCCCGTTCGCGGTCGAGCGCTGCCGCGCCGAGGATCCCGCCCTGCTGGCGACCGGCCCGGGCCACTACGTCGCCTGTCACCGGGTCGGCGAGATCGAGGCGCCGGACTTCGACCAAGCCCAGGCCGCCTGATCCCGCCCGGTTCCCCCGTACGAGAAAGGCCGCCCCGAATGCGCGGGGCGGCCCGTTCAATCCGTTCTGTAGCCGGCTCAGGCCGCCTCGTCGCGGTGGTGGTACCAGCGATACAGCATCCGCTGCCCGATCCGCCGGAACGGGGCGAACGGGTGGCCCGGCAGCGTGCCCTCGAAGATCGGCAGGCCCGCGGGCCTGCGCCCGGCCACCAGCCCGGCGAGCCGGCGGCCAGCCTGGGCCGAGAACGAGACGCCGTTGCCGCCATAGCCCAGGGCGTAGAACAGGGGCTCGCCCGGTTCAGGCTGGACGATGCGGGGCATCATGTCGTGGCTGACATCGACCCAGCCCCACCACGAATAGTCGATCTCGATCCCCGCGAGGGCCGGGAATTTCTGGTGCAGGCCATCGACCAGCAGGCGCAGATGGCGTGGATGGGTCGCGTCCGCCCCCGTGATCGCGCTGCGGCTGCCGATCTGCACCCGGCCGTCGGGGAGCCGGCGATAGTAGAACCGCAGGGTGCGCGTGTCGGTGACGAAGGTGGTGGTGCGCAGCGTCGCCGCGATCTCGTCGGCGGTCAGGGGCCGCGTGACCAGGGAATTCGACAGGATCGGCATGATCCGGCTGCGCAGGCGCGGGTGCAGCCCCTGGCTGGTATAGCCGCCGGTGGCGATCGCCACCGCGCGGGCCCGCACGGTCCCGTGGGGCGTCCGCACCCGGAAACCGCCGCCGTCGCGGTCGATCCCGAGCACCGGACTGGCCGGATGGACCTTGGCCCCGGCCGCCCGCGCGGCCCGGAGGTAACCGAAGGCGAACTTGGCCGGATGGATGCCGATCCCCAGCGGCTCGTGGAGCGCGCCGACGGCCCCGGCCTCGTCCATCCAGTTGCGGCGCAGCTCGTCCGCGCCGAGCATCCGGGTGCGGTAGCCGAAGACCGTGTTGGCCACCTCGGACTCGGCCGAGAGCTTGGCGAAGGTGCGGGGCCGATGGGCGACGTAGATGTGGCCGCCGGGCTGGGGATCGGGGTCGAATTCGCGCACGAGGCCGGTGAAATACGCGAAGCCCTCCAGGATCTCGGCGTGGAGCTGGAGCGCGGTCTCGCGGCCGTAGCGGGCGATCCACTGCGAGCGGCTGAGCCGGCCCGAGGCGTTCTGGCCCTGGCCGCCATTGCGGGTGCTGCAGCCCCAGGCGACCCGGTTGGCCTCCAGCACGGTGGCCTTGATGCCGTGGTCCCGGGCGAGGCTGAGGGCGCAGGACAGGCCGGTGAAGCCCGAACCGACGATCACCACGTCCGCGTCGACATCCCCCGTGATCGGGCCATCATCCGCCGGCAGCGGGCCGGCGGTGGCCACCCAGTAGGTCGGCGCGTAGGCGCGGTCCGTCCCCGGGGTGACGCTGGTCAGCGGGTCGTAGGTCGGATCGTAGGGCGCGCCGGTCGGGCTCGGAACGGGATCGGGGGTCAGGCTCACGATCCGCCTCCCTCAGGCCGCCTGGACCGGGCGGTCCTTGCGGAAGGCGCTCTTGCGGGCGATCAGCCGGCCCTCGAACACGAACAGGTCGACGCCCTCCACGGCTACCCGGCCACCGTCGGCCCGGGTGCCGGTGAACAGCCATTCCGACGTGGCCCGCTCTCCGGCCAGCGTGTGGCGCGACACCGTCCAGGCCACGTCCGGCATGTCGGTCCAGACCGCCACGAAGGCCGCCCGAACCGCGTCCTGGCCGGTCAGCCGGCGGCCGTGCGCCTCCGGTCCGGCTGCCGTGTCGAACACGACCCCCGGCGTGAAGCAGGCCATGACGCCGTCGGCGTCGTGGCGGTTGAAGGCCGCGAACAGGCGCTCCAGCAGGGCGTGGCGCTCCGCCTCGGTCGTCGCTTCAGTCATCGCACTGCGCTCCCCTTGCGCGCCCGCAGGCGGCCGTCGTTCGCGACGACCTAGCGCCGCCGCCGTCCGCCCGACGAGGTCCAGACGGATGCCAACGACGCATCCAGTTGGCGGGTCAGACGAGGCGCCCGACAGGAGCGGCGGAGCGGGTCCGGTCGGCCGAAGCCCGAGGACACCGGGCTGCGCCTGGCCCGCTCACT
This sequence comes from Methylobacterium sp. ARG-1, assembly GCF_001262595.1. Lineage (NCBI taxonomy): Bacteria > Pseudomonadati > Pseudomonadota > Alphaproteobacteria > Hyphomicrobiales > Methylobacteriaceae > Methylobacterium > Methylobacterium sp. ARG-1. Next base: position 347,684 of record NZ_LHCD01000002.1, read on the forward strand.
CGCCACCGCCTGGACCTGTCGCGACGCCCGGGGCGCTCGTATCGACGCCCGGACGCACCAATCCGACCGCGAGCGAGCCGCCCATGTCGAATGAATCCGAGAGCCTGGCGGGTGGCCGCGCGCGCCTCCCTCAGGGCGTGCGTGACCTCCTGGCCGCCCTCGCCGGGCGCCACCTCGTCGGGAACGCGCTGGTCGGCCCGGTGGACGGAGCCTGCCTCACCGTCCTCGACCCGGCCACCGGGCGCGCCCTGGCCCAGGCGCCCGCGGCCGGCCCGGCGGATGTCGAGGCCGCGGTCGCGGCGGCCCGCGCCGCCGGACAGGCCTGGGCGCGGGTTCCGGCCCGCGAGCGCGGGCGGTTGGTGGCCGAGGGCGGGCGCCGGATCGCGGCGGCGTCCCCGGATCTCGCCCCGCTGCTCGCCGCCGAGACCGGCAAGGCGATCCGCACCGAGTGCCGCCCCGAGATCGCCACCGCGGCCGACATTCTCGCGATGTTCGGCGGCCTCGCCACCGAACTGAAGGGCGAGACGCTGCCGTTCAGCCCGGACATGCTCGCGCTGACCACCCGCGAGCCCCTGGGCGTGGTCGCGGCGATCCTGCCCTGGAACGTGCCCCTCGTGCTGATGGCGCTCAAGATCGGCCCGGCCCTGGTCGCCGGGAACACCGTGGTGGTGAAGGCCTCCGAGGAGGCTCCTTTCGCGACGATCGAGGCGGCGCGCCTCCTGGCCGATCTCCTGCCGCCCGGGGTCCTCAACGTGATCTGCGGCACCGGTCCCGCCTGCGGGGCGCCGCTGGTCCGCCACCCCGACGTCGCCAAGGTCACCTTCACGGGCTCCCAGGCGGTGGGCGAGGCGATCTACCGCGAGGCCGCCGACAAGCTGATCCCGGTGAGCCTGGAGCTCGGCGGCAAGAGCCCGATGCTGGTCTTCGCGGACGCGGACCTCGACCGGGCCGTCGCGGGCGCGGTGGCCGGCATGCGCTTCACCCGACAGGGCCAGAGCTGCACCGCCTCGAGCCGGATCTACGTCGATGCCGAGCTGCACGACCGGTTCGTGGAGCGGCTGGCCGCCGCCGTCTCGAACCTCCGGATGGGCGATCCCCTGGACGAGGCCACCGATATCGGCACCGTGATCAATGCCCGGCAGCGCGCCAAGATCATGGATTACATCGCAGCGGGCGAGGCCACGCCGGGCGCGCGGGCCGTGCGCTGCGGGCGCCTGCCGGCCGCGCCGGATCTCGCCGAGGGCCTGTTCGTGGAGCCGGTCCTGTTCACCGGTCTGACCGAGGACAGCCCGCTCATGCGCGACGAGATCTTCGGTCCGGTCGCCTGCATCGTGCCGTTCTCCGACGAGGAGGCCGTCCTGGCGGCGGCGAATGCGGGGGATTTCGGCCTCGCCGCGACGGTGTGGACCCGGGACCTGCGCCGCGCGCTCCGGGTGTCGCACGCGCTGGATGCCGGCTATGTCCAGGTCAATCAGAACCTGACGATCCAGCCGAACCTCAGCTACGGCGGCTTCAAGAAGTCCGGCCTTGGCAAGGAGGCCTCTCTGGAGTCGATGCTGGAGCACTTCACCCGCAAGAAGACCATCGTGGTCGACATGCGCTAGAGCGGTGGCCCCCGCTCTTCCGATGCCCGAACCGGCATCCCTGATCGCGATCGCGGCCGCAATCTTCACCGCGGCGCTCATCCGCGGCTTCACGGGCTTCGGGTTCGCCCTGGCTGCCGTGCCGCTCCTCGGCTTCACGCTCCCGCCGAGCCAGTGCGTCCCGCTCGCCGTCGCCCTCCAGTTCTGCGCGAGCCTGTCCGACCTGCCGCGGGCGCGCCGGACCTGCCATTGGCCGTCGCTCGGCTGGCTCGTCGCTGGCACGGTGGTCGGATCGCCGCTCGGCGTCGCCGCTCTGGCTGCGGCGAGCCCGGACGTCGCCCGGCTGTGCATCGCGTTGGTCTGCGGCTGCGGGACCATCGCGCTCCTGCGCGGCTTCCGCTTTGCCGGGCTTCCGCGCGGCGGCGCGACCCTGGCGGTTGGGCTGGCCGCCGGCCTGTGCAACGGGCTCTCGGCGATGCCCGGTCCGCCCGTGGTCGCCTATTATCTCGCAACGCCGCTCTCGCCGCAGCAGGGGCGCGCCTCGCTGCTGGTGTTCTTCCTGGCGACGTCGATCGCCAGCGCCGTCAGCCTCGCGACCGCCGGGCTCTTCGGGGCCTCCCTGGCAATCCCGGTGATGGTCGGCATTCCGCTCATCGTCGCCGGCAGCCGGCTCGGCGAGGCGCTTCTCAGGCTCGGCGCCGGACGGGGGCATCGCGCCCTGTCGATCGTGCTGCTCTGCACCGTCGCCGTCACGAGCGTGGTGCAGGCGGTCTCAGACCTGCTCGGGCATCCCCTGTGACGCGGGGATACCGGCCGGTGTGACCAGTTCCGCGAGGCGGGTGAGGCCCGCCTCGATCCGGTCGGTGCGGATCGAGGCGAAGCCCAGGCGGAAGCAGGCTTGGCCGGCCTCCGGGTCGGCATAGAAGATGTCGCCCGGCTCGATCAGGACGCCGCGGGCGCGGGCGCGCACGCTGAGATCCCGGGCATCGAGGCCGACAGGCCCCTCCACCCAGAAGCTCGTGGCCCCCGGGTCGCGCCGCCAGCGGAACGCGGGCAGGAGGCGGGGCAGCAGGTCAGCGATTCGGACGGCACGCTCCTCCAGAACGCCGGCGGTCCGGCGCAGATGCGTGCGGTAATGCCCGAGCGCCACGAACATCGCGGTAGCGCGCTGGTTGTTCGAGGGCGGGTGGCGCAGCATCAGCCGCCGCAGTACGCGCAGCTCCGCGATCACGGCCCGGGGCGCCACCACGTAACCGACCCGCAGGCCTGGGGCGAGCACCTTCGAGAAGCTGCCGACATAGATCACGCGGCCGTCCGTATCGAGGCTCTTGAGGGACGGAATCTCGTCCGCCAGCGCGAGGTCGGCCTCGTAATCGTCCTCGACCAAGACGACGTCGTGGCGCCGTGCGGCTTCCAGGAGGGAGCGGCGGCGCTCCAGCGGCATCACCGCGGTGGTCGGGCACTGATGCCCCACAGTGACGAACGCCACGTGCCGGCTGGCGAAGACAGCATCGGGCACAACCCCGTGCCAGTCGATGGCGAGCGTCGCGAGGTGGTCGGTGGCGAGTTTCAGCAGGTTGCGCGTATCGGGATAGCTCGGGTCCTCGACGCCCGCCGGCGTATTGCGGCCGACCAGCAGCTGGATCAGCAGCGAGAGCGCCTGCTGCGATCCGATAGTGACCATCACCTCGTCGGCGCTCGCGAAGATGCCCCGCCGCGGCAGCACCTGCAAGCGAAGCTGCTCCACAAGTTCGGAGTCGTCCTCGTCGATCAGGTCGCCCGCCCAGGCGTTGATCTCGGACACCCCGGAGGCCGCCCGCACGCTCTCGCGCCAGTCATTGGCCGGGAACAGGGACGGATCGAACTGGCCGAACAGGAAGGGATACGGGTAGTCGAGCCAGTCCCGGGGCTTGGTGATCTGCCGCAGCTGCGCGGGCCGGACCGCGAAGCGCCGCGACCAGGCGATGGTCCGTTCCGGGGAGGGACCACGCGCTTCGGAGACGATCAGATCCGGCGCCAGGAAAATTCCGCTCCGCTCGTGGGAGACCAGAAAGCCCTCGTCGACGAGCTGCTGGTACGCGTTCACCACGGTGTTGCGGGCGACCCCGAGCAGGGCCGCGAGCTGGCGCGTCGAAGGCATCCGGGCCTCCGCGGTGAACAGCCCCCGTTCGATGGCCGTCACGATTGCTCGACGGATCTGCAGGTGTAGCGCCAAGCCACTCCGGTCGAGCTCGCCGAAGAGCTGCGTCCAGGCGAGGGCATGATCGGTGACAGCCATAGCATCCGGCTCCTGCTCGGGGATACGTCTCCCGAGGCAAGGATGGCGCCAGCGGTCCAGGATCGGCGCTTCGCGTCGCGAAGTCCGCTTCGGAGACGGCGTCACAGCTCCCTGGACGGCCAATATGGGCGCACAACCGAACGACCGGTTTTGCGCCCATCGGCGATCCACCATGGCGTCGCCTGGCCGAGAGCCGCCGGTCTGCTTTGGAGAAGGGCGGGCGCCAAAGCAGACGAACTCCTTTCGACCCACATCGGTCACATCAACCGGCATCGGCACTTCTCGAAAGCGTTGGACTGGACACCCCCTGACGGCGTCGATGTGCCATAGTGGAGGTCTCTATGAGTGAGGTTACACCCCGGGATCGATCTGGCCAAATCAGTTTTCCAGGTTCACGGCTCGGATACGAGCGGTGCAGTGGTGTTCCGCAAGACGCTGCAGCCTGATCAGGTTCTGACGTTCTTCTCGACACGTCCGAGATGCGTGATCGCTATGGAAGCCGGCGCCAGCGCTCCTTATTGGCCCCGTGAAATAGCCTTGGCGGGCACGAAACGCGGCTCATCCCATCAACCTACGCGAAGCCGCTCGTGCAGCGGCACAAGAACGACATGGCCGACGCTAAGGCGATCTGCGAGGCGGCGCAGCGGCCAACGATGCGGCTCGTCCAGGGTAACAGCGCGCAGGCTCAGGCCTCCGCAGCGGTGCTCCGTACGCGCGACCTGCTCCTGCGTCGGCGGACCCAGTTGATCAACGCACTGGGTAGGGATTTCAAGGAGTTCAATTCGTCGTTCGCTAGAGTGTCATGCTTATGCAGCCGCTGCATGCCTGGCGCGAGGCATGTGGCATACCAAGACGCTGCGTGCAGTGCGATATCGCCTCTTGCGCATCGCACAATAGGACACCGCCGATGACCCTCCTTGCAGCTGTCGCCCTCCTTCCCTTCGCTGCCATTGCCAACTTCGCAGTCGTGGTGGCGCTGGCTAATCACTTCGACGGCGACAAGCCGGCCGCGGGCTTCACCGGCTCGGTCCCGACCCTGGCCTGAGCCGTGCCAGGGCCGCTTCACGCGATCGCGATCTAGGGACCCCTGATTTCAGTCCGGCTGGAAGGTGAGCCTCCGGATTTCATTCGGCTGCCTGTTGGGCACCAAAAGGCGAATCCTTGGGGCGTCAGTCACCCCAGGGCTGTTCAAGGACGGCTCTCGTTGCGCTGCCGCTGTCCGGCCTCGATCGAGCTCCTCTCATCGGCCAACGACAAGAACCAGTTCGCGTCCAGGCACTCGTCGCGCAGGCGGCCATCGACGAACGCGTCAGGGACGAAGTTCATCGACCAGCGCTGGTTCTGCCGGAGAGCCGAAGGTTGGCGCTCAGGCTGGCCCGCGCTGACGTGCCGGCGCGGCCCAGCTTGAGCTACAGACTCAGCCCCTCGTCCCTGTAGTGGCGCCAGACCCTCCTGTGCTTCACTCGCCAGCCCTCGCGGCGCAGAGGATGTAGATTCGGAAATAGCCTTAACGCACCGGGTTTTTGGCCTTATCCAAGATGCGCATCCGCAGCGGTGCCGGATTGGGTTTGGGCGAGCGGTAGCGGACGCCAGACTGGCCGACGCCGAGCGCGCCGCTCGCTTACCCCCTTTGCATCGTGCACGAGTTCGCGTCGCCGCGCAGGCATCAGAGCCTTTTTGCGAGCACGTCCTGCAGGCGGTACTTGTCGAGGCCGAGATCGGCCATGAGCTGCTTGAGCTTGCGGCTTTCCTCCTCCGACTGCCTAAGACGCCTCAATTCGCCCGTGTCCAAGCCCTCGGAGAGCTTCTTTCAGCGGTAAAACAACTGTTCGAAGATGCCCATCCGCCGTAGCACCTTCGGCACTGGCGCCCCAGTCTCGGTCTGCTTCAGCGCGAAGGCGATCTGCTCTTCGGTGAGCCTGCTGTTCTTTACGGCTCCGCTCGCCCCATCAGGATCTCACGAAACCGGAAAAATTCGCACTCACGCCGGACCAAAGCGGTGGAAGGACTTCGAAGCGCGTTCTAAGCCTCGATCCGGGAATGCCCGATCTGGAATCGACCCATCCAATTCGTCAGCCGGACCAACCCAGGGACAATCCCAATTCCGGGATTCTCCCGTCACCACCTTGGTGCAACTCGACCGTGGGGGCATTGGGCTGGGTCGCTGCCGAACGCGAAGAGGCCGACCCTACTCGCGCTGCGCCCCTCATTCGGCGAGCACGAAGGCGAGGCCGAGGATCGCCAGCAGCAGCGCTCCGCCCGCGAGATCCTCACGCGGATCCTCTGCAAAACGCGGTGACCGGCTTGCGCTGGCAACGCCGGCTCCGACGAGCCCGATGATCAGGAAGCCAAGGCCCAGCAGGTCGGTGGTCTGAACGGACGGTAGCATAGGTCGGTCCTCTGCCAAAGGTGACTCTTATCCCTCTGGCCAAGCTGGCCAAGCCCAATGCGCTTCGACATGTGCTAGCAGCCCAAGAGCATGGTCACGAACGAGTACCGCAGCCTGATCCGCGTCCCGTACCTGCAATGCGGCGATGATGGCTGCATGCTCACGCATCGAGTCTTCGATCCTCCCAGGCCGATGGAGCACGGCCGATCGAAGCGACCGCATGTGGATGAATAGGTTGGCCGTCATCTCGACCATCAGCCCACAGCCGCCGAGACGGATGATCGTCCGGTGAAAGTCGAGGTTAGCCTCTTCATAATCGTTCAAATGATCAGACAAAGTCGTTGAATCGAAGTCTTGGAAGGCCCTGCTCAGCTCGTGAATATCGGCATCCGTGGCATGCCTTGCGGCGGCATAAGCTGCGGAGCCCTCGAGCGCGGCCCAGACCGTGATCATCTCGATCGTATCGCGCTTGGTCTTGCGCCTCACGAAGAGGCCGCGGCGAGGCACCGTGCACACAAAGCCCTCCCGTTCCAGAAGCGTCAGGGCTTCTCGGACTGGCGTGCGGCTGATGCCGAGATCTTGCGCAATTTGGTGTTCATGCAGCCGGATCTGTGCCGATCCATCGTAGAGATCCATCGCCAGGATTGAACGCTTGATGCTGTCGTAGGCCTGCTCACGCAGGCTTACAGTCTGTCCGATCGAGGCTAGACCCAAAGAGGTCTCAGAAGGCTGCATCGCAGTCGAGCTCCGGGAACGCCAGAATTAATTTTGGCAGCAGATCCTGGGAATGCGCCAGAGTGCAGCTGAGATGTCGAGTGGAGGCGAAGCATGAGGGAAGCCGTGCCTCACTCGATCGTGGGTGAACGCCCGAAGATCCAAGGTTGTCTACGGCGATCGTGCGTACCGAAGTGAGGACGCTATGCATGCTGACGACGCGTACCCTGGCCGGTCATCTCTACCCCGGCTCCAAAATTCCGGAGCCGGGGTAACAAGGCTTTCGCCGGGCCGCAGAGCGGCCGAGCCCAACACTCAGGCGTGAGCCAGCGCCAGCGCTGGGACCGCTGCGTCGTTGTTCGCCGCGTGGTGCTGCTTGAGCATCGGCCGCAGCACCGCGATCGCCAGGAAGGCGGCGATCAGGTCCATGGTCGCCACCGTATACAGGACTGTCGCCCAGGTACCGGTGGCCTGCATGATCAGGTTGCCCACTGGCACGAACAGCGCCGCAAACCCCTTCGCGCAGTAGAGCACGCCGTAGATCTTGCCGATGTGCTTGGAGCCGAAAGTGTCGGCGGCGGTAGCGCTGAATAGCGAGTAAACCTCACCCCAGGCGAGGAACACCACTCCAGACAATATCACGAAGGCCCACGGATTCGAGCCAAAATAGCCCAATGCCACGATGCCGATACCTTCCATCGCAAACGCGATGAACATCGTCTTTTCCCGTCCGATCCGGTCCGAGATGAAACCGAAGAGCGGGCGCGAGATGCCATTCATGACCCGGTCGAGCATCAGTGCAAAGGGCAGCGCCGCCATCGCAAAGAAGTACAGGTTAACCTGGAAGTTCTTCACCCCAAGATCCTGCGCGATCACGCCGAGCTGAGCCACCGCCATCAGGCCGCCCGTCACCGTGCAGGTGAACATCAGCAGCATCACCCAGAACACGGGGGTGCGCAGCGCCTCGCCCAGCGTGTAATCGCGCCGCGACTGCAGGACCTTGGTGGAGAACGGCAGATGATCCTTGTGTGGCGAGCGCATGGCGATGGCGGCAGCGATGATGACAGCGCCCTGGATGAGGCCGAAGACGAAGAAGGCCTGGGCGTAGTTGCCGCCATCGATCATCTTGGCGATCGGCAGGATGGTGAGCGCCGAGCCGGCGCCGTAGCCGCCCGCCGTGAGGCCGACCGCCAAGCCGCGCTTATCTGGGAACCATTTGAGCGCGTTGTTGATACAGGTGGCGTAGACGCAACCGACGCCGATACCGCCGGCCACCGAGCCGAGATAGAAGCCACTCAAGCTGGTGGCGTAGGAGTTGATGACCCAGGCCAAGCCCGTCATCAGGCCGCCGAACATGACGACGCGGCTGGGGCCGTACTTGTCGATGAAGTAGCCCTCGATCGGGGTCAGCCAGGTCTGGACGACGACGAAGATCGTGAAGGCTACTTGGATCGCGGCGCGGTCCCAGTTGAAGGTCTTCTGGATCTCGGGAACGAACAGCGTCCAGGCATACTGGATGTTTGCCGCTGCAACCATGCAGATTACGCCGAGCACGATTTGCAGCCATCGATTCGTATTGGGTCTTGCCGTATCCGGCGTGGCATCTGGCATGGCCATGAGCTTCCTCCCTCGTCCCAGCGCTGACGTTTGACGACGTGCTGTAGGATTGGCGTGCACGTCGGCGCATTGCTTGCCCTCGCGAGACCCCTATGTCGGGCTCTGAGATTGGCATGGCGGCATGCATTATTCTGTGTACCAGAAGCGCATGGCAAGAAAAATAATTCATCATTTTTGGCAGGTGCAGCGGGATTATAATTTAGGTCAGTGCGTGCCCTCTGATTGCGCTCTCAACTCCGTGTTCGATCCCGAGGTTTGATGGCGCAATTGACTTGATTGGCTGGATCTGGTCCGCGCCGATTGAGATCAGGAGCCTGGACCAGAGAGGTTGGAGATAAAGCGAGGACAAAAGCTGAGCGCGGTGCAAATCGTTCTGGTACTGCGCAAGATTGAATTGAATATGGCGCAAGCGCCTCGCCGTCGTCCGTAGTCAGGTAGATTGCTCTGAGCATACTTACTACCACGCGCGTAAACAGAATATCGGCTTGACGATCAATAAATCCAAGAAGATGAAGCGATTTGATCGCGACCACACTCGCCTGCGCCGACTCGTAGCCAGCAGCGTCCGCTTACGGAACGTCGCTAAAGCCATCTGAATGACCGAGGTGGGCGCTTTGCTGCCGGGCTGGTTTGAAAGCCCCTCGACAATGGAGCCGAGGGGCCAAACGCTCAAATCTCAGTCCCTTCGGCCAGCGTCAGAGCATCCTCGACGTCGACACCGAGATACCTGACCGTGCTCTCGATCTTGGTATGGCAGAGCAGGATCTGGACGGCACGCAGGTTGCCGGTCCGCTTGTAGATCAACGACGCCTTCGTGCGACGCAGGGAATGTGTCCCATAGTCCTCTTTTCGAAGCCCGATGCCCGAGACCCACTCATCGACCAAGCGCGCATACTGCCTCGTTCTGATGTGCGTGACGCCGTCGAGCCGGCTCGGGAAGGCATAGTCGTCGAGCGTTCCACCCCTGACCTCCAGCCATGCCAGGATGCTGGTACGCGCGGGTTCGAGCAATTCGAACTGCATCGGTCGGCCGGTCTTGCGCTGAATGACGATGGCTCGGCTACGGATTCGACCACCGCTGACGAGGTCGCCAATCTTGAGCTTGACGATGTCGCAGCCGCGCAGCTTGCTGTCGATGGCGAGGTCGAACATCGCCTGGTCGCGTATGCGCCGTTCGCGGTCGAGCCAGAACCGGATGGCCCAGACCTGCTGAGGTTTGAGGGCTCGCTTGGCGGCAAGCTTGCGGCCGGCGTTCCAGGCCGGCCGCCCTTTCGTGGCCGGATCGTGTGCGGAGTGTCCCATCGTCTGTCTCCTCGCCGGCTCATGCCGGCTAGGCGAGGAGACACCCGAACCGAGGCTCTGGAGATGGAGGGCATATGCGGACGTTCCGCATGCGACCCAACCCAGCCGCCGGGACCGCCGTTTGCGTTTCTCCAAAGCGGTCGTTCGTCGCCACTCTGCAAGTTCGGCTCGGGGGTGGGTAGCGCGGTCTTTGGCCTTTCGCTCTGGCAACGTAAGCCCGCCTCGCCGCGTCAGGGGCGGTCTGATAGATCGTGGAGGCCGAAACATCGATAGGATCACTATGACCTTCCAGAACGAGATCGCAGCGTTCTTCGCCAGCTACATCGATGCGTTCGCTCGCCACGACGCTGACGCGCTGAGCGATCTCTGGGAGCCGGTCGGGCTGTTCCCATCTCCGACGGGCAACTTCGCGATGCCGCGGGAAGCATTCCGCGAGCATTGCGTGGCGCTGATGGATTTCTATCGCAAGCAAGGGGTTGTTCAGCCTTTGGGCGAACTGGTGTCGGCGGTCGAACTTTTCCCGAATGTCGCTCAGGCTCGCATGGCCTACCGGATGTTGGGCGACGGCGAGGCGCTCATCGCGGAATGGGAGCACGTCTACATTTTACGCCGCAGCGACTGGTGGCGGGTGTCGTTGACAATTGCCGATGGTGAAATGGCTGCATGGGCCGCGCTCGGGGCGCAACTCTAACCTGAGGAAGCCGCGTCATTTCACGCCGAGCGGAGCGCGGGTTTTGGAGGGCATCGCGGGAAGCGGACGCTACAGATGTCTCAGAAGTGTCATTAGCGGTCTCAACGGCTATGTCCGCTTAATGCAACCGCCATCCGGAAGTGGACGGGCAGAAAACCACCCTTTTGAGACGTTCAGGCGGGCGTTTCGTGATGGCAGATGCTGGCCGAGACCGGCTCGTCCGCTTTGAAATATATCGGCCGAAACAGCGGATGAGCCCCCGACCTGACTTCGCCTTAGGCGAAGGCATATCTCACTCGATGATGGCCTGTCCTCGCCGGTGATCGTGCCCGTTGATCACCCGTCTGAGCAGCTTGGTCAGGTAGTCCTGTTCCGCCGGCGTGAGCGCCTCGACCGTCAGCGCGTGTGCCATCCGCGCCACCGGTTCCATCGCGTTGTGGAGCGCCCCGCCTTCCGCGGTCAGGCGGCAGATCTGCGCGCGGCGATCCGTGGGTGACGTCGAGCGGCTGACGAGGCCGCGCGCCGCAAGCCGCTTGAGGGCGCCGGTCGTCGTCGTCCGGTCGAGGGCGACCGCTGCCGCGAGCGTCGTCTGATCGGCCTCCTCCAAGTCACGCAGAATGGAGAGCAGGCTGTACTGCAACGGGGTGACGTGGAAAGCGGCACAACGCTCCGCAAAGAGGCTGACGTGAATCTGGTGCATGCGGCGGGCGAGGAAGCCCGGGCGCTGGGCCAGCGGCCAGTGATGCGTGCCCGCCGACGGCTCTGCGTCCGTCGGCTCCGCTGCGAGGCCGGCCTGCAGACCCTCATCCATCACCCGTCCCCGCGGTTCCCTTCCATCCTTGGCACGCCCTATGCACTGCCAGAATACGAAGCATGCTTCGCATCTGGCAAGAACGAGGCCGGCGCAAGCCGGTCAGGATCACGAGGTCGAGATGGACGATCGCCGCTACGATCTGGTTCTACGGGGTGGGCGGGTGATCTGCCCCGCCTCCGGCGTGGATGGCATCCGCGATGTGGCGGTGAAAGACGGGCGCATCGCGTCCGTTGAGGAGACCATCCTGCCGTCGGCCGCCGCCGAGGTGATCGACGTCTCGGGCAAGCTCGTCCTGCCCGGAATGATCGACACGCACGCACACGTCTACCAGTACGTCACCGGCCGCTTCGGTTTGAACCCCGACATGGTCGGCGTGCGGTCGGGCGTCACCACGGTGGTGGACCAGGGCGGCCCGTCCTGCATGACCCTCCCGGGCTTCCGCCACTTCATCACCGAGCGCTCCGAGACGCAGGTGCTCGCCTTCCTGTCTGCCTATCTCGTCGGCGGGCTGGAGGGGCATTTCTATCCGAACCTCTACAGCCCGGACGGCGTCGACATCGAGGCGACGGTGAAGTCGGCCACCGAGAACCGTGACCTCGTGCGCGGCATCAAGGGCCACGCCGAGATCGGCGGCTTCGCCCGCTGGGGTATCAAGGTGATGGAGATGGCGGCCGAGATTAGCCGCCGTTCCGACCTGCCGCTCTACGTGCATTTCGGCCAGCTCTGGGGCCTGCCGGAATCCGGCGCCAATGGCGAGGATGCCGACACCATCGTCGAGCGGGTGATCCCCCTGCTGCGGCCCGGCGACGTGCTGGCCCACCCCTTCACCCGCCACCCGGGCGGCTTCATCAACGAGCAGGGCGAGGTCCACCACATCATCCGCCGGGCCATGGAGGCCGGGCTGAAGGTCGATGTCGGCCACGGGAGCCACTTCTCCTACCGCGTGGCGCGGGCCTCCCTGCCGGCCGGCGTGATCCCCTACACGCTGGGCGCCGACATGCACGGCTACAACACCGAGATCCCCGAGGTGAAGAAGCCCGCCGGCACACCGGACGAGCACCACGACGACGAGAACCATCCCTTCCTTGGGCAGGCCCGGTTCAGCCTCACCCAGGCGATGAGCTCGATGATGGCGCTGGGCATCCCGCTGGAGGACGTGGTGCCGATGGTGACGTCGCACCCGGCCGAGATGCTGCGCATGAGCGACCGGATCGGCGCCCTCAAAGTCGGCTACGCGGCCGACATCTCGGTGCTGCACGACGATCGCGGCCGCTTCCTGCTGCGCGACAATGAGGACACGCGGGTGATCGCCGAACGCCTGCTGCGCCCGGCCTTCTGCCTGCGCGCAGGGAAGCGCTTCGAGGCCGACTCGCCGATCCTGCCCCAGGCGATCGCGGCCTGAGGTGGCGCCGGTGCCCGCCTTCGTCCTCGACGACCCGACACCGCCGGATCCGCGCCGCCGCTGGGCCAGCCTGGACTTCGCAGCGCGGGGCGCCTGCTACGACAACAACGCGGGCGTGCCCGACAGCGCGGCCCAGGTCGCGACCCGCAACGCGGCCTCCGCGACGTACCGGGCCGCCCATCCCGCCAGGCTCGACATCCCCTATGCCCCAGGCGAACGCACGGCCTTCGACCTCTACCCTGCGGCGGACGCGCAGGCCCCCTGCCTCGTCTTCGTCCACGGCGGCTATTGGCAGCGCAACGCCCGGGCCGACTTCGCGTGCTTCGCGGAGGGGATGAACGCGGCCGGGTGGTCGGTGGCGATGCCGGGCTACACCCTGGCGCCCGAGGCGCGCCTCGCCGGCATCGTCGCCGAGATCGGGGCCGCCCTCGACTGGCTCGCCGACCATGGCGCGGCGCGCGGGATCGGCGGGCCGATCGTCCTGGCGGGCTGGTCCGCGGGCGCGCAGCTCGCCGCGCTCCATCTCGGGCATGCCGCCGTGTCCGCGGTCCTGGCGATCTCCGGCGTCTACGACCTCGCGCCGATCCGCGAGACCTACCTGAACGAGAAGCTCGGGCTGAGCGACGCCGAGATCGAGACCCTGTCGCCCCTGCGGCTACCGGTCACGCCCAAGCCCATGACGCTCGCCTACGGCAGCCGGGAGCTGCCCGCCCTCGTCCGCGACGCGCGCAACCTCCACGCCCTGCGCAGCGCCGCCCACGCGCCGGGCGCGCTGCTGCCGGTGCCGGGCGCCGACCACTTCTCGATCCTCGACGGGTTCCGCCGGCCCGAGGGCCTCCTGGTCCGCGCCGCGCAGGATCTTCTCGGAGGCATCCGATGAGCCGCGAGGGTGTCGGGGCGCCCCTGCCCCGCAAGGAAGACGACCGCCTGATGCGCGGGCGCGGCCAGTATGTCGGCGATCTCCGGCTGCCGGGGATGCAGGACGTCGCCTTCGTGCGCAGCCCGCTCGCCCATGCCCGGATCCGCGCCATCCACGTCCCGGAGGCCTATCGCGACCGCGTCTTCACCGCCGCCGACCTCGACGGGGTGCTGCCGATCCGCGCCGTTTCGGGGCTACCGGGCTTCAAGGTCTCCGAGCAGCCGGTGCTGGCCACCGGCAAGGTCCGGCAAGTGGGTGAGCTCGTCGCGATGTGCGTCGCGCCGACCCGCGCCGAGGCCGAGGACATCGCCGCCGCCGTGGTGCTCGACTTGGAGGAATTGCCCGCCGTCCACGACATGCTGGCCGCGCGCGCGCCGGGCTCCGCCCTCGTCCACGAGCACTGGGGCGACAACGTCTTCCTGGAGACCCTGGTCGACGTCGGCATCGAGAGCGCCCTCGACGCGCCGATCAGGGTCAGCCGAACCATCTCGACGGGGCGCCAGTGCATGGCGCCGATCGAGGGCCGCGGCACCGTGGTGCAGCTCGATCACCGCCTCGACCAGCTCGTCGTCCACACCGCGAGCCAGATGCCGCATATCGTGCGCAACGGCCTCTCCGAATGCCTCGGGATCGAGCAGGGACGCATCCGCATCGTTTCGCCGGATGTCGGCGGCGGCTTTGGCTACAAGGCGATCCTGCTCGCCGAGGACGTGGCCCTCGCCTGGCTCGCGCTCCGCTGCGGCCATCCGGTCCGCTGGCTGGAAGACCGGCGCGAGCACCTGACCGCCAACGCCAATTGCCGCGAGCACCATTACCGCCTCACCGCCTACGCGGAGCGGGACGGGACGCTGCGCGGCATCGACTGCGAAGCCACCGTCGATTCCGGTGCCTACTCGGCCTACCCGTTCTCCGCCTGCCTGGAGGCCGCGCAGGTCGCCAGCATCCTGCCGGGGCCCTACGACTTCCCGGCCTATCGCTGCCGCACGTGGTCGGTGGCGACCAACAAGTGCCCGATCCTGCCCTACCGCGGCGTCGCGCGCACCGGCGTCTGCTTCGCCCTGGAACTCGTGCTCGACGCGGTCGCCCGCGCGGCCGGGATCCCGCCCGAGGCGGTGCGCGAGAAGAACCTCGTGCGGCCCGAGCAGATGCCGTTCGAAAACATCACGAAGAAGCACTTCGACAGCGGCGACTACCCGGAGGCGCTCGCCCGCGCTCTGGCGACCATCGACGTGGAGGCGATCCGCGCCCGCCAGCGTCAAGGCGAATCGGACGGGCGCCGGATCGGTCTGGGCGTCTCGATCTACTGCGAGCAAGCCGCGCACGGCACCTCGGTCTATTCCGGCTGGGGGATCCCGATGGTCCCCGGCCACGAGCAGGCTAGCGCCCGCCTGACCCCGGACGGCGGTCTGGAGCTGCGGATCGGCGCCCATTCCCACGGCCAGGGCCTGGAGACGACGCTCGCGCAGGTCGCCCACGAGATCCTGGGCGTCCCGGTGGCGCGCACCCGCCTCGTCCACGGCGACACCGCGATGACCCCCTACTCGACCGGGTCCTGGGGCTCCCGCGTCATGGTGATGGCGGGCGGCGCGGTGGCGGCGGCCTGCGAGGAGCTGCGCGCGCGCGCGATCCGGATCGGCGCCCACCTGCTCCAGGCGCGGCCCGAGGACTGCCGCTTCGAGGGCGGCCACGTCGTCGGCCCCACCGGCGACGTGCCGCTGGAGGCGATCGCCTGCACCTGGTACCGGCGCCCGCAGGATCTCGCGCCCGACACCGATCCGGGCGGGCTCGAAGTCACTGCCGGCTACAAGCCGGTGCGCGATTCCGGCACCTTCTCGTACGCGGCGCACGCGGCCGTGGTGGCGGTCGATCCCGATCTCGGGGCGGTCGAGATCCTCGACTACGTCATCGTCGAGGACGGTGGCACGCTGGTGAACCCCCTCGTGGTCGACGGCCAGATCTACGGCGGCCTCGCGCAGGGCATCGGCACGGCCCTGTTCGAGGAGATGCGCTTCGACGGCCGCGGCCAGCCGCTGGCATCGACGTTGGCCGACTATCTCCTGCCCGGCGCCGCCGACGTGCCGATGGCGCGCATCGACCACATGGAGACGCCCTCGCCCTACACGCGCTTCGGCCAGAAGGGCATCGGCGAGGGCGGCGCCATCGCGCCGCCGGCGGCGCTCGCCAACGCCGTCAACGACGCGCTGGCGCCGCTCGGCGTCGAGCTGCTGCACGCGCCCGTCACCCCCCGGCGGATCGTGGAGGCGGTGCTCGCCGCCCGGAGGCCCGCCGAGACCGCGCGGGAGGCCGCATGAAGCCCGCCGCCTTCGCCTGGGAGCGCCCCGACAGCCTGCCCGCGCTGCTGGCGCGCCTCGCCGAGGCCCCCGCCGGCGTGAAGCTGATCGCGGGCGGCCAGTCCCTCGGGCCGATGCTGAACCTGCGCCTCGTCGAGCCCGTCCTGATCCTCGACATTACCGGCGTGCCCGAGCTCCGGACCGCGCGGGTCGAGGGCGACACGCTCGTCCTCGGGGCCTGCGTGACCCACGCCGACATCGAGGATGGGCGCGTCCCGGACCTCACCGGCGGCGCGCTGCGGCGGGTCGCCGCCGCGATCGCCTACCGGCCGGTCCGCAACCGCGGCACGATCGGCGGCAGCCTCGTCCACGCCGACCCGGCCGCCGACTGGGTCAGCGCCCTGACGGCCCTCGGCGCCGAGGTCGAGATCGCGGGGCGGACCGGCCGCCGCACCCTGCCGGTGGAGCGCTTCGTGACCGGCGCCCTCGCGGTCGCCCTCGGTGCGGACGAGATCCTGGTCGCGGTGCGCGTGCCGGCGCTGCCGGCAGGCGCGGCCTGGGGCTACGTCAAGCACTGCGCGAAGATCGGCGAGTTCGCCCACGCCATCGGGGCGGTGCGCCTCGAACCCGGCGCGGGCCGGGGCCGGGCCGTGATCGGCGCGGTCGAGGGGCCGCCCGTGCTCCTGGCCGATGCCCGCCCGCTCTTCGGTGGCCACATCGGCGCCGACTTCGCCGCGCGCTTCGACGCCGGGGCGGCGGACCAGATCCTGCGGGAGGCCGGGATGGCCGACGCGGTCGAGCGGCACGTCCACGTGACGGTGCTGGCCCGCGCGGTGGCCGCGGCGGCCGAGCCCGGTCCCCGATCCAAGACCCTTCCGGAGGCCGCATGAGCGCCGCGCTGGCCGAACCCGGGCCGTCCCGCATGGCCGTCGCGCTGACGGTCAACGGCCGCGCCGTGCGCGTCGCGGCCGAGCCGCGCAGCCATCTCGGCGACGTGCTGCGCGACGGGCTCGACCTGACCGGCACGCATCTGGGCTGCGAACACGGCGTCTGCGGCGCCTGCACGATCCTGCTCGACGGCGAGCCCGCCCGCGCCTGCCTGACCTTCGCGGGCGCCTGTGCGGGCGCCGCGATCACCACGATCGAGGGTCTCGATACGGACGCGATCGCGGGCGAGCTGCGGGCCGCCTTCAACCGCGAGCACGCGCTCCAGTGCGGCTACTGCACGCCCGGGATGCTGGTGGCGGCCCGCGATCTGGTCCTCCGGCTGCCCGAGGCCGATGAGCGGCGGATCCGGGTCGGCCTCTCGGGCAACCTGTGCCGCTGCACGGGCTATGCCGGCATCGTCCGGGCCGTGATGGCGGTCATCGCCGCGCGGCGGGCGCGCGGCATCCCCCCGGAGACCGGCGCGGCGCGCGCCCTCGGCCCGGTCGGTGCCCGGGTCGGCGACGCGACGGTCGCGCCCCTGGATCCGCCGGCGGACCGGATCGCCCCGGCGGCACCCGCGGCGGTTGCGGACCTGTCCGACGCGTTCGTCCCGGCCCACAGCTTCACGCAGGTGCTCGACCTCGCCTACCCGCCGGAGGCCGTCTTCGCGCTGCTGGGCGACATCGCGGCGGTCGCCGCCTGCTTGCCGGGCGCCGTACTGACGGCGCAGCCCACCCCTGACATGGTGGAGGGCGGACTGCAGGTGCGGATCGGGCCGATCGCCGCGACGTTCCGCGGCCGTGCCCGCCTCGCGCGCGACGAGGCCGCGCGGACCGGCGCGGTCCACGGGGCCGGCAGCGACGCGGGCGGCCGCTCGGCGACCGAGGGCCGGATCCGCTACCGGGTCGAGGTTGGGCCGACGCCCGGCACCGCCCGGGTCGCGCTCGACGTCGGCTACACCCTGACCGGGCCGCTGGCGCAGTTCGGTCGCCCCGGCCTCGTGCGCGACCTCGCCGGCCGCATCGCGGCGGAGTTCTGCCGCAACCTCGATGCCCGGCTCTCGGGCGTCGCGGCGCCGGCGCCCGCCGGCCTCGACCCGCTCCGCCTGCTCCTCGGCCTCGCCCGCGCGCGCCTCGCGGCGTGGTTCGGCCGCGCCTGATCCCCTCCCGCCTCAATCCACCGGAGACACGCGAATGCTTGGCAGGTTCACCCTCACGACCGCGATCCTGCTGGCGCTGACGGCGACGGGCGCCCGGGCGGACGCGATCCGCATCGGCGTCAACGAGCCCCTGACCGGGCCGTTCGCGGCGTCCGGCACCTACGTGGTGAACGGCGCCAAGATCGCCGCCGACGAGATCAACGCCAAGGGCGGCGTTCTCGGCAAGAAACTGGAACTCGTGATCGAGGACAACAAGAGCAACCCGACCGAGGCCGCCGCGGTCGCCGAGAAGCTGATCACCAGCGACAAGACCCCGGTGATGATGGGCGCCTGGGGCTCCAGCCTGACGCTCGCGGTCATGCCCAAGCTCGCGGATTACGAGACGCCGATGCTGGTCGAGACCTCCTCGTCCGGCAAGATCACGACCTCCGGTAATCCCTACGTGTTCCGGATCTCGCCGCCCTCGTCGCTCGAGGCCGAGACCTTCGCGCCGATGGTTGCGCGCCTGGGGATGAAGAAGGTCGAATTCCTGGTCCTCAACAACGATTTCGGCCGCGGCGCCGCGACCGACTTCGGCAAGATGCTGAAGGACAAGGGCGTCGCGGTCGGCCTCGTCGAGACCATGGACCAGGGCGCGCAGGACATGAGCGCCCAGCTCGCCAAGCTGAAGGCGTCGGATTCCGACACGATCATGATCACGAGCTCCGTCGATCAGCTCGTGCTGCTGTTCAAGCAGATGGCGGCGCTCGGCCTGAAGAAGCGGGTGATCACCACCGGCGGCTCCCAGAACCCGGACCAGATCATCGCCCAGGCCGGCGCGGCAGCCGACGGCACGATGCACCTCACGACCTTCCTGCCATGGTCGCCCGACAAGACGCCGGACCCGAAGGCCACAGAGGCCTTCATCGGCGCCTGGAAGAAGCGCGGCTTCGACTTCGCCGGCGTCACCGAGAGTTTTCGCGGGTACGACGGCATCCGCGCGATCGCCCACGCCATCGAGAAGGCGGGCTCGGCCGATCCGGCCGCGATCACCAAGGCCTTCTGGTCGGTCGACTTCGTCGGGCTCAACGGCCCGATCCGCTTCGCCAAGGCCGGCCCCGCCGGGAAGGAGAGCGGCCAGAGCAAGCCCGACGTCTACCTCATCGAGATCAAGGACGGGAAAGTGATCGTGCCGGCGCTGTGAGCGCCCGCGGACCGGCGCTCTGACGCCGGTCCCTTCACGCGCCCGCCGGCCTCCGGGCCGGGGCGCATCCTCGGAGGCGGCCCGTGAACGAATTGATCCAGCACCTCGTCAACGCGCTCATCCTAGGCGGCACCTACGCGCTGCTGGGGATCGGCCTGACGCTGATCTTCGGGATCATGAACGTCGTGAACTTCACCCACGGCGCGCTCTACACGGTCGGCGCCTACGTCATGTACCTCGCGGTCACCGCGCTGGGGCTGAACTTCTTCCTGGCGCTGCCGGTGGCGGTCCTCGGGGGGCTCCTGCTGGGGGCCGCGATCGAGCTGCTGCTGCTGCGCCCGTTCCGCGGCTCGGACATCGACACCACCATGCTGGTGATGATCGGCGCCGGCATCATCCTGCAATCGGGCACGCTCTGGACCTTCGGCGGCGTCGCCAAGGCGATCCCGTCGCCCTTCCCCGAAGCGCCGCTCCAGATCGGCCCGGTCTCGGTCTCCTGGCTGCGGCTGTTCGTGCTCGGCGCGGCGCTCACGCTGATCGCCTTAACCTACGCGCTGATCAACCGGACCAAGCTCGGGCTCGCCATGCGCGCCGCCTTCCAGGATTCCGACACGGCGGCGCTCATGGGCGTCGACGTCCGCCGGATCTACACCGCGACCTTCGCCCTCGGCTCGTCGCTGGCGGCGGCGGCGGGCGCGCTCCTCGGTCCCGTCTACGTGGTGTTCCCGCAGATGGGCGGCCTCGCCGAGCTCAAGGCCTTCGCCATCGTCATCCTGGGCGGGCTCGGCAACGTCACCGGCGCGGCGATCGGCGGCTTCATCCTGGCGCTCGCCGAGGAGCTGGGCGCCGGGTACGTCTCCTCCGGCTACCGGGACGCGATGGGGTTCCTGATCATCATCGCGGTCCTGCTCTACAGGCCCACCGGGCTGTTCGCGAAGGCGGAGCGCATCGGATGAACCGGCTCCTCCCCCTCGCCCTGCTCGCCGGCCTCGTGGCCCTGCCCCTGGGGCTCGGCGCCAACCCCTACCTCCTCAACGCGCTGATCGTGACCGGCATCCTGACGATCGGCGCCATGAGCCTGAACCTGCTCCTGGGCTTCACCGGGCAGCTCAGCCTCGGCCACATCGCGTTCTTCGGGATCGGCGCCTATGTCAGCGCGCTGACGAGCCTCGGCTTCGACGTGGATCTCGGCTTCGGGATCCGCGCGGTCCACGAGCCCTGGCCGGCGGTCGTCGGCCTCCTGCTGGCGACGGCGGCGGCGGGCGCTTGCGGCTACCTGATCGGGCGGCTCTCCTTCCGGGTGCGGGGCGCCTACTTCGTGATCGTGACGATCTCGTTCGCCGAGGTCGTGCGGCTCGTGGCGCTCAACTGGGTGGAGCTGACCCAGGGGCCGCTGGCGCTGACCAACATCCCGGCCCTCACCCTCGGCCTGCCGGGCCTCGGGATGTGGACCCTCAAGACCAAGCTCCAGAACTACTACCTCGTTCTGGCCGTGGGGACGCTCTGCTACGCCGTGATCGCCCGCTTGGTCGGCGGGCGCTTCGGCCGGGCGATGCGGGGCCTCAAGGAGAACGAGCCGCTGGCGCTCTCGGTCGGCATCAACGCCACCCGCACGCTGACGGTGGCGGCCGTCATCTCGGCCGCGATGGCCGGCGCGGCCGGCAGCCTCTACGCCCATTACCTGCGGATCATCGATCCCGACGTGTTCCTGTTCGCCACCACGGTCAGCATGGTCATCATGGTGGTGGCGGGCGGCAAGGGTACCCTGATGGGCCCGGTCGTCGGCGGCCTGATCTTCGGCCTGCTGCCGGTGGCGCTCCGCCCGGTCATGGCGCCGGAGGCGCAGTGGATCGTCTACGGCCTCGTGCTGATCGTGATCCTGTTCGTGATGCCGCGGGGCATCGTCCCGGGCCTGGCGGCGCTGCTCGGCCGCCGGCCGGCCCCGGCCGCCCCCGTCCTCGAGGCCAATCCGGCGGTGCAGCGATGAGCGCGATCCTCTCCGTCGAGCATGTCGGCGTCCGCTTCGGCGGCCTCGTCGCCATCGCGGACCTGCATTTCGACGTCCAGGCCGGCGAGATCGTCAGCCTGATCGGCCCGAACGGGGCCGGCAAGACGACGGCCTTCAACGTGATGACCGGCTTCCTCAAGCCCAGCCAGGGCGATGTCCGCTTCCGCGGCACGTCCCTGAAGGGCCTGCCGCCGCACGCGATCACGCGGCTCGGCCTCGCCCGCACCTTCCAGCGCACCAGCGTCTTCCCGGACGACACGGTGTTCGACAACGTGATGATCGGCCTGCACCAGATGGGCGCCGCGGCGGGCCGCGCGCCGGTGCTCGACGCGCTCCTCGGCCGCGCGGGGGCCGGCGAGCGGCAGCTGCGCGCCCGCGCCGCGGCGCTCCTCGACTGGGTCGGGCTCGCCGCCAGAGCGCACGAGAAGGCCGGTGCCCTGGCCTATGGCGAGCAGCGCCTCGTCGGCGTGGCCCTGGCGCTCGCCACCGAGCCCGCCATGCTGCTCCTCGACGAGCCGGTCTCGGGGATGAACGCCTCCGAGACGCGGGTCTTCGTGCGGCTGATCCGGCAGATCCGCGAGCGCGGCATCACCATCCTGCTCGTCGAGCACGACATGCCGATGGTGATGGAGGTCTCCGACCGCATCGTCGTCCTCAATTACGGCCGCCTGATCGCCGAGGGGCCGCCGAAGCGGATCCGCACCGATCCGGCGGTGATCGAGGCCTATCTCGGCCAGGGCAGCGCCGCCCGGCAGGCCGCCGCCGCGGTTCAGGAGGCGGCCCATGCTTGAGATCCGCGACCTCGTCTGCGGCTACGGCCAGGTCACCGCGCTTAAAGGGCTAACAATCGACGTGCGCGAAGGCCAGCTCGTGGCCCTCGTCGGCGCCAACGGGGCCGGCAAATCCACGACGCTCCGGGCGATCTCCGGCCTCGTATCGCCGCGCTCCGGCGCGATCCGGTTCGCCGGGCGGGACATTGGGGGCGCGGAGCCCCGCCGGATCCTAGCAGCGGGCATCGCCCATTGTCCGGAGGGGCGGCGCGTCTTCCCGCAGATGACCGTTTCCGAGAACCTCGCCATGGGCGCCTATCTGCGCCGCGACCGGGCGGCGGTCGCGGCGGATCTGGACCGCATCTACGGGGAGTTCCCGCGCCTCGCGGAGCGCCGTGACCAAGCGGCCGGCACGCTCTCGGGCGGAGAGCAGCAGATGCTGGCGATCGGCCGCGCGCTGATGGGGCGCCCAAAGCTCGTGCTGTTCGACGAGCCGTCCCTGGGACTAGCCCCCAACATCGTCGAGCGGATGTTCGTGGTGATTGGGGCGATCCGCGACGCGGGCACGACTGTTCTGCTCGTCGAGCAGAACGCCTTCGCGGCCCTCGAACTCTGCGACTACGCCTACCTCCTGGAGACTGGCCGCACCGTGCGCGAGGGAACGGGGCGCGCTCTCATCGCGGACCCGCATGTGCGGGACGCCTATCTCGGTGGTTGAGGCGGAGCGGCCCGAGCGGATTTACCTCGGCCCGCACGACCTTCTCGTTGGCCGGCCTCTGGTGCCGATCACCGTTGGCGGACACCACCTCCTTCTTGTGCGGGACGGCGAGCGGATCGTCGCTGCCGAGCGGGCCTGCCCCCACGAGGGGGCGGATCTGGGTCTCGGCCGATGCGTCGCTGGACGGCTGCTCTGCCCACGGCATCTCGCCTCCTTCGATCTCCGGGACGGCTCCGTCTCACCGGGCTGGTCGTTTCGTGCCCTCCGTCTGTTTGAGATTGAGTCGGCATCTGATGGGCTATGGCTCAGGATGTAACAAAAGCAGCACATCGGGGTCCGCTTTCGGGCAAAGACGAGAGCTACCTGAATGGCCGAGGTGGGTTTGCAGCCCGGAGGTCCGCTTTCGGGATCCGCCGGCAACGCCGTGGAAGACCGGATGGGGCGCGAAACCGAACGTCCGGTTTCACGTGTAGCGGCGATCTTGCGTGACCTAGTTTAGCCGAAAGCGGAACGGCCGCTTGGGAGAAGGGCGGCTGCAAAAACCGTCATACCTCTGCTCACCCCCGGCTGCCACAGAGGATGACGTTGGCGCATTCACGAAGCGGCGCCTCGTGAGATGTCCGCCGAATTCGGTTCGCCGAGCGCTGGCGGCTCCGCATGATTTCGTCCGCTCAGCCCGCGTCCGGTCTCTCTTCTTTGCGGGCTGTCGCGAAGGCCTCTAGCGGCTCCACATGCTCGTCGGGCCGCAGCACCACGACCTTGGTGTTCACGGGCACGCGCTCGTAGAGGTCGATGACGTCCTGGTTGAACATCCGGATGCACCCGGACGAGACGTTCATGCCGATGGTATGCGGCTCCGTCGTGCCGTGAATGCGGTAGAGAGTGTCCCGGTCGCCGTCGAACAGGTAGAGCGCGCGCGGGCCGAGCGGGTTCGTTAGGCCCGGCGCCATGCCGTTGCGCCAAGGGCCGTTACGCTCGGGCTCGCGCCGGATCATGTCGGCGGTTGGCGTCCAGCGCGGCCATTCTGCCTTGCGCTTGATCTCGGCGGTCCCATTCCACGCGAGACCGGACTTGCCGACACCCACCCCGTAACGCAGGGCCCTGCCGTTCTCGCGCACGAGGTAGAGAAACTTGTTGCCCGGATCGACGACCACGGTACCCGGCGGCTCGCTGCGCGGGTAGGCGATCTCCTGACGAAAGTAGTGCGGATCGACCCCGCTGACGTCGGTCGCCGGTA
This sequence comes from Methylobacterium sp. ARG-1, assembly GCF_001262595.1. Lineage (NCBI taxonomy): Bacteria > Pseudomonadati > Pseudomonadota > Alphaproteobacteria > Hyphomicrobiales > Methylobacteriaceae > Methylobacterium > Methylobacterium sp. ARG-1. The sequence continues at coordinate 371,686 of NZ_LHCD01000002.1, forward strand.
GCGGGAAGCGCTCGGTGGGCTTCGCGGCGTACATGGCGAGGAAGCTCGGATGCACCGGCGCGACGCTCGCGATTGCCCCAGTATCGCGATCGGTTGCCATGCAGCCCGCCGCCAGAAGCGTGATCGACAGGACGGAACCGCCGCGCAACACTCGGGCACGGGACGGGTGCAGGCCATCGGGAGGGCACTTCGTCATGGCTTAGCGGTCATCTCCAGTCGTTGCGTCGTGCGCCTTCGCAAGCCGACACATTGCTGCTGCTGACCCAAGTGGGTCGCGAAGGTAGAGGCTGACGTATTCTGAAAGCGATTGTTTTTCAGATGCTCGCCGGATCAAGGTCAGATGCGAACTTGGCTCGGTGACCTAACGAGCATCACAGAGTAGATAGGACGAGGAGCTTGCGATCCGCCCCGGCCGAGCCAGCGATGTGCAGGACCGGCAAGGGTGAATCATCCTGGCCTCAATGGTCAGCCTTGAGTCCCGCGACAGTCTTCAGCCTTGGCGTGCCGGGAGAGCGCAGAGGATCGGGTGGAGCGAGCAGGATTACGGCGTGCGTGTCGAGCTTGGAGCTGGGCTGGCGACCCTTACGCCGAGCTGCTGTCTGCCGTGCTCGTCATATGAGTCGCTCAGCGGATCACTTCGGTGATGCCAACCCAGTTGGTGGGCTGCAGCAGCCCGACGTGACAGGCCGGCGCCCGCGACGTCCAGAACGCGGACATGCTGGCTGTGGCTGTAGGCACGGGCAGAAGCGCCTTCCCCAGCGCAAACCCCAGAAGCCACTCGCACGTCGCTTCAACGCATACGAGCTCGGGGAAGCCGTTCCCGATGCGAACCGCTCTTTCGCAACTCAATTCTCGTCTTGCCATCTGCGAAGATCAGTCTGGTCATGATAAGCCATGCGGTCTGGCGTCGTGATGAATTCCACGGTCGTGCCCCAGGGCATACGGCAGTAGCAGACCTTGTTTCCCGGACCTTTCTCGGTCGCATAGGGGATCGCGCGTGGCGCGGTGAGGGCGGTCCCGCCGGCCTTTTCGAAGCGCTCAACCGAGGCGTCGATGTCGTCGGTATAAAGACCAATGTGGGTGATGCCGAAGTCGCTGGCTCGGACCGGCTGGGCTTGTTCGGGGCCGTGCATTTCGAAGAGCTCGATATCGGGTCCCGTTCCGATCTTGACCATCGTCTGCCCACGCACGACGGTTCTCGGGAATGCGCCGACGGCCCGCTCGAATTCGGGTCCCTGCCGTGGTGGATCCTGCGGCCCGAAGGACTGATAGATCACTTGGCCGCCAAAAGCTTCGACCAGGAACGATTTTGCTGCTTCGATGTCGGGTACCGTGATGCCGATATGATTGACGCCGCGAATGACAGGTGCGGTCATGAGACTTTTCCTTGCTTGATCGATCAATCGCGATCTGCCCGGCCCACGACGGCACGGGCGCAGCGTTTCAATTGGCCTTGAGGAAATCGATCAGAGCGGCCGCGACTTCATCCGGCCGCTCATCAGCGACATAGTGGCCGCACCGCGCAATCGCGCTGCCGCTCACATGGATGGCGAATTCTTCAAGCATCGGCACCATTTGCGCACCGAAGCGCTGATCGCCGCCGAGACCGAGCACCGGTATCTCGAGCGGCTGCTTCTTGTACTCGCGCGCGGCCGCATGGTCGGCGGCGAGGGTACGATACCATTCCATCCCGCCGCGGGTGCGGCCAGGCAGCGCCATCGCCTTCGCGTAGATCTCGATGTCTGCTGGATTGAAAGTGCTGTGATCGTAGAACCGCTCAGCCATGAAGGTCGAAACATAGTCGTACTCGCGGCCATGGATCAGGCGCTCAGGTAGATCCCGGTTCATATGGAAGTTGAAGTGCCAGAGCCTCGCGATCGTCGCCTCCCACCCGGTCCAGCCGGGCAGCGGAACATCGAGGACGGCCAGATGCGTGACCGCCTCTCGATAAAGGGCCGCCTGCGGCAGGGCCACCATGCCGCCGATGTCGTGTCCGCACACGGCATAGCCTTCATGCCCAAGGGCAACCATGACCTCGTGCGCGTCGCGCGCCATCGACGCCTTGTCGTAGCCGTCGAGCGGGCAGTCGGAAAAGCCCGCGCCGCGCAGATCCATGGCCACCACGCTGAAATGCTGGGCCAGCAGCGGCATCACGTGGTGCCATTCCCACCATGTTTCCGGCCAGCCGTGAAGGAGGAGGAGCGGTGGCCCTGAACCTCCGGTCACGGCGTTGATCGTGATGCCATTTACCGGCACCAGCTGCTGGGTGAATCCCTTCAGAGTTGCGATCATGATCGCGTCCCAATCGATGTTGACACCTGAACAGATCGCGCGGCCAGCGCTCAGCGCCGGTCGGGACCGGTGGCGATCGTGATGTCGCGCACCGTCATGGCGGCGATGATTGACCAGTCCTTTTCGCCGAGGCCCGCGGACACAGCTTTGGTGAGTCCCTCGCGGACAGCGTCAAGCATCGGCAGCGTGCGTCCGATCTGTCTGCTGGCCTCGGCCGCCAGGCGCATGTCCTTGAGCGCGAGCTTGGCTTTGAAGCCGGGCTCGAATGATCGGTTCGTGAGCTGCGTGCTGTAGCTCTCGTAGGCGCGGCCCGAGAAAAGGGTGGCCAGGATGAGTTCCAAGAAATCCGCACGGTCGAGACCGACGCTTTCGGTCAGCACGACACCCTCGGCCATCGCCTCGATCGCCATGGCGATCATCATGTTGCAGGCGATCTTGGCGGCGTTCGCGCGCGCTGGATCCTCCCCCAACGTCCAGACCTTCTTGCTGATCGAAGCGAGCAACGGCTCGACCGCGGCAATCGCATCGGCCTTCCCAGCTGCCAGGATGTTGAGCTGGCCGCTCGCCGCTACGTTCGGCCGCCCGAGCACGGGCGCGGACACGTAACTAAGACCCGCCTCCTTGTGCCGCAGCTCCAGTTCTCGCGCGAAAGCGACCGAGATCGTCGATGTGACGACATGGGTTATCCCTGGTCGCGCGCTTGCGAGCAGATCAGCATCCAGGATGACCTCCCGAATGGCAGGATCGTCGGACAGCATCGTCAAGACTGCGTCAGCCTGGAATGCATCCGCCGCGCGCGGGACCAGCGTTATCCCAGGAACGCGATCATCGGCGACCCTGCTACGATTCCAGGCCCGCACCTCATGGCCTGCCTTCACCAAGTTCAGGGCCATGGCTGCCCCCATACTGCCGAGACCGATGAATCCGATCTGCATGATTCATCTCCTGCCGTTCGAATGAGAGCTGTGCGCGGGATCGGACGCAGGCTGTTGAGCGATCATTGGGCTCAGACCTGCGCCTTCAGATCTCGGCAGGAACCTACATGATCAAATTTGTTCTTGAAGTGACAAAAATGTATTCCTAGCGTTCAGTTTTGAACGGGTGCCACAATGGAATGGAGTGACGTCAGAATCTTTCTCGCTGTCGCGCGATCCGGCACGCTCGGCGGCGCCGCGCGCGCTCTTCAGACCAGCCATCCGACCGTCGGCAGGCGTCTGCGCGCGCTTGAGCAGGCGATCGGTCACACGCTCTTCCAGCGGACGGCGGACGGTCTCATCCTGACCGAAGAGGGGCACGGGATCATCGCGCTGGCGGAGCAGATGGAAGAAGGCGCGCTGGCCATGGAGCGCCGGCTCGCGGGGCAGGAGCAGAACCTCAAAGGCAATCTGCGCATTTCATCAGCGGACTGGTTCGGGGCCTATGTCCTGCCGCCCATCCTGGCGGATTTCTCGAAGGCCTACCCCAATGTCGACGTCGAAATCCTGACCGGCACGCGCCTGTTCAACCTCGCCCAGCGGGAGGCCGACGTCGCCTTTCGTATCGTTCCGTTCAACGCTGCCGATGTCGTTCAGCGGCGACTCTTCAGGCTTGAATACGGCGTCTACATCGCCGAGGAGGCGCCTGATCCCGAATACGGCGATGGGAGTGGTTTCCGGCTGATTACCCATGAAACATCCACGGGTCGCTTCCCTGATATCGCGTGGCTTATTGAGAGTTTTCCCAACGCAACACCGGTCCTGCGATCGAACAACCGCAACGTTCAAGGGCGCATGTGCAAGCAAGGCGTCGGCATCGCTGTCTTGCCCTGCGTGGTCGGCAACCAGATCCCGGGTATCCGCAGGCTGGAACTGCCGACGCAGCCGCCAGCGCGTGATATCTGGATGGGATACCACCGGGATTTACGGCGTCTTCGGCGTCTTCGTGCGTTCATCTCGACCGTATCGGGCCATCTCGTGAACGCGACCGCATGATGTGCTGTCGGGCGATGACTCACGGCCGCCAGAGAAGCCTCAAGATCGATCCGACCCCACGAGGTTGTTCCGCCCTTTGGTATGACTTTCGAGCCTGTGGGAGTATCACAAAACTGGAAATCTCGCGCTGAATCCTGACCAAAGTGATGAAGACGTCAAAACTCCGGCGCGTTTGCGCATCGCGGTCCTAGTCACTGAGATACACCTGGATCAGAATATGAGCAGACTTTCGAGGTTCAGCCCTGCCGTTTCGACACGACATGCCTGATAAAAAACAAGCCGATTCCAACACATGTCGCTGCAAACGTATGAACGTACAGACGATCAACTTGCAGGCCGGCGTCCGGGTAGTAGGCAGATCTGACCCATTCGGCAAGCTGTAGAGCTGGATTGTACTTGAGCCATCCATAGATCATCTCAGGCAGGAAGCTCGGCAGGAACAACACGCCGCTGGAGACGTAGAGGATGATGCTGAACAAGGCATAGCCAATCAACCAACCAGGAAAGAATCCTGTTATGGCAACATTGATTGTACCTACGCCGATGCCGAGCATGATAGCGGCAAGATAACCCCCGACCGCCGTAAGAGGCGCCGGAGGGACCGGATCAGTTCCGATGATTGTCAAGACAGATACAACAATGATCAATGCCAAGAAGCCGGTCACGATCTCTACCAGCGCGCGGGACAAAATCAAATCGAAAAGCTTGACCTGCGGATAGTATGTCAATGGGCGGTTTATGATGACGGACTTCATGACCTCGCGAGATATATATTGGAAAACCAGGACCGGAACCGCGCCCGTCGCAAAGAACAAGGCCCGGTCGCTGCCGAGCGGTGCCGAAACCTTCTGGAAGGTGTAGATCGCGATCAACGCGAAGACATGCACGCATGGCCAGAGCACCACGACGCCGTAACCCCAGAGCGAGGCGCCGAAGCGCGTGCGTATGTCACGGAGCATCAGGGCATGCAGCACATGCAGATAGGCCTCCCACGGGGCTTTTCGGGTTCGACCAGACGTTAGCTCCGGCATCAAGACGGGCCTTTACTTTCAGCGGTGGTGGGTGAGGAGGCGTCGCGCACCCCGTCAAGTCGCGCACCCCGTCAATGAGCTGCGCATGCACAAGAGCGGACCACGGACGGATTGGAATTTGCGGCGGGAGGCGGTTGAACGCCTTTGGGGCGGCTACGGTGTCGCGCCCGCGCGTCGCGGCCATGGCCGTCGCATTCCGCCCTCCCGAACCGACGCAGCTCAGGCCGCCTTGCGGCGAAAGGTCAGGAGAAGGGCGGAGACGAGGAAGTAGAAGGCGCCCACCGCGGCGTATGGGGCGACGTCGGCCACGCCCGGGATGTCGGTGCCGAGCGACCGCTTGATGAACAGCCCGCCGGCGAGCGCCGACTGCGCCCCGCTCAGGATCATGGCCCACTGGGCGCCATATGCCTTCCAGCGTCGCACCCCGGTCCCGAGTTGCAGCAGTCCGGCCAAGATGGCCCATGCCCCGAACACAGCGAGCACCGTGTTCATGTTGCCGAGCGTTGCCGCCACGCCTAGCGCGGCGATCCCGCTCACCGCGACGTTGACGAGCTGCGTCGGGTTGCGCGCGAGGCCACCGCTTGGGCGCGCGTCGACCCAATTGGCGAACGCATCCCAGGCCGGATAGGCGACGAGCAACGCGGCTCCGGCCGTCGGCGAGGCTGTGCCGACCGTGAACGCCGCTGTGACCCAGGCCGCCGAAACGCCGGCCCGCAGGTAATAGTAGTTCCTGAGCGCAGTCGATCCGTCGGTCGCGGCCGGCATCGCTGCATCGTCTTCGTAAGCCCGAGAAGCCATCTTCAATCTCAACTTACCAACTGATCGGTCAGCTCAAGCTAGGCGGTTGTCGGGCCGGACGCAAGCGGTTACTTACCAGTCAGTCAGTGAGAGGCTTGGGCATGACGACGGCGGAACGGATCGTGGACGAGGCCCACAGCCTCATCATGGTTCGCGGCTACAACGGCTTCAGTTACGCCGACATCGCCGCGACGGTTGGGATCAGCAAGGCCAACGTGCATCACCACTTTGCGGCCAAGAGCGACCTCGCGACGGCGGTTGTCGAGCGCTCGCGCGCCGGCATCCGGGCGCAGGTGGCGGCGTTGAAGGAGAGCGAGCCGGACGCGGCGGAGCAGTTGCGTGCCTATGCTCGCTATTGGGAGCGCTGCATCCTCGACGGTTCCGCGCCCTTCTGCATCGCGGCGATGCTTGCGGCCGAGCTGCCGGGCCTGCCCGACGAGGTCGCGAAAGCCGTGGGTGCCTTCTTCGTCGAGCTGAAGGGGTGGTTGACGGACCTTTTCGTGCTCGGACTGCGGCAGGGCAACGTGACGCTGGTCGGCCCCCCCGGGGAGGAGGCTGACGCCTTCCTGTCAGCCGTCTACGGTGCGATGCTGTCCGCCCGTGCATTTCGGGACCCGCGCCGCTTCGCCGTCATCGTCGAGACGCTTCTGTCGCGGGTCGTCCCATTCCGGTGAGGCTGGCGCCCCGGGCCGGATGAGATTGGAACACGGAGCGACGGCGTGCGCAGGATTGGTCTTCTCGGCGCGATGAGCTTCGAGAGCTCCGCCATCGACTACCGGATGATCAACGAGGCGGTGCGCGAGCGCCTCGGCGGCTGGCGCTCGGCCGACATCCTGACGCGCTCGGTGGACTTCCAGCCCGTGCTCGACATGCAGCGGGCGGGCCGATGGGACGAGGCCGGCCACCACCTCGGCGAGGCAGCCCGGGCGCTGGAAACGGCCGATGCCGAGTGCATCGTCGTCTGCGCCGTAACCATGCACCTCGTCGACCCGGCCATCGAGGCGGCGGTGGGCGTACCGTTCCTCCACGTCATAGACGTCACCGCCGAGCGCCTCAGGGCCGCCGGGTGCCGCCCGCCCTCTGCTCCTGGCTACCCTCTCCACGATGGAGCAGGGCTTCTACCAGGCCTGGATGGCGCGCCACGGCATCGCGGTGGTGACCCCCGAGGCGGACGGGCGCAGGCTCGCTCACGACATCATCTTCGACGATCTGTGCGTCGGGAAGGTGCTCGACCGCTCGCGGGACGCCTTGATCGGCCTCGTCGCTCAGGCAAAGGCTGAGGGCGCGGACAGCCTGATCTTCGGCTGCACGGAGGGCGGCATGATCCTCGACCCGGCCGGCACGCCTCTGCCGGGCTTCGACAGCACCGCCATCCACGCCGCCGCGGCAGTGGACTTCGCGTTGGGCGGCCACGTCGCCTGCGATCCGGCCGGGTCCGAGCGGCTCAGGCACCGTCCGTCGACCGGGTCAGGTCCTCCCAGCGGTCGATCTCGCGCGCCATGTCGGCGAGCTTGTCCCGGACGAGCTTCAGGGCGTCGCTGCCGAGGAGAAGGCGGACCGGCGGCTCGTCCATCTCGACCAGCCGCATGAGCGCGGCCGCCGCCTTCGCCGGGTCGCCAAGTTGCTTGCCGCTCACGGCCCGGCGGCGTTCCCGGATGGGATCGAAGAGCGCGTCGTAGTCGGCGATGCTGCGCTCGGAGCGGATCATCGAACGGCCGGCCCAGTCCGTCCGGAAGGAGCCCGGCGCCAGGGCCGTGACGTGCACCCCGAAAGCCGCCACTTCCTTGGCGAGCGCCTCCGGGATCCCCTCCAGGGCAAACTTGCTGCCGCAGTAGTAGGGGATGCCCGGCATGGTGATGAACCCGCCCATGGACGTCACGTCGACTATGTGCCCGCGGCCGTGCGCATGCCCGGCAGCACGGCCTTAGGGTCTGGACTCGATCAGCACCAGAAAGCGATGACGGCGGCGAGGGCGACGGCTGAGGCATAGTTGCGGGCGAGCTTGTCGTAGCAGGTCGCGACGCGGCGGACGTCTTTGAGGCGATTGAAGTTGGCCTCGATCCGCCAGCGCTCGTGATAGCGCCGCTTGTCGTGGCGGATGCCTCGCTTGCGACCGCGCTGACCCGGGATGACCGACGTGATGCCCTGCGCTCGCAGGTCGGCGCGCAGCCAGTCGGCATCGTAGCCCTTGTCGGCAGCCAGACGCCGGATCCAGCCGGGCGCTTCGGCCAACACCGCCGGCGCAGTCGTCACGTCGCTGGCGTTGCCGGGCGTCAGCAGCAGGACGCCGGGGCGGCCGAGGACATCGGTGAGCGCGTGGATCTTGATCGTCAGGCCGCCGCGCGAGCGCCCGATGGCCTGCGCTTTCGCCCCCCTTTGCCGCCGTGCGCGGCGCGGTGGGCCCGCACATAGGTGCTATCGAGGGCGGCTGCGTCGCCTGCCCACCCGGCCTTGGCCAGATCCGCCAGCATGGCCTTCCAGAAGCCGCGGCGGGACCACCTGCTGAACCGGTTGTAGACGGTGGTGCGCGGCCCATACTCCGCTGGGCAGTCGCGTCAGCGGCAGCCCGAGGTGAGCACGTGCAGAATGCCGGAGAAGATCTGCCGGTCGTCCCTCCGCTCGGGTCCGGGTTGAGCCCTGGGCATGAACGGTTCGATCACCGCCCACGCTCGTCCGAGAGCCAGAACAGGTCCGCCATCGCCACCTCCAGGCCGCAAAACGGCCGCCTGGAATCACAAAACGACAAACCCTGCAACAGCTTGGTGCGGTTCACACCCTAGAACGGGTGCTCGCAGTCCTCGGTCTGGTCGCCGCGCAGTGCCTTTTCGGCCTCGCGCCGTCGCGAACTGAGGTTGCCGAGAGTGACTGAAGCCTTGAGGTCCGCTTGGGAAATGTTGTTTTTCGGCTCCGAATGGCCGGGACGGGCGCAAAGTCGAATGGCCGGTTTTGCACCCATTGGCGATCCGGCATGGCGTAGTCATGGCCGATAGCTGCCGGTCCGGTTTCTGGCAAACGGTGGCTCAGAGCAGACATGCACGCCTGACCGAGCGTTTTACCGACGCTAGAAAGCCCAACAAATTTTTCCGACAAAATGTGAGCGGGTCTGGTCGGGTTCCTGACTGTTGGGACAACATGTCTGGAAAACAATCGGTTCTCCAACATCGTGAAGTTATGCGCTGGGTGCATGGCACCCGTTGGGAGTGCTCAGGAATAGCTTCGGCGGCAGGATGCCCTTAAAATTCGACTTTGCCTTCTGAAGGGAACAGGGCAGGCCCTCCTTGTTCGGTTGACTGCTGAAGCGCTCTGCAGCGCCTACCACTTTGCACTCGTGCAACTCGTAGGTTCCGAAATCGCGACATCAGGATCGCTGCATAAGGTCACGCTTCTCTGGCACGGGTACGGAACAAGCCGACGGCCCTACGAGATGAAGGTCTGATGACCGAGCACGACCGCCGCGCCTATGATCCCGACCTGGACGTCTCGGACAGCGCCGCGTGCTTCCTCAGGTCCGGCGGTGCGGCGACCTGGACCGCAGACCGCAGTCATTCTCGAGAACTCCAGCCACTACCCTGGATCCAGGTCGCAGAACCTGGCGTGCCCTACTTCGTAACCGAGACCGGCGCACCTTGGACGCCCGTTGGTCAGAACGACGCGATCAGCTGGGACGAATTCGCTGGCCTGTTTCGCCGCCGCGACCTTCCCGGTGTGGAGGCCCATCTCCGCTACTTGGCCGAGCACGGTGTCACCTGTCTGCGCCTGATGCTTGAGTATGCGCAGGTGCGCCACCGCTACATCGAGCGTCCTGTCGGCCAGTTTGCGCCCGCCATGGTTCGCCTGTGGGACGACCTCTTCGCCCTTTGCGAGAAGGTGGGACTGCGCATCCTGCTCACCCCTTTCGACACCTTCTGGATGTGGCTGCACTGGCGCCATCATCCCTATAATCAGCGCAACGGCGGACCGCTCGCCCATCCCTCGCGCTTCCTTCTCGACGAGGCAGTGCGAGCCGCGATCAAGAACCGGCTCGGCTTTGCGGTGGAGCGCTGGGGCGGCTCAGGCGTGCTATTTGGCTGGGATCTTTGGAATGAGATCCACCCTGCTCATGCCGAGGAGGGCGCGGACGGCTTTGCTCCCTTCATCGCCGACCTAAGCCAGCATGTTCGAGCCCTTGAAACGAAGCTCTATGGGCGAAGCCATCCGCAAACTGTGTCGCTGTTTGGACCCGAACTCCTGTGGCGTCCGCACCTGCCCATGGCCGAGCCGATCTTCCGTCACCCCAACCTCGATTTTGCATCCATCCATATCTACGCCAGCGGTACGATCGACGACCCGCGCAACACCGTAGACCCGGCGATCGCCATGGGGCGGATTGTTCGTGAGAGCCTGGCTGAGATCCATGACGGCCGACCTTTTCTCGACACCGAGCACGGACCGATCCACAGCTTCAAGGATCGGCACGTCACCCTGCCAGAGCCGTTCGACGACGAATACTTCCGCCACCTGCAATGGGCACATTTGGCGAGCGGAGGAGCGGGTGGCGGGATGCGCTGGCCGAACCGGCATCCACACCGCCTCACGCCGGGGATGCGTGCCGCTCAGCGCAGCCTCGCTGGCTTTCTACCGCTGGTCAACTGGAGCTGTTTTCGACGGCGCAACCTGAGCCAAGAGGTTAGAACCGAACAGTCGGGTGTCGCTGTCTTCGCCTGCGGAGACACGGATCAGGCGGTTGTTTGGTGCCTCAGGACGGATGCCCTCGCAGCCAACGGCCAAGTGCGCGGTGACGTGTCGCCGTTAGCAACTCGCCTCTCGCTGCCCGGCCTGCAGGCGGGCCGCTATTCCGTCACAGCTTGGACCACTGAGGCAGGGCTTGTATGCGGAACGGACCATGTGACTGCGGACGGCTCCGTTCTGACCGAGGTCGCAGTACCACCATTCGTCACCGACGTAGCCCTGGCCGTTCGGCGGGTCTGATGCGGAGAAATCCAATCCTATAGGACCAAATCCGCACATGCTGCCCTCGGCCGACAGCGCCTTGTACGAGAAGTCCTCCCCTTTTCCGACAGCTAATCTGATAGGCTTTGAGAAGGATCAAGAGCGCCTAACAGAACCGTTTGATCTGGTTGAGGGTGATGAGGCTTGCTGGGAGACCTGTGAAGACCTTGTAGATGTCGCTACGCCGCTCGTAGCGGATGGGCAGGCGGCGGAACCGGTTGAACCAGGCGTGGGTGCGCTCGACCACCCAGCGATGGCGGCCGAGCCGCTGGCTGCTCTCAATGCCCTTGCGCGCGATGCGCGGGACGATCCCGCGGGCCCGGCACTCCTGGCGTCGGGGCTTGGCATCGTAGGCGTTGTCGGCGTGCCGCTTGCCGGGCCGCCGGCGCGGCCGCCCCCGTCGAGCGCTCCGCAGGGGCGGGATGGCGTCGAGCGTCGGGGCCAGCATCGGGCTGTCGTGCCGGTTGGCCCCGCTCAGGCAGACGCCGAGCGGCGTGCCGCGCGCATCGGTGACGAGGTGACGCTTCGTGCCCGGCTTGCCCCGGTCCGTCGGGTTCGGGCCGGTGGCAGAGCCCCCTTTTTCGCTGGGACAGACGCGCTGTCCAGGCTCGCCCGGCTCCAGCCGATCTCACCCGCCGCGTGCAGATGCTCCAGTAGCACCTGATGCAGGTGCGCCCAGACGCCCGCCTTCTGCCAGTCGCGCAGACGCCGCCAGCAACTCATCCCGCAGCCGCAGCCCATCTCGGCCCGGCAGCATCTCCCAGGGCTGGCCCGAGCGCAGCACGAACAGGATGCCGGTTAGCGCGGCCCGGTTCTCGATCGGGCGATGACCGCCCTTCGGACGGGGCCGGGGCGGCGGAAGGAGCGGGGCGATCGCGTTCCAGAGATCATCGGGCAGAAGCGGCGAGCCATACCAACCAACGCATGCCCAGACGATCCGTGCCCGTTCTGTTAGGCGCTCTAAGTCACAGAGCCTGTGCGTGGCGGACGCCCCGAATTTAGACTGGCGGCCGGGCTTCGGGAGCCTATTTCAAAAGCCACGAACGTTCTTCGACCAATAGTCACAGGTGGCGATGCGCGACCCACTTCCGTTCACCTTCGGGATCGCACTGGTGCCTCGGGCGCTCACACAGAACTGGGCGCTGATCGAGGCTCTGCTTGACCTTACCCTCACGTCAGTGCGCGCGCAGACAGATCCGGACTTCCGCGTGATCATCGCCTGCCACGACAGGCCGCGCACGGTGATGGATGACGATCCCCGCCTCAGCGTCCTGGTCGCCGACTGGCCCGTACGCGAGACTGGCCCCCACAACGACGACAGCGGCCGCAAGAAGCACGCACTCAACGACTATGTTTTAGAGCAGGGCGGTGGCTTGCTCATGCTTGTCGATGCGGACGACTGGATCGATCGTGAGACTGTTGCGGCGGCGCGCGCCTGCATTGGTCTGGGAGAGGTAGGAGGTCTGATCACGGCGGGGATGATCCTGGATATCCAGAGCCTACGGATCGCGGCGCTACCACACCCGGACATCTTTCCCGGTGAATTCCACCGGCTCTGCGGCACAAGCACCGTGGCGTGCCTGCGGCCAGACTCGGCGGACCCCGTTCGCCGCGACCCGTTCAGCACCTTGCGCTCGCACCATCAATGGCTGGAGGTGGCACAAGAGCGGGATGTGCGACTCGCGCGTCTGCCGATCTCAGCAAACTACCTCATCAACACCTCTGAGAATCACTCGGACCTCCACGGGCCCCATCTTGCCTGGCGCCGCACCCTGACGGCAGCCGTCAACGCGCAGGGCCGCTGCCTCGGCGATGCGCAGGCGGCTTGCTTCGGTATTGACACAACGCTCGTGAGTTCCACGTGGCGGCGGTTCTTCCCACCTAGTCCGGATAGAGTCATCACGGCCTGAGCACGAGACGGAGATGTTCCGTGTAGCGGGCGCGCGATCGTCGTTGACGCCATCCCTCGATGTCGTCGTGCGCAGCATCCGCTGCCATGCTAGCGGCGCCAAGCTGGAAGGCCAGGTAGCAGGGCGTTAGGAAGGCGAGGAGGTCAGGATCGACTGGGTGCCCTCCCTCCTGTGCCACGAATGCCGCAAGGCGGTCCCGGGAGTCTTCTGGAAGCGACAGTTCAACAACCGCACCGACGACGTCCCAAGCTATATCCTGGCAGCCGACGAGATCGTGGGCGGCATGATGGTCTAGGGCGTCGCATTTCAGCAGGCTCCCATCAGGCCGGACGAGGAACTCCCAGGGCTGCATCCGGCCGTCGATCTCGACCGGACAGGCACGACCGGCGAGCTCGGCCAGACGCGGTTCGGACCAGGCGTCGAGCCGTTCAGCCCAGTCCGGCCCGAGGGCCTCGCCGACGTTGTGGCGAGCCATCGCGAGGAGTTCGCTCAGGCTCGCGCCGCGCTCCGGCCCACTCGGGAAATGCCGCGCCCGGAAGCCGAGATAGCGTCCCACCCAATCGATCAGGACGCCCGGCGCTACCGCGCCGAGATCGAGGGGCCGGCCATCCGCGATCCAGCGCTCGACGAGGAAGCCGTGACGATACCCTGCCACCGGCGGCGTGAATCCAGCCGCGTGCAGGGCGCGGGCTCGGTCGAGCTTCGCGCGGCTGGCTGGGCCGAGACCGGCGAACTTGAGGTGCCAGAGCGTGCCGCCCGCCCGGAGCAGGAATTTCCGCTTCTCCTGCTGCGCGTTGACGGGCGGCCACGCATCCGCGCTGCGGCCCTGGAACGCGCGCCAGCCCCCGCCCGAGATCTCGATCAGGGGCGCCTGCGCGGGGCCGACCAGATCGGCGACCCAGGATGCGAGCCCGCCGCCGGCCAGCATCACATGCTCGAACGGAACGGTGTGGCGCGTCGCGCGCTGCCAGCGTGCCCGGTGCCGTTCGGTCGCTTGCGGTCCCGGCTCCCCCGAATGGCTCGGAAACAGGCTGAGCCGATCCTCGGCGACCCCGAGATGCGCGAGGGTGTCCATGACCGCGCCGAACGAACTTCCGGATAGGCCCGGCCCCTCGTCGACGATCGCGAATCCCGCCGGATCGCCCGCGGTCAAGGCCGCCGCGAAGGTGTCGTCCAGGGCCAACGCGCGTCGGAACGGGTGTCCGACGGGGCGCACCGTCTGCATGTCAAACGATCCGAGACCGGCCGCCACCATGGCGCTGAGGGGGGCGCCGATGCTGCGGATGCCGACGACGCGCGTGGTCGCGGCCAGAGCGGCCCGCGTCGCGGCCATCGCGTAGCTCTCGGGATAGAGCGCGTAGAAGGCGAAGCCTTCGGCCCAGCGCGTGGTGATGCGCGCGGGCAGCCGCGTCGCGGCCAAGGCGGTCAGGTCCGGGGTGCCGGGCGATGTTCGGAACCCCGTCCGCCACGAGTCCCAGACCGATCGGGCAAGTTCCAGGAGCAGAGCGGTCGCGGCGTCCCGGGCGGGGCAGGCCAGGTCCCGGCCGTGATCGAGGAACGCCGCATCGGCGATCCCCTGCGCGAGTTCCCCGGCCTCGATCAGGGCTGCGACCCGGGCGGCGTGGCGGCGGATGCCGGGCGGCTCTTCCGCCACCTCCCGCAGCAGGGTGACCAGCGTGGCGAGCCGGTCGCGGGGATCGTTGGTCCGGCTCGCCTTACCGTAGACCAGCAAGGCCGCCGCTCATCCGGCACGCGCTGGCGCGTAGCGGCGCACCATGTCGGCGCAGAACGCGGCGAATTCCTCGGGCTCCTGCGGCGCGCTGGTGTGATGGGGCACGATGCCCCGATGCTCGGGGGTGAAGCAGAAGGTCACGGTGACGTCGAAATCGCGTAGCGCTTCCATCTGCCGGTCGAACCAGTGGAGGGCGTTCGGCCGGAAGCTGTCGGCCCAGGAGAGGCCCGTGCGCAGATAGGTCACGCCGAGGCGCTTCATCCAGGCCACCGCATCGTCCAGGCGGTGGTCCTCGAAGTGGAACCACTGGCAGAGCCCGAGTGCCGGCGTGTGCTTGGCGAATTCCGCGAGCGCGAGCTTCGGCGTGCCGTCCTGGCGCAGCAGGCCCATGTGGAAGTGCCGGTAGTAGGACGACCCCTCCGCCTCCCGGTGGCGGGTGGTCGCCTCCCATTCGCTGGGCAGATCGTAGAGGCTGTACCAGTGGATGCGCGGCGTGCGCCCGATCAGGAGCTCGGCGGTGCGCGCGAGCCCCCAGGCCTGCACTTCCTCGGCTCCGAAGGTCGAGACGCCTACTTCCGAGACCCAGATCGGCAGCTGCGTGACGGCGCGGATCTCCGCAATCTTCTGCGGCCACTCGTGGATCTGCCAGAGGTTCCAGTCGAGCGGGAAGCCGTGCACCGCTACTGCGTCGACGGCATCGAGGACGCCCTGGCTCTCCATGCGGCGGATGAAGAACGGGTCGATCGGCGAGATGCCGCCGAGGACCCGCGGCAAGCTCGGATTGACGGCGTGGATCGCCTGGCCGGCTGCCTTCGCCATCGCGCCGAAGCGTAACCAGTCCGGATCGATCTCGGGGTCCCAGTGCGATTTGTTGTTCGGCTCGTTCCAGAGCATCACCGCTTCGATCACAGGTGGGAATCCTCGGCTGTCGGGGAGTCGGGCCGCGGGGCGGGCGCCGGATGGACGGCGCCGGCGCCCGGCGGAAGGGGTGCGCAACGGCAGACGAAGACCTCCTCCTCCGGGTGGGCGGTGATCGCGAAGCCGCTCGCGCGCAGCATCGCCTCGGTGCAGGCTCGGTTGGGGACCCACCAGTTGGTCCAGTCGTTCGCGTAGCGATGCTCGATGAAGTGCAGCTTCGGGTAGCCGGGCTCGGCGAAATGGCCGACATCCCAGAAATCGTAATCCTCGGCCACCGGGGTGATGTCCTGGGCCCCGCGCTGCATGGACTGGAACACGAGCAGGTCGCGGGCGGCGTGCGTGCGGATAAGATCCAGGGCCAGGAGCGGGTGGCGCAGGTGGTAGAGCACGCCCATGAACAGCACGACGTCAAAGCGTTCGCCGAGCGCCCCGACATCGTAGACCGAGAGGTTGCGGAACTCGATGTCCTGGCCGGTTCGCGCGGCGGCGAAGCGGGCCTGGGCCAGGTAGCGCGCGTCGGAATCCAGACCGAGCACTCGTGCGGCGCCGCGACGCTTCATCTCGATGGCGTAGAAGCCGCCGTTGCAACCGATGTCCAGCACGCTCTTGCCGGTGAGATCGGCCGGGATCGCATTGGCGAAGCGCCGCCATTTCACCCGCGGGTAATCCCCCAGGAAATGGTTCGGCGCGGTCGGCACCCCACCGAGCTCGATGTTGTGGAACCAATCCCCCAACGCGTCGATCTCTCGACGCAGGGTGGCGTTCTCCTCGGCCAGGCTCATCGTCAGGCTTCCTCCGGGCGTCAGGGGATGGACAGCGCGCAAGCCATGGAGGCGGGCTCGCCGAGGGAGAGGCGTCCGGGCTCTCCGTTGCGCTCAGCCTCGCCGAGGAGTGCGATGGCGGCGCGATACCCGTCGAGGGTACCGGCATCGACGTAGGATCGTCCGGCCCGGATCCCCCGCGCCTGCCCGCCGCCAGCCAGGTAGGCGTTCACCAGCGTGCCGACATAGTCGTCGGCGCAGCCCCGCGACTGCCAAAGCGCGTGCAGCGCGCCGAGGATCCGCCCCGGCATCTTGAAGGCCCCCCAAATCCAGCGGGAGCTGGCGTCGCTGCGCTTCACCTGGATCTCCGTGATCCGGTCCTCCGCATCCAGGACGACGGCGTCGAAGCGTTCGGGCCGATCCACGGGAAACAGCAGGAACGAGAGGACCTCGTCCGGAAGCGTCGTCAGGGCGTCCTCCGGAAACCAGATCGTATCGGGAAGCCCCACGATAATCGGCTCGTCGGGGCCGATCAGCGGAAGGGCGCGGAACACCGCGTCGCACAGCCCGTTCGCCCGCGGCTGAACCACGTAGGCGATCGGAACGCTGCCATAGCCCGCGCCATAATACTCGATGATGTCGGACTTGCCCGGCGCGATCACGAAGCAGATCCGCGTGACCCCCGCGCGCAGCATCCGCTCCACCAAGTATTCGCTCACGGCGCAGGGGCATTCCACGCCATCACGCAGGCGGCTTCCGACCGGCAGCAGCTCCTTCGAGAAGGCAAGGGGCTGGATGCGGCTGCCCAGGCCCGCCGCCGGCACGATTCCCCACATGCTCAAGGCTCCGCGCTGAGTTCGGGCTGGCGCACGCCGACGGCGGATGCGCATCCGGGCAAGTCCGCGAGGATCCGCTCGAGGGCATCGAGCCGCCGGGCGGCGGTGTGATCGGTGAGCGTCCGATCGCGGCCCGCCTCGGCGATACGCTGGAGCTCGGTATCGGTGAGGTCCATGGCTGCGCAGACGTCGTCAGCGTCGCGTGCGATCAGGATCTCCGTGCCGGGCCGGTAGAAGGCATCGAGCCCGGCCCAGTCGTCGCTCAGCACGGCGGCACCGCAGGCCGTCGCCTCGAACACCCGGCCGGACGGACACCACCCCATCTCGGCCATGGCCGCCCGCGTGACGTTGAGCGTGAGCCGCGAGGAGGAGAAGAAGGCCGGGTGCTCCTCGGGGACGACGTGGTGACTGAAGTGGATGTTCGGCCCCCAGGGGAAGTCCGCCGGGTATTGCGCCCCGCCGATCAGGAAGCGGCGATCCGGATGGCGGCGGGCCGGCTCGACGAGGAGGTCCGCGACGCCGGCCTGCCGGTCGGCCGCGTAGGTCCCGAGATAGGAGAGGTCCGAACGGTAGCGCGCGATGGCAGCCGCGGGGCGGTGCACAGCGGGGTCGACGTGTCCGTATAGCGGCGCCACCTGGCGTGCCCCGAGTTCGTCCTTCAGGGCGGTCAGGGCACGGCCGCCGGTATAGCTCAGCACGAGGTCGAAGCCGGCGAGACCGTCCGGACCAATGTACTCGACCACCTCGCCACGCTGCAGGCGCGCGAGCGTCACAGGCGTGTCAAGATCGTAGAAGACCCGCTTGGCCCGGGGCGCCGCGAGCACGAGGTCCGTTGCCGCCCGAGCATCTGGGCAGTAGGATGTCACCATCGCGACGTCCGCGTCGGCCAACTCGCCCGCCGCGCGGGCCTCAACGGTGCTCCACGCGTCGAACAGGACGAGTTGGCCGCCGGGCAGCGCGGTAAGGTCGCGGTGCGCGCGGTAGTACGGCACGTCGCGCTCGAAGAAGACGACGTGATGCCCGCGTTCCGCCATGGCGCGGCACAGGCCCCGCCACAGGGTCGCATGACCGTTACCCCAGGCAGAGCTGACAGTAAGTCCGAAGACGATCAGCTTCATCGTGGCCTCATGTGGTGGCCGGTTGCTCGTTCAGGCCGAGGAGGCGCCCGCCCCCCGGCCAGAGTTCCACGAGGCTCAGCGAGCCGGGATCGACCGCGATCCGGTCGTAGAAGTCGAGGGAGAGCCCGAGGACCGTCACAAGGGCGGCCCGGATCACGTCGCAATGGCTCACCAGCACGCAGGTTCCGCTGAGCCGCTCGAGGAGCCCGAGGATGCGGCCTTGCGCCTCCATCATGCTCTCGCCGCCCGGCGCCCGGGTCGTCGCGCGGGCCTCGTTCCAATGCCGCCAGAGTGGATCGTCCGCGAGGTCCGCGAAGCTTCGACCGGTCCAGTCGCCGAACGCGATCTCGTCGAGTTCCTGAGCGACGGCGACCGGCCGGCCGAGTCGGGCCGCGATGGGTTCCGCGGTTTCCAAGGCGCGCTGCTGCGGGCTGGACAGGACGTCGGTGGCGCCAGAGCCCGAAAGGCGGCCGGCGAGCGCGACCGCCTCGGCATGGCCGCGTGCGCCGAGCGCAACACCGGGCATGCGCCCGCACAGGATCCCGTGCACGCGGTCGTGCGCCGCGTGGCGCACAAGGTAGACCCGGGTCACGTCGGCTCCGGCGATCCGGACGGCTCCGGATCGGGCTGACCGGCGATGAAACGGAGCGTCCTCTCCCGCGCCTCTTGATCGGTGAACTGGCGCGGCGGCGCCTTCATGAAGTAGCTCGACGGCCCAATCAGGGCACCTCCGGTGCCGCGGTCGCGGGCGAGCTTGGCGCAGCGTACGGCATCGATCACGATGCCGGCCGAGTTCGGTGAATCCCAGACTTCGAGCTTCAGCTCGATGTTGAGCGGCGTTCCGCCGAAGGCTGTCCCTTCAAGGCGGATATGCGCCCATTTGCGGTCGGTGAGCCACGGCACGTGGTCGCTCGGTCCAACATGGATGTCGTGCGGGGCGAGGGGCACGTCGAGCTGGCTCGTGACGGCGCGCGTCTTCGAGAGCTTCTTCGATTCCAGCCGCTCCCGCTCCAGCATGTTTTTGAAATCGGCATTGCCGCCGAAGTTGAGCTGGTAGGTCCGATCGAGGCGGACACCGCGCTCGCGCAAGAGGTTGGCGAGCATCCGGTGCACGATCGTGGCGCCGACCTGGCTCTTGATGTCGTCGCCGATCAGCGGCAGCCCGCGCGCCTCGAACCGCGCCCTCCACGCCGGGTTCGACGCGATGAAGACCGGGATACAATTGACCAGTGCGCAGCCCGCCCGTAGGGCGCAGTCGGCGTAGTATTCGGCGGCGCGTTCGGACCCGACCGGCAGGTAGCAGACGAGGACGTCCGTGCGGGTTCGCTCGAGCTCCGCCGCGACATCGACCGGTGGCTCGTCCGATTCCGGTACGTCGGCCCGCAGGTAGGCCCCGAGCCCGTCGAGCGTTGGCCCGCGCCGCACCACGACCCCGCTAGGCGGCACGTCGGCGAAACGCTGCGTGTTATTCGGTGGGGCCAGGATCGCATCGGCGAGGTCGTACCCGACCTTTCGAGCATTGATGTCAAAGGCGCAGACCACCTCGATATCGGCGACATGGTAGCCGCCGAGCTCGACGTTCATCAATCCGGGCACGGTCTCGCCAGCTTGAGTCTCGCGGTAGTAGCGCAGACCCTGCACGAAGGACGAGGCGCAGTTGCCAACACCGATAATGCCGACGCGAACCTTGGGTCTACTCATCAAGGCTTCCTCACGCGCGCCGAAATACGGGGGCCGGGCCACGTTCCCCACTCGCCTGCGGCAGCAGGCTCACTCCGCTGCAATGATGTCATCCTTCAGTCGCTCACTCCGGATCGCCAGGTCAGGCTGGACCTCGTTCGTGAACCACGCGATCGTCGCCTCTAGCCCCTCCTCGAGCGCCACGGCCGGGGACCAGCCGAGCACGTCGTACGCCCGGGTTATATCTGGTCTGCGCCGACGCGGATCGTCGACCGGAAGCGGCCGCTTGACCACCCGCGAGGTGGTTCCAGTCAGGCGGACAACGCGCGCGACGAGGTCTTCGACCGTCAGTTCGTTAGGATTTCCCAGGTTGACCGGACCGCCCGGCAATGTGTCCCGGGCCATCAGACGCATCAGGCCGTCGACAAGGTCGCTGACGTAGCAGAACGAACGGGTCTGGCTCCCGTCGCCGTAAATCGTGATGTCCGAGCCCGAGAGGGCCTGGCAGATGACGTTAGAGACAACGCGCCCGTCATCGGCTCGCATGCGCGGTCCGTAAGTGTTGAAGATGCGTGCCACCCGCACGTCTGTGCCATGGCCACGCTCGAAATCAAAAATTAGGGATTCAGCGGCCCGTTTGCCTTCATCGTAGCAGGCCCTCGGCCCAATTGGGTTCACGTTGCCCCAGTAGGATTCCCGCTGCGGGTGGACATCGGGGTCGCCGTAGACCTCGCTGGTCGAGGCTTGGAGAAAGCGCGCGCCATCCTCGCGGGCTCGTTCCAGCAGACGGTTGGTGCCCAGCACACTGGTCATCATCGTGTGGACCGGGTTCGCTTGGTAATGCGGCG
Source organism: Methylobacterium sp. ARG-1 (assembly GCF_001262595.1). Classification (NCBI taxonomy): domain Bacteria; kingdom Pseudomonadati; phylum Pseudomonadota; class Alphaproteobacteria; order Hyphomicrobiales; family Methylobacteriaceae; genus Methylobacterium; species Methylobacterium sp. ARG-1. The sequence continues at coordinate 392,569 of NZ_LHCD01000002.1, forward strand.
GCGAGGCCGCACAGGCGAGATTGAAAATCCGGTCAAACCGCGGCAGGCGCGGCAGCGGATCGACCAAGTCTGCCTCAAAGAAATCGAAGCGGGGCTCGTCCCGAAGGTGGTCAAGATTGCTCTGGCGTCCAGTCAAAAGATTGTCGAGGCACGTCACGCTCGCGCCATCGGCAAGCAGTGCGTGAATCAAATGCGACCCGATAAAGCCCGCGCCACCCGCAACAAGAACATTAAGGCCTCCCCTTCTCGTCATGACGTCCTCCTTGTGGTTGCTATTGTTTACTCAGGACTTCATCGCTTGATACCTCGCAAAACATTGAGTGCGTAATGATGTTCCCGCATCGGCTAACTGCCTCGCGAAGATGGATGTCGAGTTCCGCGGCCCGGTGCTCGGCGCTGTGGCTCGCGAGCACCCGGGCGCGCGCGGCGTCCGCGAGCCTTTGGCGCTCGATCTCCGGCTGCCCTTCGAGCAGGCCCAGGACGTCCGCGGTAGTCTCGACCGGCAGGATTTCGCGTCCCGGGATCAGCACGGTCTCCAAGCCCTCCCACCAGTCAGTCAGGATCGGCGTACCGCAAGCGGCGGCTTCGAACAGGCGCACGCTCGGACTGTACCCGGCTCGGATCATGTCGGCCCGGGTCACGTTCAACGTGTAGCGGCTCGCCGCGTAGAAGGCTGGGTGATCCCGTGGCGCGACGTGTTCGATCCGCTCGACGTTGCGCGGCCAGTCCACGGCGTCGGGGTATTGCGGGCCCGCCACCACGAAGCGCAGGTGCGGAGCGTCCCGGGCCGCGTCCACGAGGAGCCGCGTCAGGGTCGGCTGCCGATCCGGGCTGTAGGTCCCAAGATAGGAGAGGTCCCAGCGTGCCTCCCGCTCCAAAACCGGGTAGGCCGCCGGGTCGACGGAGCAGTAGAGTTGGCGCGCCGCGGGCGAGCCGTAGCGCGCCTCGATCCGGCGCAGGGTCGGCCCGCCAGTGAAGGACAGGTAGAGGTCGTAGGCGCGGATCAGGTCGGGCGTGAGATACGCGTGGTCCCGGGCCTCGAGTTTCGCCAAGGTGACAGGTGTGTCGATGTCGTAGAAGGCGCAGACTGATCGGGTCCAGGCGCGGACACGCCGGCCCACCGCGGCGCCCTCCGGCACGTAGGAGCCCACGATCACCGCGTCGGCAGCGGTGATCCGATCGCGAAACCGTTCGAGATCAGCGAGATCGCGGTAGAAGGCGAGGTCGCAATAGTCCGGTGCCACCAAGTCCCGGTGCTCGGCGTACCAGGGCACCTCGCGCTCGAGGAACAGGATCGCGTGCCCGCGCCGGGCGAAGGCCTTCAACAGCGCCCGGTAGGTGGTGGCGTGGCCGTTGCCCCAGGACGAGGACAGGCTGAGCCCGAGGACGACGAGACGGAGCGGGGCGCCGGTCACGCGAGGTTCCGTTCGCGCTTGCGGGCGGAGACCGCGCTCAGGATCGCGTCAACCTCCGCGCCCCGATGCGCATAGGTGTGTTCGCGGGTGATCCGGGCGCGGGCGGCGGCTCCGATCGCACGTGCGCGCCCGGGCGTCAGCGCGGCCACGTGCTCGGCAACGTCCTGGCCGTCGCGGGCGACCAGTACCTCCTCCCCATCCCGAAGGAACAGCTCGAGCCCGGTCCAGGCGTCGGTGATCAGGCAGGCGCCGGCGCCTGCCGCCTCGAAGACACGGGTCGCCGGCGAGAAGCCCACCGCCGCCATGCTGTCGCGGGCGATGTTGAGCACCGCGCGGGGCGTCGTGTTGAAGGCGTTGTGCTCGCGTGTGTAGACGTGTCCGAGCGCGCGGACATTGGCCGGCATGGCCTTGCCGTCCCAACCGTTGCCGCCGATCAGGAAGGACCGATCCGGGAGCCGCGCTGCGGCGCCGAGGAAGAACGTCTCAACGCGCGCCTCTCGGTCCGGGAGGCGGTTGCCCAGGAATGCGAGGTCGGCCGCGAAGCGCGGATCGGCCGGAACCGGGTGATGGGTGTCGGGATCCAGGGCATTGTAGATCGGGATGCAGCGCGCGGCGCCGAAGCCCTCGTAGGCGGCGATCACCGGTGGACCGCCGCCATAAGTGAGAACGAGGTCCAGCGCCGGCATCGCGCGGCGGACGGCGTGCCCCGGGTCCTGCGCGATCTCGGCGAGGGTTGCGGGCGCGTCCACATCCCAGAAGATGCGGATCGCCTCGGGACGGGAGGCGGCGACGAGGCCGGCCAGCAACGCGTCGTCGAACACGCCCACGCCGCTCGCCTTCACGACCACGTCCGCCTGGGCTGCCTCCGCTACGACGGCGTGCATCGCGTCCGGCGTCGCCGGATACACGCGCACGTCGGCGTAGGGCGGCGGGTCGATGTCGCGGTGCTTCTGTCGATCGTAGGCGTCCGGCTCGTAGAAGGTGATGCGGTGGCCGCGCGCCGCGAGGTCCCGCAGTAGACCACGGTAATACGTGGCTGCGCCGTTCCAGTAGGAGGAGAGCAGGCTCGATCCGTAGAAAGCGATCCTCACGCGCACCTCTCCTGCGGGGTGGGCGCGCGCAGCCGCTGGGCGACACGCAGAAGCTCCTCGGCGCGGTGGCCGCAGGTATGACGAGCGCGGATCACGGCGAGCCCGTTCTGGACGAGGCTGCGCCGCAGCTCGGCATCGTCACGCAGGGCGCGCAAGCTGCGCTCCATCTCCGCGCCGCTGCGGGCGACGAGATAGTCGATGCCCGGCCGGAAAAGGCCCTCGGCATCCTCCCAGGGTGAACATACCAGGGGGATGCCGCAGGCCAGCGCTTCGAAGACCCGAATGGTCGGAATGCCGGGCAGCCGCTCTACGTAGAAGCGGCGCGGCACGTGCACGGTGGCGAGGTGATGGGCGAACAGCGCCGGGGCGGCCACGTTGGCCGCCCAGCCGTGATAGCGCGCGCCGTATCGGGCGAGCGTCGCCAGCGCGGCCTCGGGATAGCGCACGCCGTAGATGTCAAGGGGCAGGCCCACCGCCTGCGCGGGCCCGAACAAGAAGCTCTCCAGCTCGGCGCTGCGCTCGTCGTCGCCCCAGTTGCCGATCCAGACGAGCCCATGCCGCGGGCCCTCCGTGATCGGCGGCTGGAACAGCGGGATGTCGGCGGCCTCGTGCCAGACGAAGACGCGGTCGCCCCAACCCCAGTCGCGATACACCGCGGCTAGGGCTTCGCCGAAGGCCAGCACGCCGTCGTAGCCCGACAGATCGAAGCGCCGCATGGTCTCCGGCTCGCTGACCGCCCGGTGATGCGTGTCGTGGAACAGAAGCGTGTCGAACGCGCCACGCTTACGGGCCTCTCCGAGGGCCGCGACGAGGGCGGGCTCGTTCCACTCGTGCACGATGACGAGGTCGGCCTGCGCGGCACGCTCCACCGCCGGCTCGATCGCGTCGTAGGTCTCGGCCTGCAGTTCCGGGTAGGCGGCCCGGAACGGCGCCAGCCCCGCCTCGCCGTGGTCGCGCAGGAGGTTCGCCAGGCTCCAGGCCCCCCGCGGCTCGAACGACTGGACCTCGTGGCCGCGCCGGATCAGTTCGCGGAGGACACCGCGCAGGAAATGGGCGTTGCCGTGGTTCCAGCACGAGGCGAGCGAGTGGGTGAAGTAGGCGATCCTCATGCGGCCGCTCCCTGTCGGGAGGCTCGAACCTCGGGTCCGGCGAGGAGCGCCTCGAACACGTCGAAGACGGACGCCGTCGAGGCTGCGACCGTGTAGCGACCCGCCTGCTCCCGCGCCGCCCGTCCGAGGCCCGCACGCCGGTCTGGGTCGGCCGCAAGGGCATCCAGCAGGCCGGCGACCGCATCCGCGTCGTCGGGCTCGACGAACAGGGCGGCGTCCGCCCACAATTCCCGGAAGGTCGGCAGGTCCGACAACACGAGGGCGCAGCCGGCCTGGGCCGCCTCCAGAACGGCGAGGCCAAACGGCTCGTAGCGGGCCAGCGAGACGAAGATCGGTCGCCCGGAGAGTTCCGCCGCGATGCCGGCCTCGTCGAGCTCGCCCAGCCCTATGAGGTGGGCCGGCCGAACGCGCTCGCCGTTGGGGCCCGTCACCGGACCCGCCGCCCGCACCGGCAGCGCAGTCCTGGCCGCGACGCGGTCGAGACCGGCGCAGTTCTTGGCCCGGTCCCACAGCCGGCCGGCTGTGAAGGCGAAGGGCACTGGATCCGTCTCGGGAGTGTCGGCAGGGGCCAGGGGCCGGCGACCGTTATGGACGGCCCTCGGTGGCCGGGTCAGCCCGTAGGCGCGGGCCGTCGCGTCGGCAAAAGCCCGACTCGGAGCCAGGAGCGCATCGGCGCGGCGGCAACCGTGCGCGACGAGCTCCGCCAGCCACGCCAGATCCCCGGGAAGCGGGCCGGTCCCGGCCGCCGCCCACCAGGTCGCCACGCAGGAATGGCAGACCGCGATGACGGGCACCGGGAAGTCCGCCGCAGCCACGAAGGCGGGGCTGTGCAGGTGAACGAGATCGGCTCTGACCGCACAGGCCGTCCGCGCCAGCGCTTCGCCGGCCCCCGTCACCGCGCCGCGATCCGTCGCCATCCAGTCGAGGGGTAGCCCCGTCCTGACGAGGCGGCATCCGGCGGCTTCGGCGCGCGCGGCCTGCGCCGCGGACGGGTCCGGACCGAGTACGGCGAGCGTCACGCGGACGCCCGCATCGACGAGCCCCCCGGCGAGGTCGACCGTGTAGGACCAGACGCCGCCGACGGCATCGGCGGTCATCAGGACGTGGAAGCGCTGCATCCTCAGCTCCGTCCGCATGCCGCCTCCAGTTCGCGAAGCGGCAGCGGCCGCTCTTCCTGGATGTCGCTGAACGCGTCGAAGAGGCCGAGGTAGTGCGCGTGCGCCCGCTCCCAGGCCAAATCGTCCGGCTCGCCCCAGAGACGCCGATAGTCGGGGGAGCTGGGATAGGGGTAGAGCGGCACGGGATCGTTTGCCCAGACGCCCCGTCCACGCAGGTGATCGCGCCATTGCGCCACCATCGCGGGGTCGTCGCCCGCGACCTTGATTAGGTTCGCTTGCACGAACGGCACGGTCTTGCGGGCGTGGATCAGCCGCTCGGCGAGTTCGTCGGTGGTGGCGCGGCACTTCTTGTCGAGGGCGGCCCGGCCCTGAACCGTCAGGCTCTCGATGCCGGCCTCGATCGAGACGCATCCGGCCGCCCCGAGGAGATCCAGCATGTCCGGCTTCCACAGGTCGATCCGGGTCTGGATGCCAAAGCGCAGGTCGCGCGCGACCAGGGCCTCGAGGAGCGGCTTTTGGGGCAGGAAGATCTCGTCGATGAAGTAGACGTAGGTGACGCCCTGGGCGATGAGCCCGTCGATCTCGGCGAGGACGGGGTCGAGATCGCGCCGGCGATACGCGTCGCGAAAATCGATCTTCGCGCAGAAGCTGCAGGTATACGGGCAGCCGCGCGAGGCCTCGACTTCGGCGCCGGGACCGTCGGGCCCCTGGTCGAACCGATGGTGGTGGTGGGTGTGGCGCGCGATCCACTCCGCCGGCCAGCGCAGCGCCGGGGCGTCGCTGAACCGGGCCGCGTGCGGTCCCCCGGTGATCCGCACGTCGCCGCCGTCCCGGTAGGCGATCGACGGCACGCTCCGGAGGTCCTGCGCCTCCGCGAGACGCAGGACGATCTCCTCGCACTCCCCGCGCACGACGGCGTCGACGTCCAGTTTCCCCAGCGTCGCGCGTGGGGTCGCCGAGCCGTGCGGTCCGACCGCAACCGTGCGGCCTCCGCGCCCGGCCAGCGCGTCCAGAAAGGCGCGCGGCACCCGCAATTCCGGCGGCGCGCAGCGCCAGAACAGGTAGGTCGGCGCGGTCGTCACCACGGTCATGTCAGCGCCGAAAGCCGCGACTTTCTCCGCAGTCTGCGCGTGCGTCAGCTCGCAGAGGTGCGCGTCGAGCATCAGCACGTCGTGGCCTGCGGCGGTCAGGAGGGCGGCGCTGTAGCCGAGTTCGAGTGCGAAATGCGGCTCGCGGCAGCCGAAATAGATGCTGTTGCGGTAATCCCAGGCGGGATTGACGAGGGCGACCCTCATTCGCCTGCTCCCATCAGCGACGTGTACCGATCGCCGGGGCCGCCTATCCCGCCGGTGCCCCTCGTGCTCGTAAGCCAAGCGGCGAGGTCTGACACGCCGCGTCGCCACGGCGTCGGGACCGGAAGGCCGAGGACCGATTGGGCACGGCGTGTATCAGAAACGTAGTAGCGCTGGTCGCCGGCGCGCCACTCCGAGAAGCGGTGATCGACCGGGCGCCCCACGAGCGTCTCGATATGGGCGAGGACTTGGCGCAGGCTCACGGCATTGCTCGGACCGCCACCGAGGTTGAAGGCTTGGCCTGCGATGCTCTCGATCCGCTCCCAGGCCGCCCGGTAGGCCGTGACCGCGTCCGAGACGTGCAGAACGTCGCGGACCTGCCGCCCATCCCCGTAGATGCTGATGGGCCGACCCGCGATGGCGCTGATCAGGAAATGCGCGACCCAGCCCTGATCCTCGGTGCCCATCTGCCGCGGGCCGTAGATGCAGCTCATCCGCAGGACCGCGGTCGGAATGCCGAAGCTGCGGGCGTAGTCGAGGACGTACTGGTCGGCGCCGCCTTTGGAGCAGCCGTAGGGTGTATGAAAATCGAGGGGCTGCCGCTCGCCAATGCCCCAGCGCCGCAACTCGGGATCGGCGGGCACGTAGGCATCGTCCGCGGCGGTCAGCGGTAGATTGGGCAGGTTGCCGTAGACCTTGTTGGTCGACGCGAAGATGAGCGGCACCCGCCGCGCGCGCGCGGCTTCGAGCACCGTGATCGTGCCGCCGAGATTGACTGCAAAATCCTCCATGGGTGAGACCAGGCTCGTGGTCACGGCGACCTGTGCCGCAAGGTGGAAAACGACATCCGCCTCGGTCACGCAATCCGCGACCAGGTCCGCATCGCGAACGTCGCCGGTAACCGCCGTCAGAGCGGCGGGATGGCGTTCTGCCAGCCAAGCTAGGTTTGCCTCGACGCCGGGCCGCGCCAGTGTGTCGAGGACGACGACGCGGTGACCGGCTGCGGCTAGGCTGTCGGCGAGGTTCGCGCCGATGAAACCGGCTCCGCCGGTGATCAGAACGTTGCATCCGGCCGGATCGCCCGGCGGGCGAGGTCGGGGCTGGATCACGCGACCAGGCCCCGGGCTTCGAGTTCCCGGCGGGCCTCGGTCACACGGTCGACGGCCTGCTGCTCGGCAACCCAGGCCGCCAATTCGGCAACCCCGTCGGTGAAATCGCGCCGCGGTGCGAAGCCCAGTTCGCGCTGGATCTTGCCGATGTCGGCAATGCAGTGCCGGATGTCGCCCGTCCGAGCTTGGGCGATGATCTCCGGCGCAAGATGCGGCTTGCCCATCGCCCGGGCTAGGATTTCGGCCACCTCACGAACGGACCAGTTCTGCCCGCTCCCGACATTGTAGACGTTCCCGGGCGCCCGCGGGTGCTCGAGCGCCAGCACGAAGGCCTCGGCCACGTCCTCGACATGGACAAAGTCGCGCCGTTGCTCACCGTCCTCGAAGATCATCGGCCGCTGCCCGTTGTGCAGTCGCGAGGCGAAGATGGCAAGGACACCCGTGTAGGGGTTCGAGAGCGCCTGCCCCGGCCCATAGACGTTCCAGAGCCGCAGGGCGACGCCTTCCATGCCGTAGACCGGGCTGAGCGTCAGCGTCAGACGTTCCTGCACGTGCTTGGTGAGGGCGTAGACCGATGCCAGGGTCGGCGCCTTCCACTCGGGGGTCGGCACGGGCACGAGCGGATGCCCGTGCGCATCCACCGGATCCCAAGGCTCGCCAGAGCGCCGGGATTTGCGTACCGCGTCCTGAACGATGCTGCCGTCCCTGGCTTGGTAGAGGCCTTCGCCGTAGATGCTCATCGAGGAAGCGACGACGACGCGCCGCACCGGCCGGTCTATGAGCTGCTGGAACAGCACGGCGGTGCCGCAATCATTGACTGAGACGTAACGCTCGACCGCGTACATGCTCTGGCCGACGCCGACCTCGGCGGCGAGGTGTACAATTGAGTCCACCCCCTCAATGGCACGCGCCACCACTGAAGCGTCTCGAATGTCGCCCCGAATGAATTCGACTCCTTGAGCCGCTTGTTTCGCACTCGCTCCGCAGCCGTGAACCTGCTCAATCAAGCTATCGAGAATGCGGACTTGGTAGTCGCGCTTTAGCAACGCATTCGACAGATGAGCTCCAATAAAGCCTGCGCCGCCGGTTATGAGAACAATTTTTCTCACACGCAGGTGCCTCCATTCGCACGCGCTCCCAAGCAGAGAGCAGGTCTATCGCAGATCAATGTTGCCGAATCGACGCTTTACAGAGCTACTTAGAGAATTGGCAGGTTGGGACTCGAGTCCAAGAAAATGGTCAGCTTTGGACACGTATTGAGCAAGGCTGATGCATCGACGATGCCGATAAGCCAATCCCTCGATTCGTTCTACTTACCCCCGATGGCGGAGTCACAAAACATCTTGTGATAGTTTTTGTGGCGGAATCGGTGCGGCCGCTAAGGTTCCGGGTTCATTCGGGCTGGCGTCCCGAGCGAGTCCTTCAGGGTAATCACTCTCGGGCCCGGGACATCCGCGCGACAGAGGGGTGCCGTCAGCGCGGCGCTGGAGCCCCACATCATCGAGGTTCGGCTGACCGTGCACGATTCGCTCGCCTCAACCCTCTCCCCCACCAAGCCTGAACCGCAGCGGTTTCGTGAATGGTACCACTAAAGCCCGCGACAAACCTGGTTGACTCGCTCTGTTAAGAATTGGCAACGCCGACAGCATGATGTGGGCCACAAGCGCGCAAACCTCCGTGAGCGAGTGCTCCGTGCACCGGGTGCCAGGCAGGTGCCCTTATAGGAGGAGCCATGTTGCGATGAGGCACGGCGTGGCAATAAAGGTAACCATTGTGGTGGTCTAACCAAGCAGGTTCGTCAAGCCGCCATTGACGCGATTCCCCATGACGACCGTGTCGTTCGCCATTAGCATCATGAGAAAGAGCAGCGGCGGAACCGAAAAGCTCTGCGCAATGTCGGAACAGACCAGGGCCGGCATGGTATTGAAGCCGAGAAAGTTTAGCCCAACTGCCACCACCGTCACGGCCGCGATGGTGCTGTAAAAGAGCCTCGCCTTGCCCGGCTGGGCATGCAGGCTGCCATGGCTTCGAATCCCATGCATTAGATCGTAGGCTGCTCCTGTAGTCATTACCGGAGCGGCCAGGAAATCGACGCCCACTACACCAAGATCTCCCCGCACGCTTCGCTGTGCCGGTACATGCCACCGAGCCGGTGGGTCGCGGTGCGGGAAAGCTGCCTGGACGTCATCACCTGGTTCGTCGCTGAGACACATGGGCTGGGGTAGACCGCGGAACAGCTATTTCGGGCGCATCCCGAGAGCACGGCACGCTCCGGACCGACTATTGCGGGTTGATGATGTTCGCCAGCGACAAAGCGATGGGCGTTGAGGCGAACCGAGCCCTGTATGAGCGAATCTCAAGCTACTGGGACGGGCAGAGCCAATAATGGGGTCCACCGATTTAGGGGTTCAAGGCGAAGGCTGGTCGATGCGGTTTTGGTTGGGGCGCTCGCCGGCCTCGACCAGCCCTCAGCTCTCGCCGCCAGACCAGACGTCGGCATCGCTCAGCCCGAAATCGCCCACCTTCCATCTATCCAACTCAACCCAATCGGCTCGACCTCGACGCCATCGGCGGGAATGGCGGCGACAACTTCTAGGCTTGGGGCAGAGGTCTCGAGCATGGGCTACGCCTCACCGAGTGCCGCCTGGATCATCGCCTTGTACGTCTCGACGGCCCCCGCGACTGTGTCCGAGCCACGATGCTCAACACGCACTGTCGAATTCTCAAGCGCTTGGTCGATGGCGATGATCATCTCGGCGGTCGGCTCGTGCATTGCCGCAACGGCTTCTCGGGCGAGCTTGATGTATCTTTCCCAGCCATGGCGACCATTGTAGTCGCAAATGGGATCAAGCCCGGACTCTCGGCAGAGAACGAAGGCGACGCGCTTAACCATTTTTCCACAGGGCTCCCCGCCCCACCTCGCTGCTGCGGTGGATGGTGGATCAGTCTGCACGTCAGCGCTCCGGAGTTGGAGAGGGAGTGATCACAAACGCAGCCGTCCCTATCGGCGGATCGAACACGACCTTTCGCACATCGCCAAAGTTGCGTCCCCAACATAGGCGACAGGATTTTTGACGAGGATCGTGATGCCGTCGCTGTTCAAGGCAGCGGCGATCCTCTCGCGCTTCATCAGGCGATCGCTTTTGCCGATTATGGCCACAACCGTCTCAGCAACCTGAACGGGAGAGCACGTAGTGTTGAAGGCACCCAAAGCGCAACATTCATGCAGATGTGAGCATCTTTGCGCGACCGGACGCCTGCGCGGGCGGCTAATGCAGCTTGTAGCTCCCGGCGCTCCAGCCGAGGCAGATGGCTAGTGCCAGCAGGTTGCCGGCGGTGAGCCACTCGCCATCATTACCGCGCCAATGTCCGCCTGGTCGCCTCATCCAGCCTGAGTGCGCGGGCAAAGCCACCAAGGCGGCGTACCATGTACTGAATCGCAGTCCTGAAAGCCTGATCGGTATCTTGGGTCATATCAGTTGGAAGGTGCCAGTCGCGTTCCAGCGCGGGAAGGCTTGGATCGTGAGTGCCACGGTTGGCAGGACTTCCGGCAGCGCGTCAGGGCTAAGCCATCTGACCTTCGGGTTCTCCCTCCCATCGCTCGCTGGCTCACCCAAGAAGGTTCGGGCCGCGAACACCATGTTGAAGTCGTGGCAGACGTGGCCGTTTGGATAGGTCCTCACTTCGGTGTCAGGTCCAGACCAAAACCGAACGGGACGAGATCACGGACCTGCAGGCGCGTTTCCAGGCGCGTTTCTTGGAGGGGCTCACACACGGCACAGGTGACGAAGTCCTCGCGCTCATCCGGAACGCCGCCGGGCAGCCCCCATTTGCCGAACTTAGAGCGCGGCTTTAGGAGCAGCCGCCCTTCAGCGTCCTCAACGACGCGCGCGGATGGCACGAGAAGCAAACGATTGTCGATGCGCGGTAGGCCGGCCGTGGGGGGGCTCCATTGAGGCGTCACGCCGCGGATGCTCGCGATCCGGAACTCGAAGAGGATCTTCTCGGGAGTCGTGGCGCCGGGCACTGCTGTCGTCGGCTTTGCACCACCTGCATCGAGGTCGGCTCCTGCACCACGAGTGGGCCATCCGGTGCTCACAGCTGAAAGTCCGGTAATGGCGCACTGGCAACCGAGGCAACCTACGGAGGGACAATGCGGAGCAGATCCACGCCTCTGACCCATGGGGCTGTTGGCGCTCAACCGCTGGCTGTACAGTCGAAGGTCACGAGCCACCGTTCCGTTCGATTTCGTCGAGAACAGCGTTTGGCGCAACATCCTGTCTGAGTTCGTCGACTTCGGGATCAGCTTCGGTCTGGATGCCTAGGCGTTCTGTGATCGCCGAAACCATTGCGACAAGCTTCGTCACCTCGTGCTCGGCCAAGAGGCTGATGTGGAGGTCAAGATCGGCGCGCTTATCGGCTGCAGCGGCCATGCGGTTTTGGCTGATCAACACGAAAGTCGAGAGGAAGATCGCCTCGACGGAAGCGGAGGTACCCAAGATTACAAAGGACTCGTCCCACTTCGGCAGGATCGGCAGCAGACCAGAATTCACGAGGCTCCAGAAGCCAAAGAGCACGACATGTAGGTAAACAAAGGCCATGCTGCCGGTGAATCGCGTAATCGCCTCCGCCACGCGCTCCTGCATGGAGGCGTTCCGTTCCGCTGCACTCCGGCGCTCCTGCAGCGTCTCGATGTTGCGCATGAGGGCTGGAGCCAGCCCTCCCGATTGAGGGGGCGGATAGGTCGCTCGTGCAGGCATGGTTTTCTGCTCGTCTTGCCTTGGCATCGTGACGGGTCTCCGCAGGAGGATCTCCGGAGGAGACTGCTTGACCAACCCGCCCCCGCATCGGGTGATCCCGCTGTAAGAGACAAAGCCGCCCTGAGGTCCAAGTCCCTGAGCGTTAGTAGCCTTGGTACCCGTCCATGAGCGCTTGTTGCGGGGCTGGTGCTGCCACCTTGCGGACGTACCTAACCGGGCTGAGGAAGTCCGCTTACAGATGTCTCACGGGCGTCACTCCAAGTAGCTCTGATCGGCAGCGGGAGCCCATAGCGTCAAGCTTTGTACGGAATCGAGACCTCAGGGTTGTCGCCGCTGCTGCCCGTTCAGGGCGCCTCGGGGGCGTGCGACCTGCGCGGCCGAGTAGCGCTTGCGCACGACCTGGAAGCCGTGGGCGTCGTCGTGGGGAGGGCCCGCGCCCAAGTCTCGGCGGTGACGTAGAACGGACCGTTGACCGCGCCGGTTTCGTCCAGCACGGGTGACCAGGTGAAGGACTGCCAGCTTCGGTCTGGCCGCCCGTTGCGCGAGAATTCGAGCATGACGTCGGCGAGCGTCTGGCTCTCGCCCGTGAGCGCGGAGTCCACGAGCGGCCCAATCTCGTTCCAAATGGTGCCCCAGACCTCGCGGAACGAACGTCCAGGCGGCCGTCCAGGAGCGGCCGCCAAGCGTCGTTGTAGAAGCGGAGCAGGTCCGGCCCTCAGCGAGGAACATCGCCGTCGGGCAGGCGAGCATCAGCGAGAACGCGGAGCGCAGGGCCGGCGGCTATGCCTGCTGGGCCTCCGCCGACGATCAGGCAATTGAGCGGCACGCCAGCGGGTATGGACCAGAGCGCGACCATCCACCTTCACCAGAGACGTCCCGCAGCACGGCCCGTACCAACCGGCCGATGATCCCGCGACTTGCGACCAAGCGTGCACCATCCGGAACAGAGGGCACTCCCTCGCCCGCTCGGCTAGGCGGCGGGCGAGCTCATTTCCGAACTTCGCATCGACGCAGCGCCGCGATTCCGCACGTCGTGCGTTCCCTCCCCTCTGCGCTGTCGGGGTTGTCCCGACAGGCCTGCGGTCTTCTCCGACTGCAAGCCTGCGCCCCACACCACACATCACCTTTCGAGCGGGATGGGGACCGCCGCCGAGCCCGAGCAGTATCCAAGGCCAGGCGACACCGGTGACCGAACTGCGGTCACCGATCCGAACCGTTCCGTAGGCACGCCGAACCATCGGGACGTCCCGCGGCTCAACGGCCAGCCGCGGACGGCCATCCCAAGGCCATCAGGGAGCCGAGTAGATGAAACGCCTTTCGATCGCCCTCGCAGCCGTATCCGTATCCAGCCTCGTCCTGTTCTCGCCGTCGAGCGAGGCGCGGCCCTTCGGCCGAGGACATGGCTTCGTCGGCCATCACCACGGCTTCCACGGCCACAGAGGGCTAGGCTTCCGGGGCCACCATCGCGGCTTCAGGGGTCATTACCGAGGCTTCCGTGGCCATCGTCACGGCTTCAGGGGCCATTACCGTGGGTACCGCGGCATCGGCTTCCGCCCGGCGCGCTTCGGCTACGGGCACCAATACGGCCGCTACGGCTACCGCCGCGGCTATCGTGGCCTGGGCCTCGCCGCAGGTCTGGGCTTCGGCCTCGCCGCCGCGTCCGCCCGACCCGCCTACTACGGGGCGTCCTACGGCTACGGCTACCCCTACGCCCCGGTCGGCTACCGCTACGGCTACGGCGTGGGCCGACCCTACTGCGGCTACTGAGCAGCGGGCGGAGAGGGGCGACGGTCGCTCGATGCGAGACGAGGCTCCCCTCCGCCACGCGAACGAATCCGGCCGGCATCGCGCGGTCCACGGACCGCCGGTGCCGGATCATTCACTCGAAACTCCGAGGTAGAAGCCATGAAGAACGCAGTCATCAGCGCCATCGCTGCCAGCGCCATGCTCGCGATGCCCGCCCTCGCTCAGGACAAGCAGGCGGCCCAGCCCGCGAACGATCCGGCGAAGCCGATGGCGGCCCCGCCGGCCGGCACCGCGATGCCGGCGACCCCGAACGGCGGGGCAATGGCCACCGGCGGCACGGGCGGAATGACGATGGCCGACACGGCGACCGCCAAGATCAAGTTCGTCACGGCCAGGCCGGCCGAGGTCACGTCCTCGAAGCTCGTGGGCAAGAACCTCTACAACAACAAGAACGAGGGCGTTGGCGAGATCGAGGACCTCGTCATCGACAACGGCAAGACGGTGACCGGCGTCGTGGTCAGCGTCGGCGGCTTCCTCGGCATGGGCGAGCGCTACGTGCTGGTCGACCCGTCATCGATCTTCCTGCATCGCGCCGACGGATCGCTGAAGGCGATGGTGGACACGGATAAGGACGCGCTGAAGAACGCGCCGGAGTTCAAGTACAACAAGAAGAACACCTGATCGTGGCCGTGCGGGGGGCTGATTACATGGCGCGGCTCCCCGCTCGACCTGTTTCCTCCCCGCGTGACCGAAAGCCTGCTGTCTTCGCTGCAACGGTCAAGTTCGTTTCGTCCTACGGCTTGTCAGGATGACCCTGACGCCTGTCCGAAGAGGCGACAGACATTTACCGGCGGTGTGTGAGCCGCCGCGCCATTCTGAGTCAGCGGCTTAGCTGTGCAGTCCCAGGTTGACGTCGCACTGTCCCTTATCTCCGGGGTACGGCCGGTCTCCTGCGGGTCGGCGGGGCGTGCCGCAGGTTGCCGCACGCCCCGATCCGGGCGGCCCCATTCACCACCGGTACGAGAGGCTGCCCTTGACGGCGTGGTCCTGCGCCCGGCGGCCGAGCTGGCCGTCATAGGACAGGCCCACCAGCGCGCCCGGCGCAACCTGCCAGTCCAGACCCACGGACGCCAGAGCCGCGTCCCGGGCCAGCGCCGCGCCCGCCGTCCGGAACGCCGTGCCGCCCCGGAACGCCAGCAGTGCCGCCGGCACCCCGTCCCCGAACGCCCGCCGGTAGCCGATCAGGCCCCGCGCCAGCAGCGGGCCGGCGCCGCCGAACAGATCCGCCGCCACCGCCTGCGCCTGAACGCCGGCCGTCGCCGTCTCGACCACATCGGTCCGCCCGAACGCCGCCAGCGCCGACGCGCCCCCCGTCTCGGTGAAG